>NYZE01000042.1 GCA_002685965.1 Planctomycetota bacterium | reverse complement strand
GACCGCTTCGTCAACGATGCACGTGGCGGCAACCTCAAGGGCCACACGGCTGACGTGGCGCGCCTGGTGCTGACGCCGCGGTCCTACGCATACTTGCGTGTCGGCGAGGGTTGCGACCAGGTTTGTACGTTCTGTGCGATCCCGTCGATCCGTGGGCGGCAGCGCAGCAAGCCGATCGAAATTCTGGTCGAGGAGGCAAGGGGGCTGGCGTCGGGCGGCGTCAAGGAACTCATCCTCGTCGCCGAAGACAGCACTGCCTTCGGTATGGATTGGCCCGGCCGACAGCGACGCCTGGCGGACTTGCTCGAAGCGTTGTCCGGTGTGGACGGCATCGAGTGGATCCGTGTGCTCTATGCCTACCCGCACACCGTGTCCTCGCGGATTACCGAGCAGTTGCGCGAGAACCCCAAGGTCGTGCCCTACATCGACATTCCGATCCAGCACATCGCGGCGCCGATGCTCAAGGCCATGAAGCGCGGCGTCTCGTCCGAGCAGGTGCGTGGCATTCTCGATCGGCTGCGCGATGAAGTGCCGGGGGTAGCGGTGCGTTCGACCTTCATCGTCGGTTTTCCGGGCGAGAGCGATCGGGACTTCGAGGAGCTGCTACAGCTCACCGCGGACTACAAGTTTGAGCGGCTCGGCGTGTTCTCGTATTCCGAAGAGGAAGGCACGCCGGCGGCAGACCTCGATGCGCAGCGCGTCCCGCACGCCGTTGTCCGGGAACGCATCGCTGCGATCATGGAGCTGTCCCGCAGCAATATCGAAGCGCGCAACGCCGACCTCGTTGGCCGGCGTCTGCAGGTGCTCGTCGATGGGCACGTCGCGCCCGGTAGCGGTGCGCCGGAATCAGTGCGTAGCGTGGGGCGGACTTTCGCCGATGCTCCCGACATCGATTGTCGCGTGTGGCTGGACCAGGAGTTGCCGTCGGCGACGTTGCTTGAGGCCGAGATCGTTGGCCAGGATGGTTATGACCTGACGGCGCGTGTCGCCGGCAACGGCAGCGTCTCTGCCAACGCGGGCACGTGAAGGCGGCGAACGCGATCACCTTGGGGCGTTTGGGCCTCGTCGCTGGTGCCTTCGCTCTGCTCGCCGCTCGGCCGGATGTCGAGCGCGGCGCCTTCGCCGGCGATTGGCCGATGTTTGCGCTGTTGCTAACCGCTTCGGTGACTGACTGCCTGGATGGTTGGGTTGCCCGACACTACGGACAGACGTCGATCGTCGGGCGTATCCTCGACCCCTTCGTCGACAAGGCGCTCATCTGCGGTTCGCTGGTGTTGTTCCTGGGTGTTCGAGAGGTCGCCGCGATCCTGCCGGCCTGGATCGTCGTCGTCGTTCTAACGCGCGAGTTCCTCGTGCAGAGTCTGCGTGCGATGTCGGAGGCGCAGGGCAAGAGCTTCGCGGCCGACTTGTTTGCCAAGTGGAAGATGACCTTCCAGGCTGTGTGGGTGCAGGCCCTCGCTGCCTACTTGTGTGGCTGGGACGTGATGCTGCCGGTGGCGACCTGGTGCATGTGGATCGCGCTCGCGTTCACGGTGCTGTCGGGCGCCAACTACGTGCGGCGTGCTTGGGGGATACTCGACTGGTGAGTCAGTGGCCAGGTAGCTGCGCCTTTGTCAACCGTGTCTGACACCGCTGGCAACCGAGGCAAGGTCGCGGTGCTGACCTTCTGCGGCCTCGGGCTCGCGCCCGTCGCGCCGGGCACCTTTGGCACGCTCGGCGGGGTGCTGCTCGCGATCCCGATCGTCCTCATCCCCGGCGTGCCGGGTTGGCTCGGCCTCCTGGCTGCTGCTGCCCTGGCGGTGGCTCTCGGCGTCGCCCTTGGCGGTTTCGCCGAGCGGCACTTCGACTGCAAGGACCCCGGGCAGGTCGTCATCGACGAAGTCGCCGGATACCTGGTCACGGTCGCGGCCTGGGATCTCGCCTTCGGTCGTCCTTTGACGTTCGCGGGGCATTGTGCTGCGTTCCTTCTGTTCCGCGCCGCAGACATACTGAAGCCGCCTCCGGGCCGGTGGCTCGAACAGCTTCCCGGTGGTTGGGGCGTCATGCTCGACGATGTTGTTCTCGCCCTCTACTCGGGTGCGGCACTGTGCGGGCTCGGCTGGTTGGGGTTTACATGGCTGTGAGGAAGAGTGCTCCCGCGAGAGGTATGGGCATCGCTGCACGTTTTGCGCTGGCCGTCGGTGGCGGCCTCGCAGTCATGCTCATCATCTATGCGTTGGTCGTGCTCCGCTCGGCCGGCACTGCGCTCGAAAAGCAAATCAACGCGCTCGGCGTACAGGCCTCGCGTGCGCTCGCCGCGGCGGGTAGGGACGGCTGGCTCGTCAAGGGCAACGACAACAGGTGGAGGGGGCGCAAGGGTTCGCGCACGGGCATCAAGCGCATCGTCGAGAACAACCCGTACGTGCTCAATGCCTACGTCCAGGACGCCAAGGACCACGTGCTTGTCACGCACTTCAAGGCGGAGGGCTTCACGTCATCCGGCACGGGCTTCGATTCGGGGGTCACCAAGGTCTTCTTTGGCACCTACAAGAGCGGTGGTTTCGCGGGGCGCGTGCGCCTCTACCGCACGCCGCTTCTGACGGCGCAACGGCAGAGCGCCGGCTGGGCCAACGTGCTCGTGTCCGAGACCGTCATCGAAGAAGAGCTTTCGAGCCTGCGCAAGACGATCTTCTTGTTGTCGCTGTTGGCCATCGGCGTCGCTGTTGGCGTCGCGTTCTGGGTGTCCGGGATGGTGACGAGTCCGCTGCGGGCGCTCGTGCAGGCCGTGTCGCGCATCAACCGCGGCAACCTGTCGTACCGCTCGACGGTGCGCAGCAAGGGTGAAGTCGGCGCGCTCAGCAAGGCGATCGAACAGATGTGCGAATCGCTGCGCGAGGGCGAGCACATCTGGGAAGAGCTCGATCAAGTGCGCGAGCAGGGCAAGCTCGTCGGCGAGTTGCAGACAGCGCTGCTGCCCCAGTCGGTTCCCGAGGTGGAGGGTTTCGAGGTCGACTCGACCCACGTCGCCGGCGCTGGCGGTACCGCCGGTTTCTGGGACGCCGTGCCGCTGCCAGACGGCCGCCTGGCGCTCGTCGTCGCCGCGACGTCGGGGCAAGGTGCCCTCGGTGCCCTGCTCGCGGCGATGACGCGTGCCTACGTGCGTGGCTACCTCGAGGAGACCGGCGACGCCGGCAAGTCTCTGCGTGCGGCCAATCGCAACCTGGCGCAGGGGATGCGCAAGGGTCTGCACGTGACGTGTCAGGTCGCCGTGCTGGATCCGCGCGGCCAGCGCGCCACGGTCTACGTCGCCGGTCATCGTGCGCCGTTCTATGCCTGCCGTGGCGGTGAGGTGTCGGTCGTGCACGGCGAAGGACTCGCGCTCGGTCTGGACAAGGGTAAGGTGTTCGATCGCCGCCTCGAAGAGGTGGTCGTCGAGATGCCGCCTGGGACGCGCATCGTCATGACGACGGTCGGGACCTACGACTTCGAAGGCGAGGACGGGACGCACTATGGCATCGATCGCTTCCAGGACCTCGTGCGCAAGCACGCGCCGAAGAACAGCGACGCTTTCGTGAATCTCGTCGTCGGTGCGCTCGAGATGCACCAGGGCGAGGCAGACCGGGTCGTCGATGCGACCCTCGTCACCGCCAAGCGGATGGTCTAGTGACGGCTCGCAGCATCGGTGACTTCCAGCGTCTGATCGAGACGATCTACCTCGAGCGTGATCGCGCGCGCGGTCTCGAAGGCAGTACGCTCTGGTTTGTCGAGGAGGTCGGCGAACTCGTGCGCGCGCTTCGCCGCGGTGAAACCGACAACCTCGCGGAAGAGTTCTCGGACTGTCTGGCCTGGCTCTCGACCCTGGCGTCGATCAGCGGCGTCGACCTGGAGGGGGTGGCGTTCGAGAAGTACGGAGAGGGCTGCCCGCGCTGTCACGCGACCCCGTGTAGCTGCTCGCACGCCTGATTGGCGATGAGTTGTCTGTTTCGGTCCAACAGGCCGGAGCTCTCCGACAACAATCACGCACTTGCACCGCTTCGGTGATCCCGCCATCCTGCGACCGGACTCGGGGGAGGGGAAGAATGGCTGCCTACGCCCGTGTCGCGCTCAGCGTTCCGTTGCGGGACGCGCTCACGTACTCCGTTCCGAAGCACCTACAGGATGCCCTCGTGCCGGGATGTCGTGTGCAAGTGCCGCTCGGTCGCCGCTCGATGACCGGCGTGGTCGTCGGGCTCGATGACGACACTGAGGTCGATGCGAAGAAACTGAAGTCTGTGCTGGCACGGCTCGAGACGCCGGCGTTGCCGCCAGCGCTGCTCGAACTGACGCGGTGCATGGCCGAAGAGTACGCGTGTCCTTGGGGTGTAGCTCTCGACGCTGCCTGGCCAGCGTCGCTCAAGCGGCGCTCGGCCAAGACCGTTGCTGGGATCGCGTTCGCCAGGGAAGAAGGAGAGCTCGAATCGGAAGCGTTGCTGCTCGAAGACAAGGCGCCGAAGCGCGCGCGCGTCTTGCGCGCGGTGCTCGAGCTCGGTTCGCCGGCACCTGTGCAGCTCGTGATGCGCCGGACTGGTGTCAGCAAGGCGCCGCTGGCGACGCTCGTCAAGCATGGCCTTCTGCAGTGGGCGCGCATCGACCAGGAGGACGAACTGCTCGAGCAATCGCGGCACGAGCGCGCTGAGCGACACGAACTCGTACCGGCGCAGCGGGCTGCTGTCGATCGGGTCAAGGAAGCGATCGCGGCCGGACGCCACGAGACGTTCGTCCTGCACGGCGCCACGGGCAGCGGCAAGACCGAGGTCTACCTGCGTGTGCTCGAGGAAGTGCGCAAGCTCGGCCGCTCAGCGATCATCCTCGTGCCGGAGATCTCGTTGACGCCGCAGACGGTCGGCCGCTTCCTGTCTCGCTTTCCCGAGGTTGCGGTCTTACACAGCGGACTGACCGATGCGGAGCGCGCGCGTCAATGGCTACGGCTGGCACGCAGCCAAGCGCACGTCGTCGTAGGGGCACGGTCGGCGCTGTTTGCGCCGGTGCGCAACCTCGGCCTGATCGTCGTCGACGAGGAGCACGAGTCGAGCTTCAAGCAGCAGCAGGCGCCGCGCTACCACGCGCGCGAGTCTGCCGTCATGCGCGGCAGTATCGAGAATGCGCCGGTCGTGCTCGGCTCGGCGACGCCAAGCGTCGAGGCGTGGGCGCGTGCCAAGAGCGGACGTTACACGCTGCTCGAGATGCCCAAGCGCGTCGGCGGCGGCGAGCTGCCGCGGGTCGTCTTGGTCGACATGCGGCACGAGAAACCGATCAAGGGCAATCCGCCGCTGATGTCGAAGCAGCTGACCAACCTGATCGAAGAGCGGCTGAAGGTGCGCGAGCAGGTCATGTTGTTCCTCAATCGCCGCGGCTTTGCACCCGTGTTGTATTGCTCGGCGTGCGGCGAGACCATCAAGTGCAAGGACTGTGATGCACCGATGGCTTGGCATTCGGCCCGCGGTCGACTGGCTTGCCACCACTGCATGGCTGACATGCGTCGACCAGAGCTGTGTCCAACGTGTAAGGCCTCGCCGCCGGTGGCGCTCGGTTCGGGCACCGAGCGCGTCGAGGACTGGGTGCGTCGTCGCTTCCCCGAAGCCGTCGTCGCGCGCATGGACTCGGACACGATGTTGAAGCGTGAGTCGTACGAGAAGGTCTTGTCCGCCGTGCGCTGCGGCGATGTCGATATCCTCGTCGGCACACAGATGATCGCCAAGGGGCTCGACTTCCCCAACGTGACCTTGGTCGGCGTCGTGTCGGCCGACACTGGTTTGTTTCAGCCGGACTTCCGTGCCGCCGAGCGTACGTTCCAGACACTCTCTCAAGTCGCTGGTCGAGCGGGCCGCGGCAAACTCAAGGGGCTCGTCGTGTTCCAGACGCTGTGTGCGCAATCGGATCCGGTGATGCGCGCTGCACAGCTCGACTACGAGGGGTTTATCACGAGCGAGCTCGACGCACGTCGCACGCTCTCCTATCCGCCGTTCGGTCGACTCGTGCGCATCGTCGTCGAGGCACGGCAGCTTGCTGCCGCAGCCAAGCGAGCACGCGAGATTGCGGACAACTTGCGGTCGGCAGCCGCCGAGTTTTCGGTCCTTGGACCCGCAGCTGCGCCGCTATCGAGAGTTCGCAGTCGTTTCCGTGTTCACGTGCTCGTCAAAGCGCATACGGTGCCCGGGTTTGCTGCTGTGCGTCGACTGCTCGACGGTCTGGAGGGCACAGGCGATCGCACTTTGCGTGTTCTCGTCGACGTTGATCCGGTGTCATTGATGTGACAGCGGTGTGCAAACAAGTGTCCGCAGGAGCGTCGCCGAAACCGCCTGTCCACGGTTCGAACGCTTCGTGGCTTTGTCTCTTGTGGGACTTGGGGATGCGGTGACAATGGAACCTGTTCATGGGCGTCGGTCCTGTCTCGTACGGGGCTGACGAGCGACTCCTCATGTGGACTTGGGTGGGTCAGCATCGCCGCCTCGGCGTCGGTGTTGCCTTTGAAGTTCTGGAACTTCATGAAGTCCGGAGGATGGGTGCCTCCGGCGGACGGGCCGCCCCAGCATGGGTGGGGTGGCCTATCCCTGACGCAGACGAAGGCCGTGCCACCTAGGTGGTGCGGCCTTCTTTTTGGGTCGCGGGCGCTAGGGCTGCTATCGGTCGAAGCCGTCGCGGAACCGAATGAAAAGACCTAACGCGTCGTGTGGTCCGGGCGCTGCTTCCGGGTGGAATTGGACAGACCACATGGGCAGCGACTTGTGGCGCAACCCTTCGACCGTGCCGTCGTTGAGGTTCAGGTGCGTGACCTCGACGTCGTCGGGCAGCGAATCCGCGTCGACCGCGAACGAGTGGTTCTGCGACGTGATCGCGATCTTGCCGGTCGCGAGTTCCTTGACCGGGTGGTTTGCACCATGGTGGCCGAACTGCATCTTGTAGGTGCGACCCCCGAGCACCTGCGACAGGATCTGGTGCCCCATGCAGATGCCGAAGGTCGGCACCGCGTGGTCGAGCGCGACCCGGCGTACGGCATCGACCAGGTACGACGCGGCGGACGGATCGCCGGGGCCGTTGGACAGGAACAGAGCCTCTGGTTGTTGGGTCATGATCTCGTCGGCCGTGGTGCGCGCCGGGACGACGTGCACGCTGAAGCCGGCCTCGGTCAGGGAGCGCAGGATGTTCTTCTTGATGCCGCAATCGATCGCGACGATGCGGATGGGTTCGCCCTTGCGCCGGGGTAACAAGTTGCTGGGGCTGAACGTCGAATCGAAGCCTGGCTTCCAGTCGGTGGCGGTTTCTCGAGTCACTTCGGCGATCAAGTCGCGGCCCTCGAGCCCGGGGCTCGCCTTCACCCGTGCAACGAGCTCGGCGTCGGAGTCCTCGGTCTCGGTGGTGAGGAGCACGCGCATCTCGCCGGCGGTGCGGATGCGCCGCGTCAGCAGCCG
The DNA here is from genome assembly GCA_002685965.1 of Planctomycetota bacterium. Lineage (GTDB taxonomy): Bacteria > Planctomycetota > UBA1135 > UBA1135. Next base: position 30,452 of record NYZE01000042.1, on the reverse strand, counting down.
GGTGTCCACGTCTTGGATCGCGACCACGCCTTGGTCGCGCAACCATGGGGCCAGCTCGCGTCCAGCCCGGAAGTTGCTGGCGAGGCGGCTCGCCTCGCGCACCACGAGTCCCTCGACCCAGGGTCGTGGAGATTCGTCGTCCTCCGGGCACACGCCGTAGTTGCCGACGTGCGGGTAGGTCAGCAGCACGACCTGGCCGCGGTAGGAGGGATCCGTGAGGATCTCCTGGTAACCGGTCATCGCCGTGTTGAAGACCAACTCGCCCGTTGTCGTGCCGGAGGCGCCGAACGACTTGCCGTGCAGAACGGTCCCGTCTTCGAGGGCGAGGCGGCCCGGCGGCGGCGGATCTGTCGGTTCGTTGGCGGTCAATCGTCTGCGGGGGCGTTGATCAGCGCTGCCAGATATCCTGCCCCAAAGCCGTTGTCAATGTTCACGACCGACACCCCGGCCGCGCACGAGTTGAGCATGCCGAGCAGCGCGGCGAGTCCACCGAACGATGCACCGTAGCCGACGGAGGTCGGGACTGCGATGACCGGCGCGTCGACGAGGCCACCGACCACACTCGGAAGCGCTCCTTCCATCCCTGCAACGACGACGACTGCACGTGCCCCGCGCAGCGACTCGACGCGGTCGAGCAGGCGATGCAAACCGGCGACGCCCACGTCGTAGCTCGTTTCGACAGCTGCTCCCATGATCTCGGCCGTGATTCGCGCCTCCTCGGCCACCGGGAGGTCGCTCGTCCCGGCCGAGACGATCGCGACCGAGCCACACGGTGGTGCGCGCTCGCCGCGGCGCACCGTGAGGCAGCGCGCCCGCTCGTGGTACTCGACGTCGGGAACGCTGTCCTGCACCGCCGTGACGATCTCGGTCGTCGCGCGGGTCATGAGCAGCGTGTCGCTACCGGAGAGGATCTCGACCGCGATGCGCGCCGCGTCCTCGGGTGTCTTGCCGGGACAGTAGACGACCTCGGCGAAGCCGCAGCGCAGGCGCCGGTGGTGATCGACCTTGGCGAAACCGAGGTCGGTGTGCGGTAGCGAGCGGAGAGCGGCCACTGCGTCATCGATCGCGCGGTCGCCGGCGCGCACCTCTTCGAGTAACTCACGTAGGCGTGACTCTTCCATCAGATACCCTTCGCGACGGCTTCCAGCGCGAGTGGGTCGCGCTTTCCCTGCGCCAGAAGATAGCCGCCGAGCCCGGCGATCATTGCCGCGTTATCGCTGCATAGATCCAGGGGTGGGAAGACGAGGTGGCGTCCCTTGAGCGTCGCATCGTCCGCAAGCAACTCGCGTAATCTCGTGTTGCGAGCGACGCCGCCGCCGATCGCGACCGTGCGCGCGTCGGTCCTGGCTGCGGCGAGTGCCAGCTTGCGCACCAGGGTGTCCATGACCGCCTCCTGGAAGCTGGCTGCGAGATCGGCGCGCGCCGCCTTGTCGAGGTCGGGCAGTGGCCGTACGCAGCCCGGGCCGCGCAGGTGGTAGAGCAGGGCGGTCTTGACCCCGGAGAACGAGAAGTCGAGCGAGTCGGGCGCTAGCAGCACGCGCTTGAAGGTGACGGCGCTGCGGTTGCCATTGGCAGCTGCGCGTTCGAGTGCCGGCCCGCCCGGGTAGCCGAGGCCGAGCATCGCGGCCGCCTTGTCGAGGGCTTCGCCAGCCGCATCATCGCGCGTCGCACCGAGCCGTTCCGCATGGCCGCGCTCGCGCACCAGGTAGAGGCTCGTGTGACCGCCCGAGGCGACGAGCGCCAGGAGCGGCAGCTCGGACTCCGGTTCGGCGAGGAAGGCCGCGTCGACGTGCGCCTGGATGTGATCGACGCCGATGAGTGGAAGCTCGAGTGTGAGCGCCAGCGTCTTGGCGACCGACAGCCCGACCAGCAAACAGCCGATCAAGCCAGGCCGGTGAGTCACGGCGATGGCGTCGAGCTGGTCAGCAGTGAGCCCTGCCTTGGCCAGCGCGCTGCGATAGAACGGCAGGATCCGATCGAGGTGCGAGCGTCCAGCGACCTCGGGCACGACACCACCGTATGGCGCATGCAGTGCGACTTGCGAGTGCACGACACTCGATAACACGTCGCGGGCATTGCGAACAATGGCGACCGCAGTCTCGTCGCACGAGGTCTCGATCCCGAGCACGTTGGGGAGGGCGATAGCTGTGACCTTTCGTCAGGTTGGTGTGGCCAGTCTGCCCCCTTTGCCCGGCCAGGCCACCCTAGAGGCGGGCCGAGATCCCGAAGATCAGGTTGCGGCCCGGTCGGTTCAGGCCCGAACCGTGCACGCGGTAATCCGCGTTCGTGATGTTCTCAAGCAACACCTGCACGGACGTTTGCTCGCTGAGGTTCCAGCCGCAGCGTGCATGCCAGACGGCGTAGCCCGGCGTGCCGCCCGCAGGAATTCGCGTCGTGTCCCGCTGATCGCTGAACGAGAGCCGGTCTGCCTTCTTGGCCCACACGACCACGCTCTCGGCCCAAAAACGGCCCCGTGAGTCCTCCCAGCGGGCGCCGAGTTGGGCGGAGAACGGCATCAGTCGGGTCGGATAGGTCTCTTGTAGCGTCGACGCTGTGCTCTCGAAGTTCGTGATGCGGCCGTCGATCAGCGTCGCGTTGCCGAACACCGTCGTGTCGTCGAGTATGCGGACCGAGGCGCCGACTTCGATTCCTGCGACGTAGCCGTCGCCGACGTTGGCCTTGGTCACGATGGTCTCGCCGCCGGCGCTGGTGCCGCCGGTAGGGAAGCGCAGGATCTGATCGCGGATGTCGGTGTAGAAGATCGAGCTTTGCGCCGCTAGCCGCTCGGTCTCGACCTTCCCGCCGATTTCGTAGGAGATGTAGTGTTCGGGGTCGAGGCCCGGAGATGGGATCTCGAGCTCGTTGCTGCGCGCCGAATCGAAGCGCGATAGATCCGACAGGTTCGGTGCCCTGAAACCTTGCGACACGCCGCCGAACAAATGTACCTCGCCCGGCACGAGGACGTAGCGCAGGCGTGCGCTGCCGACGAGCGCCGTCCAATCATCGTGCAGTGACGTGCGCGTGCTCGTCACCGGATGGCGCACGCTTCCGGCGTCCGCAGCCGCCCACTGGAATCGCGCGCCGAGCGTCAAGGCGAGGTTGTCCATGACCTCGATCGAATCCTGCACGTAGACGCCGAGCAGGTCGTAGGTCGCATCGTCAGCGACCGGTCCCTGAATGCCGTCACCCGGTTGCGGATCTTGTAGACGACGCAGGAATGAGCTGACGTAGTCGCGGTAGAACTCGGCGCCGTAGGTCAAGCGGCCGGCCGGAGTGTCGGATGCGAGCTGGACCCATGCGCCGAGCGTGCCGACGTCGAAGCCTTGCAGTTCGCGATTGGTGTTGCTGCGAATGCGGTCCCGGACCTCCTGCTGGCGATGCCAGGAAACACTTGCTCTCACCGTGTCGACGAGGCTGCCGATGTTCTCGCGATGTAGCTGCAGGTAGGTCAGCCTGCGGTCCTGGTCGAAGTCGCGCTGCAGGTCGCTGCCACTGGCGAGGCCCTGCCAGCGAATGCCGTTGACCGTGCGGTGTGTGCGCGGCACGTCGTTCTGGGCCACGCGTTGGTGCAAGAACACAACGCGCGTGTCGGCGTCGAGCCCATGTTGGACCTTGATGTCAAAGTCGGTCTCGTCGTAGCCGGTGTCTGGTTGGTTGCCGACGCTTCGTCCGCCTTCCAGATCACCGAACGACCGGGCGCTGCCGCCGATCAGGATCCCGGTCTTGGCACCATCGTCCCAGGTATGGCCTAGGCTCATCTCCCCGCGCCCTTGCAGCGAGTCTTCCGCCGTCGCGTAGCGCACCGAGGAATGTCCTCCGTAGGCAAAACCGACCGTCGCTGCCCAGGTGTCCGGGCTGCGCGTGATCGCGTGCACGGTGCCGCCGATCGCGTCCGAGCCGTGCAAGACCGAGCTCGGTCCCTTGACGATCTCGAAGCGGTCCAGCGAAGAGGGGTCGACCGTGTTCCAGTATTGGTTCGGTCCCGGACGGAATACCGAGTTGTTGAGTCGTATGCCATCGACCAGGAACAGCGTGCGGAAGCTCGTGAAGCCGCGGATGTACGGCGAGCCGTGCCCATGCGCGGTTTCCTGAACCATGACACCCGGGATGTCTCGTAGCGCCTGGGGAGTCGTGCGATACGACCGTCGCCGAAGGCTCTCCTCACCGATGACGTCGATCGAGTAAGGCACGTCGAAGGGATCTTCCATCAACCGTGTCGCCGTGACGACGGTCTGCCGTGCCTTGGACGGCTTCGTCGGGGGAGGGTTCTCGGAGGTTTGCGCCGTGGCCATTGCAGCCGTGACGAACAGGGTCAACGCGGCGATTAGGGTTCGGCAGGGCGCCAGCACCTCGCGAGTAACGCCTCATTGCCAACGGAGTTCAACAGCGGGGGTTACATTTGCACGCGATCTGAGGGTTCGCGAATAAGCCAGCCCTGTCTGCGTAACGCGTGCGCCATGGCCGGATACCTGAGCTTCACATTCCTGCTGGCTTGCCTGCTCCAGACGGGCCAGTCCGCGTACACCACCGTGCGACCGGCGGTGCTCGGCCTCACGCTGGAACGCTCCCCGGATGCCAGGACGTTCCGGGTGGTGCGACGCGCGCGCGGAAAGGTCGAGGTTCTAGCGAGCGGCGAGCGCGCCGCGTGCGAGGCTCTGATGGTGGAACTGCTCGAAAAGAAACACGGCACCGGCAACCTCAACGTGCCATTCATGACGCTCGGCGGCCGCCAGGGCTGGGCGGACGAGAAGATCCTCGCCGGATGGCGGATCCAAGCCAACGTCATCACCGGGCACCACCGACTGCTGGATCCCAGGGACCGGCGGCGGGCGTGGGGGAGTTGGCAAGGCTGCTGCGTCGTCCTCGAGAAACAACGTCTGCGGCTGGGCCTGGCGCCGGCAAGTGACAAGCTGGTGTTGCTCCTGCACGGCCTCGGGCGGTCGCGTCACTCTTGGGCGCGCATGAAGGCTACGTTGGCGGCACATGGCCACGAGGTCTTCGATGTCGGCTACCCGAGCACGCGTCGCAGCATCGATGAGCACACGGCACAAGTCTCGCGGCTCCTCGATCGCGCCGAAGGCGCCCGCGAAGTTTCGTTCGTCACGCATAGCCTCGGCGGCATCGTCGTGCGCCAGTTGCTCGCGAAGAAGCGACCATGGCAGCAACGCATCCGTGCCAAACGTGTCGTCATGCTCGGTCCACCGAACCGCGGGAGTGTGATCGCCAAGAAGGTGCGGCGTAGCTCGGCTGTGCGTCTCGTGTTGGGAGCGTCGATCTCTCAGCTGACGGCGGCGCAGGTGGCCAAGATTCCAGCCCCGCCGATCCCCTTCGCGGTGATCGCTGGCGGCAAGGGCGACGGCTCGGGCTACAACCCGCTGCTCGACGGCGACGACGACGGAGTCGTGACGGTCGCCAATACCAAGCTGGATGGCATGGCTGACTTCCGACTTCTCCGCTGCCTGCACACCTCCCTCATGAACCATGATCGGGCGCTGGCCCTGGTGCGTGACTTCCTTGAGAAGGGCAGTTTCGGCACACGCTGAGGCCGCCCGCGGACTCCGAGACGCGCTCCGAGACACGGCGGTGGCCGCGAAGCCTGCCCGTTTCGGGCGAAACTGGCAGAAACTGGCCTGATTGCGCGGGCTCGGGGCGTTGACCGCCCCCCGTGATTGCCGAGAGAATGGGCGTGCCGGGGTGACCTCGGCCAACCCAACTTCAAAGGGATTACATGTCAAAGACCCTGACCATCGGCGGCGTCGCTCTGGCGGCCCTGTTTACCAACCTACCTCTCCCCTCCCAGTGATGCGGCGCCAGTGCCGTTGGCACGAGCGTGACAGGTCTGTCGCGCAAGGACACTGCGAAGAGTCGCCTCAACATTGCCTGGACCGACACGATCGCGGACGGTGAGAAGCAGCTCGACGTGAAGTCGATCCTGCAGGAACTGCGCGGCAACGACCCGCGTCCGCTGTTGGTTCTGCGCGAGTCCTCTGGCGACAAGAAGCTGGCCCGGCTCCTGGACCGCGTGTTCAAGAACGAGAAGTTCCAGCTCGTGACCCAGTTCTACAACTGCGTGAAGCTCAGCAAGGACGTCGCTGACCAGGCCCATCCCTACGCCAAGCTGTTCGGCGGCAAGAACTCCCCGCACATCGTGCTGGCTAGCTGGGACGGCACCAAGATCAAGAAACGCCTCGTCACCTCCAAGGGTAAGCTCGACTGGAAGGACGTCGTCGGCGTTCTCAAGGTCGACTACAAGAAGAGCGCCGACAAGGCCGTCAAGGAGCTCAGCAAACTGCTGAACACCTTTGACACGCTCGATGCCGCTCGCCTCAACCTGCGCGCTCAGATCACGCGCGCCGAAGCCAAGGGCCAGACGGGCAAGCTCAAGGGGCTGAAGGCAAAGATGGCCAAGGTCGACAAGGCCTTCGAGGCAGCGTTCACGAAGGAGCAGAAGGCCAAGGATCTGGGTCTGCGTCGCGCCATCGTCAAGGCGGGCGACTGAGCGACCGGTAGGGTCGGACCCCCCTGCTCTACGGGTAGCTGATTCCGGCGGGAAGCGTCACTGCGACGCCCCCGCCGTTTTCGATGAACAGCGCCGCCGTTTTCGAAGCCGCCGTTCTCGAAGTAGGGCGCCGCAAACAGGTGCGCGTTGTCGCGATTGCGGCGGATGTTGAGGTTCTCCAGCGAGAGGCGCACTCGTGCCCCTTGGGGAGCACGGCGGCAAGGTCGCCGAGGACGATGTCGAGACGGTGCGTGCCGGGAGTGACTTGCCACTTGGCCGCATTGCTCGACGTGATGGAGTTCACGCTCCGTTCGGTGACTGGGGTCAGTCGAGCGTAGGCGTCTCAGGGGGCTTCACATCGTTGCCCCGTGGCGACTCTGTAGCGCAGTTCGTCTCTGCCTGCGCCAGGGCCTTACGGTAGGCTTGGTTCATGCCCCAGATGGCGACCAGCACAGCGCCGATGACGATAGCAAGCAGGGCGGGGTGTCCCCGGTAGCGTTCGATCGCATCGCCGGATGTCACGCCGATGAGGGCCATGCCGAGGCCGCCGATGAAGCCGCCGGCCGCGACCGCGAGGATCACGCGCAGGCGGTGCAAGCCGAGCAGGGCACCGATGAACGAGCCGCCGATCGCGCCGGTGCCAGCGACCGGGAAGAGCACGAACATGACGATCCCTGCGATGGCGAACTTCCGGATCCGCGGGTACGCGTTGAGCACGAGGTGGGCGTTGGTGTTGGCCTTGCCGAGTAGGCGTGCCAGGGGCGGGATTCGGTAGAAGAGTGCCAGCGAGTAGACGATCAGTAGCGCCGTGCAGGTGTCCATGATCCCGATGACGATGCCGAGCTCCCAAGGCGAGAAGCCGATGTCCGGGTGAAGGCCCAGCAGCGGCAGGAACTTGCCTGCCAGGAAGAACGAACTCGGGACGAGCACGAGCAGTTCGTGCGTGCGCTCGTGCGCGAAGATCAACCCGAGGATGAGAGCGGCAAGGATCGAGCCGTAGATCAAGCCCAGGACGAAGGCGCGCTCGCGCCAGGTGACGGCGAATGGATTGTGCGACTGCAGGGACACGAGCAGGGACTCTAGCGGTGGCGCGGGAGGGGGCAAAGCGAGTGCCTGCGAGCGCTCGCTTTGCCCTGAGCGCGGGCGCGGCGCAGTTCGATGACGATCAAAGGCATGTTGCGGCTGCGGCGCTCTGGGTCCTGCGCGCCGACCCCACTAGCAGCTAGCGCTGCGAGTCGAGGACTTCGGTTGGTGCGACCTGGATGGCGGCATCGACGTTCGCCGGCATGGGGATCGCGCGCAGCCCTTCACCCTCGGATTTCGTGATGCACACGACTGCCATCGAGCCGCGGGCGACTTCGATGCCGGCCTTGCTGAATACGAAGGCGTATGTGATCGATTTGCTGCGCTTCTCTGTCACGAGCACGTGAATATCGACGATGTCTTCATAGCGCAGCGGCTGCAGGAACCTGCACGCTGCCTCGGCGCGTACCCAGCCCAGCTCTCCCGAGCTGCCGTGTGGGTGAACGCTCAGACCGAGCGAGCGGAAGAAGGCATGCTCGGCTTCCTCCATGTAACGGTAGAAGTTCGAGAAGTGGAGGATGCCGGCCATGTCGGTCTCGGCGAACTCCACGCGGCGCTGGGTGCGGAACTCGTATTCCATGGGTGTCTACGCGTAGCGTGCGTCGCGGTGGACATCGAGGAAGAAGTAGGGCAGAAGTCGGTCGACGTTCAGCAAGCCGTCGCGGCTCAGTTCGAGCGTGTCGTTCGTGGCCGACAGCACGCCGTCACTCTCGAGCTGCGCCAACGGTTCGCGGAACCGCTGATGCACGTCGACGCCGAACTTGTCGCTGAAGTAGCTCGTCTCGATGCGGCCGAGCTTGAGCTGCAGCACGAACTCGCGGATCAGTTGCTCGTCGGCACTGAGTTCGAGTGCGCGGTGAATCGGTAGCCCACCGCCTTCGACTGCCTGGAGGTACGGCTCGAAGTTGTCTTCGTTCTGGAAGTGGCCGCCGCCGATGTGCGAGAACGAGGCGACGCCGAGCCCGAGCATATCAGCGCCCCGCCACAGTTCGTCGCGATAGAGAAAGCGTGTGTTCGGTTTGGCGGCCGTGTAGGCGCTGCCGACCACGTAGCCAGCGCCCTCGAGCTCGCGAAACCCTTCATCGACCCAGCGACGCTTGGTAGCCCAGTCAGCAACCGGCGCCACACGTTCACCGCCGTCCTTCATGCGCTGATAGACGGTCGTGTTAAACGGAATCTCCATCTGGTAGAGCGTGATCGCTTCCGGTGCGAGCTCCTTGACCTTGGCGATGCAGTCTTGCCAGTTGGCTTCGGTCTCGCCGACCATGCCGGCGATCAGATCGACGTTGATCTGCGGGAACCCGACCTCGCGCGCAGTCGCGTAGGCCGCGTAGATCTCCTTGGCGCGGTGTGCCCGGTTGTTTAGGGCGAGGATGTCGGGATCGAAGTTCTCGACGCCGAGGCTCAGTCGGGTCACGCCAAGCTCACGCAGGGTGCGGATCTTTTTCTCCTGCAGCGTTCCGGGCTCGCACTCGAACGCGATCTCGGCGGCCGCGTCCCACGACAGGTGTTCTTGCAACCCGTCGAACAAGTAGCGCAGCTGCTCGGCCGACAGGTAGGACGGCGTGCCGCCGCCGAAGTAGACGAAAAGCGGCTTGCGCCCGCGCAGCGCTGGGCGCTGGGCGTACATCGCCACTTCCGCGACCACGGCGTCGAGATAGCGGCGCACGGCGGCCGCGTCCTTGTCCGTATAGACCCGGAAGTAGCAGAAATCGCAGCGCTTGCGGCAGAACGGGATGTGGACGTAGAGGCCGAGAGGGGTCTCAGGAGCGGCTTCCCGGTCGAGGACTTGACCGGCCAAGGGGACCTGCTCTGGTCGCCAGAACGAGAACGGCGGGTAGTTCGCTACGAAGTAGTTACCTACTGTCGTCTCTTCGGCGTTCGTTGCCACGTTTAGATGTTATCGCAAGCACGTTGTCCTCGCAGGCGTTGTACGCCATACGTATTCCCCCTGACCATGCCTGACTCCCTTGCCCGGACCGAGAACCTGATCCCGCGACGATGACGTCATCCTACGACGTGGCGATCATTGGCGGTGGTCCGGCCGGTGCGGTAGCGGGCGCTTTGCTCGCCGAGGCAGGCCACGATGTGGCCCTGTTCGAAGCCATGGACTTTCCACGATTCCACGTTGGCGAGTCGCTGGTGCCGGCGGTCAACGCGACCCTCGATCGGGTTGGTGTGCTCGAGGCGATGGAATCTCGTGGCTACACGCGAAAGCACGGCGTGCAGTTCCATACGCCGAAGGGGGCGACTCGGCCGTTCTATTTCTCCGAGGCGAGCAACGCCGACCTGCACCATACGTGGCAGGTGTTGCGCAGCGACTTCGACGGCATGCTGTTGGATGCAGCGAGGCAGGCTGGAGTGGCGGTATCGATGCGCACGCGGGTTGTCGAGGTCGTCGAGAGCGATGGCGCTGTGCGCGGCGTGCGCATCAAGCGAGACGGTGGCGAAGCGGACGTGGCGGCGCGCGTCGTGCTCGACGCATCTGGCTACGCGAGCTCCCTTGCCCGCCGCCTCGGGCAACGACGCACGATCGCCGGGCTCGAGAATGGTTCGTTGTTCGCGCATTACAAGGACGTGCGCCGTGACACGGGAATCGACGCCGGGTCGACGTTGATCTTCAGGCTCAGCGACGGGGCGTGGCTCTGGTTGATTCCGCTGCCGGAGACGGTCAGTGTCGGTCTGGTCGCGCCCGCCAAGAGTTTGGCGAGCTACGGTACGACTCAGGCCGAGATCCTCGGGGCGGCGATCGCCCAGTCCGAGCCGTTGTCGGAGCGACTCGCGAACGCGACGCGCACGACCGATGTGCTGTTCGCACGTGACTTCACGTATCGCGCCGAATGCGACGGCGGCGTCGGCTGGGCGTTGCTCGGCGATGCGTTGGGGTTCATCGATCCGATCTACTCGACGGGCCTGTTCCTGTCGTTGTTGTCGGCCGAGTTGGGCGCGTCTGCAGTGGGCGCGGCCCTGTCCAACGGTAGCGATCGCCCCGATCTGGCCGGCTTCTCCGAGAAGTACCAGGGAGCATTCGGCCAGTTTCTTGCCCTGGTGCGCGCGTTCTACACCCCGGACTTCCACTTCGGGCAACTGGCGAAGGACCCGGCCAACCGGCGCGGACTCGTTGATCTCCTGACCGGAGACGTCGGCACACAATGGGCGGTCAAGGTCGCCAACACGATTCGAGCATCGATCGCCGGTGCCACGGAGATGGGATCATGAGAAGTGCACTGCTGACGGTTGCTTGCGCCTTTGCCTTGTTCGGTGGTGTCAGTGCACAGGACTGGCCGCACTGGCGCGGACCCAACTACGACGGGTCGGCGACGGCCAAGAACCTGCCACTCGACTTTGGTACCGAAGAGCGTGTGCGCTGGTCGGTCGACATGCCCGGCCCGGGTGCGTGCACGCCGATCGTCATCGGTGACCGGGTGTTCCTGTCGTCGGTCGACAGCAAGAAGGAGCGGCTCGTCGCCCTTTGCCTCGACTGCAAGACCGGCAAGACGCTCTGGAGTCGGGCCACGGACAGCGGCTATCCGGAGGGCGCACGCTCGCGCACGTCAAGCGGGCGTCGCAGCAACTACGCGTCACCTTCGCCGACCACGGACGGCGAGCGCGTCGTGTTCTTCTTCGGTAACGGCGACCTCGTTGCTTTCGACTACAGCGGCAAGGAGCTGTGGCGGCGCAACCTTCAGAAGGACTACGGCAAGTTTGCGTTTCAGTGGACGTTTTCGGCCAGCCCGACGCTGTGGGAGGGCAAGCTCTTCCTGCCCGTGCTGCAGCGCGATACCCCGCTCGGACGCAGGGGTCGTGGATTCGGCGGCGGGCGCGACGCTGGTGGTGCGACGCCCGAACCGATCCAGTCCTTCCTGTTGGCGATGGATCCGAACACTGGCGCGACGCTCTACAAGCACACTCGCGACAGCGACGCGCGGGTCGAATCGCGGGAATCCTACGCGACGCCGATCCCGTTCGTGAACGACGAAGGACAGAAGCAGTTGCTGGTCGTCGGCGGTGACGTGATCACCGGTCACGATCCTGCGAGTGGCAAGGAGCTGTGGCGCTGGGGGACGTGGAACGATGGACACCGCCAGCGATCGTGGCGGCTCGTCCCGACCGCCGTCGTTGGCGCTGGACACGCGCTGGTCTGCGCGCCGAAACGGGAGCCCGTCTACGCGGTCAAGCTCGGTGGCGAGGGCGACCTCGGTGAGGCTGGACTCGCGTGGCAGAGCAAGGGGCGACCGAACCCCGTGTCGAGCGACGTCCCATCACCGGCGTTTCACGGCGGGCACTTCTATGTGCTGAGCGACGTTCGTTCGGCCTTGTCCAAGGTCGAGGCCAAGACAGGTGAGGTTGTCTGGACCGCGAAGCTGCCGCGCGACTACCCGTGGCGCGCTTCGCCCACGGTCGCCGACGGCAACGTGTTCTGCATCAACCACAACGGCGCCGTGGCGGTCGTGGATATGAAGAGCGGCACGATCGTTCACGAGGCGCTGATGGCCGGCATGGACGCCGACCAGATTCGCTCGTCGGTCGTGGTTGCCCACGACTCGCTCTTCATTCGGACCGACGCCAAGCTCTATCGCATCGGCAAGTAAGGCGAGGCGTCACTCCAGGCAGACGAGGTCTCCGATGCTGTTGCGGACGTACAGTCGTCCGCCACAGACGACCGGAGTCGTCCAATAGACGCCGCCGCTGAGGACCTTGGTCCTCGACACTTCCTCGAAGCCGTCGGCGCTCGCGTCGGCGATCACGAGCTCGCCACGTGCGCTCATGATGGCGAGCTTGCCGCTGGCCATGACGAGTGCGCCCTTGCCGAGGCCGCGCTCGGCCCACTTGACCTCGCCTTGGAGGTCGAGGCACTTCAGCGTCGACTCGTCGAAGCCGTACAGGTGACCCTTGTGGTAGACGCAGCCGGACATGTGGTTGCGCATCTCTCGGTTCTCCCACAGTACCTCGAGCTTGTCATTGCCCTTGGTTTGCAGCATCGCACAGCCGGTGTTGTAGCCCGATGAGATGAAGATCCTGTCACCGATGACGATCGGCGAGGCCACGTTGACGCCGCTGCGCGTCGCCCACTTGTGCTGCGACATCATCTCGCCGCTCTTGCGGTCGAGGATGACGATGCCGTGTCCATTGAAGTCGGCGATGCAATCGCGCCCGTAGAGCTTGCAGTCGACCGGGGTCGAGTAGCTAGTGCGGAAGTTCTCCTCGGTCTTCCAGAGCAACTTGCCGTCGCGCTTGAACGCGAACACGTGGCCCATGCTCAGGACGATCATGTCGTCGAGGATCAGGGGCGATGCGGCCCAACCCCACAGCGGCAGCCGCAGCCCGTACTCTTTCGACAGGTCTTGCTTCCAGATCTCCTTGCCGGTCTTGGCGTCGAGGCAGAACAACTTGCCCTCGCGGCCCGACACGTAGAGACGGTCGCCATCGAGCGAAGGTGTCGTCTGCGAGCCGCCGCCGTGGAAGCGATTGAGCGTCTGGCAGTCGAAGGTCTTGGTCCACACGTCGATGCCGGTGTCGGCTTCGATGCAGAAAACAGTGTCCTTCTTGGCCGCCTTGTCGTGGCCCATCGTGTAGATCCGGCCATTGGCGACGGACACAGTCGAGTAACCCAGGCCGACGTTGGTTGCCCAGAGTTCCGTCTGCTTCGATCTGAGCTTCTCGGTCGAGATGCCATCCCGGTTCGGGCCGCGCCACTGGGGCCAACTTGCGGCCTGACCTTGCGCGAACGCCGAGTTGGCAAGGAGCAAGATGGTGGTGGCAGTGCATGCGTGTCTCATGTTGGCTCCTCCAATGGGGCGGCCATGCTACACGGGGTCGCGGCGACCGGTGACGGCCCGAGGCCCGGACTTCTTGCCGAGTTCATTTCGAACAGAGAATCGTCTCCAGGCCGTTCGCTGCCGCGACGCTCGTTGAAGCGGCTGCGAACGCCGCTCTACACGGCCAACAGACACGTCCACCGCCAGAGCGCGTCCGCGATGCGACTCAACTCGCGATTGCCGTCAACCGTTGCAGTAGCGCGTCGACATCCGCCGCGTCCTGGTAGATGCCGAACCCGAACCGCAGTCGGTCCGCGCGCGCATCGGTCACGACCCCCGCTTCGAGGAGTTGCCTCTTCAGGTCCTGCGCGGTCGATGTACGGAAGGTCAGGAAGTTGCCGCGCGGATTGCCCCGGTCGGGGACCAGCTGTTCAGGGCGGAGGCAGCTACTCGGTCGCAAGCCGTCGAGCAGTTGACCCTGCAGCGCTTCGACATGCGCTCGGATCTTGGGCACGGTGATGTCATTGTCTTGCAGCATGCGCTGCACCGCTTCGAAGCGGTAGAACGGGGTCGGGTCCAGGGTGGCGCCCAGGAAGCGTGAGCCGTCCGGTGCGTATGCGACCTCGTCGATGCCGCTCTCGAGCTGCCCGAAACCGGCGAACCAACCTGTGTTCTTGGGCCGCGCGCCGTAGCCGGGCGGGCAGTGCAGGAAGCAGCAGCCCTCGCCGCTCATCGCGTACTTGTAGCCACCGGCCGTGTAGAAGACGCGATCCTCGATCGACGCCAGATCGGTTGGGAGCGCCATGAAGGCGTGATAACCGTCGATGACGATCAGCGTGTCGCGATCGGACACCACCTGCACGACCTCGGCAAAGCGCTCGAACACGAACGACGAGTCGTAGAACACCTGGCTGACGTAGACGAGGTCGTGTCCGCCACCGGCGGCCGCGGTGAGGAAGCGGTCCGCGAACGTCGTCCACGGTTCCGTCGGCACGCGTTCGACGACCATGTCGCCGCATTCCTCGAGGCGCTGGCTCTGGCGCTCGAAGCTGTGGAACTCGCTTCCGCTCGTCAATACGCGGATGGGTCGAGCATCGATGCACGACACTAACCGCACCAGGAACTCGTGCACGTTCGGCGCCAAAGCGATGGAGTCCGGTCGCGACAACCCGAGTACGCGCGCGATGTGTCCTTGCACGCTCGGCCAGATCTCGCCGAACACGCGTTCCCACTTGAGGTCGGCGTACTCGGCTGCGTCGACCCAGGCGCGGTCGTGCGCCTCGAACGATGTGTCCGGCCACAGGTGGTGGCTGTGCGCCGCGAAGTGCAGTCGATCCGCGGCGGCTCCGAGGCTGCGCGAAAACAGGGGTTTCCATGACATCAGGACACCGTGCGCAGCTTGCCGCGGTCGATCTTGCCGAGGTGCGTGCGCGGGAGATCGTCGAGGACAACGACGCAGCGCGGATACTTGTAGGGCTCGAGCCGTTCCTTGACCCAATCCTGCAACGTTACCTCGAGCTCACTGGCCGCTTCGGCAGCGACGACGAAAGCGTGCGGCTTGGTCAGGCCGTCCTCGTCGACGACACCGACGACGGCGGCCTCCTTGACCGCGGGATGGGCCGAGAGGCAGTCCTCGACTTCGCGCGTCGCCAGCCACTTGCCCGACACCTTGAGCATGTCGTCGGCTCGCCCGCCGTAGGTGAACCAGCCATCAGCGTCGCGCGTGATCAAGTCGCCCGAGACGTACCACTCGCCGCGGAAGCCTCGCATCGTCTTTTCGAGCTGCTGCCAGTAGCCGAGGGCGCGCGCGCCGCCGCGCACCCAGAGCCAGCCGGTTTCGCCGTCCGGCACCGGGCTGCCATCCTCGTTCGTGACCTTGACCTCGAAGCCCGGCACGATCTGGCCGAGCGTGCCGCGGCGCACATTGCCCGGGCGGTTGCTCAAGAACACGTGCCACATCTCGGCGGTGCCCAGTCCATCGAGCAGATCGACACCGAAGGCTGTGTCCCAGCGTTCGTGCAGGCCGACCGGTAGCGCCTCACCGGCCGAGGTCGCCAGACGAAGGCTGGAAAGGTCCTGTTCGCCGACGGTCGGATGGTCGAGAAGCTTCTTGATCATGGTCGGCACGTTGATGAGCACGGTCGGCCGGTGTGCCGCGATCAGCTCGAACAGTCGGTCCTCGGTGCAGCGTTCCGGAAACAGGATCGCGCTGCCGCCGACCGAGAACGGGAACAACAGGTTGCTGCCCGTCGCGTAACCAAAAAACAACTTGGGCACTGACAGCGTTCGATCGTCCTCGGTCATGCCGAGGATGCCCGTGCCGTAGCATTCCGTCGTGTACGCGAACGACCGGTGTGTCTGCACGACGGCCTTGGGGCGCCCGGTCGTACCGCCCGAGAACAACCAGATCGCCGCGTCGTCGCGGTGGGTAGGGAAGCACTCGAACCTATCGCTTTGTGCGTCGCACTCAGCCACGAACTCCGGCGTGTCGACGTCGATCGCTTCGACGTCGCCGTAGAGTCCGGCATTGTCGCTGCCGACGAACGCGGCGCGTGCCCGGGTGTAGCCGAGAAAGTAGCCGACGGCGTCCTGCTTGAGATCGGGGTTGAGCATGACGACGCACGCTCCGGTCGCCAGGATGCCGAACAGCGCCGCGACGAAGTCGATGCCATCGCGCAGCGCCACGATGACCCGTTGTTCGGGTTGGATGCCCCGTGCCACGATCAGGTTGGCGAAGCGGTTGGCGCGGGTCGCGACCTCGGCGTAGGTCCAGCTGCGCTGGTCCGTGATCAAGGCGACCCGGTCGCCACGTCCTTCGCGTACCCGGGAGTGCAGGAAGTGGTCGGCGATCTGCAGCTGTTCGGGAGGGGCGTAGGTCATGCGCTGAGGGGCGGAGGTTGATAACGTAGCGCATTCCGATGACTGATCCGAAGACCTGCTTGCTCCTGCCGCTGATCCGTGCGGCCGCCGAGACTCAGAGTGACATGGCGTGGGCGGAGCTGGTGGGTGCGCGCGCGGCGGTCGGTGACACCGACCCGGACCTGGGCGCGGCGATGGCGGCCCGCGATGCGGCCGTGTTGCGCGCGATGCTCGACGAGTTCGCGGCTGGCAAGCGTCCCCTGCCCGAGCAGGACAAGTCGGTGTTCAAGCGCGCGATGAAGGCGTTCCGCAAGCGGCTCAAGCTGACGCGGCTCGATGCGGAGTCCTCACTCGGTGGTGGCCCCATGAGCAGCGGGCGCGGCTCCGGGATCGTCGGCGTGCAACCGCCGGTGCAGTACCCGCAAGCGATCTGGGACGAGCTCGTGCGCATGGGCCGCCTCGTCGACAACGAAGACGGCACCTTCGAGCTGCCAGTCGATCAACGGGTGGAGTGAGGATGTCGGTTCACAAGCTCGCGGAGATCACTTGGGAGGAAGCGCGCGACGTCGCTGCCGCGGGATGCGTGTGCATCCTGCCGATCGGCGCGACCGAAGCGCACGGGCCACACCTGCCGCTCGCAACCGATGTCATCATTTCAGAGGCCATGGCCGAGGACGGCGCACGCCGCTTGGCCGACCAAGGCCATGAGGTGCTGCTATTGCCGTCGCTCGCCTATGCACCGGCCCGTTTCGCCGAGAGCTTCGCCGGCACACTTTCGATCGGTCAAGAAACAGCGACCGCCTTGATCGTCGACCTCTGTCGTGGTCTTGCGTCGCATGGCGTCGCGACGCTCGCGGTGGCCAACTCGCACTTCGACCCGGGCAACATCGCGTCGATCTACGCAGCCAAGAGGGTCTGCGACGAGGAAGAAGTTCTGCGTTTCGTGTTTCCTGACGCTACGCGCAAGCCGTGGGTGTCGCGCTTGACCGATGAGTTCAAGACCGGTGCTTGTCACGCAGGTCGCTACGAGGGCTCGATCGTGCTCGCGCGGCGTCCCGACCTCGTGCGCGACGAAGTCAGGAAGGCGCTTGAGCCAAACCCCGCGTCGTTGTCGGACGCGATCCGCACCGGCAAGCAGAGCTTCGCCGCTGCTGGCGGGCCGCGCGCTTACTTCGGCTGGCCAGCGGACGCGACCAGCGCCGAGGGCGAAACGACGATCGCCGTGCTCGGCGGCATCCTCGCCGAAGCGGTCAGCGGAGTTCGTACAACCTGAACAGACTCTGTGGCACGCCCTGCAGTTCGATGGCGGGTCCCTCCTCGACGAGTCGCAGGCCAGGCACCTGCTGCGCGTAGCGCAGCTCCCAGAAGAAGGTATGCCCTGCCTCCTCGTGGAATGTCAGTCCGCCCGGCTGCCAGTGTGCGAGGGCTGGACGTCCGAGTGTCTTGGGCGCCGTCAACAGGAAGAGCATCTGGTAGTCGGCGACGATCCACCGCACACGGCGCTCGCGCAGCACGCGCATCACCTCGGCGCGCTTCGCCTTGGTGGACAGGTAGACGCGGTTGCCTGCGAGGATGCCGTCGATGTTGCGGTGATACCCCGACGCGAGAACCGGCAGGCCAGCGTAGTACATGATGTGCGCGCCGCGGTCCCACGGCGCGAGCACCGCGCCGTCCTTGTTGCCGCCGGAGTGCACGGCGAGCCGGTTGCAAACTTGCCTCCAGCCACGTTCGATCATGGGCCCCGACCCTTGACTGTAGGGCGCGGGCATCGACATGAGTGCGCACACGACGAGTACGACGGCACCGGTGACCGCTGCGAGTTTGGCCTTGGCTTGCCCGAAGCGTCCCGCGATCCGATCGAACAGTGGCTGCGATCCGCACACCATCACGATCGGGAAGAAGATCGAGAAGAAGTGCGCCAGTTTGACCTCCCAGGCCTCGAGGGCGAAGGTCGCGACCGTCATGACGGCGAGCGTTATGCGCAGGTCGTGCGTCATTCGCTTGTTGACCAGGAGTCCGAACACGAACAGGGGCAGCGCGAGCAGGAGCGGCGATTCCGTGCCGATCGCCTTCGTCAAGCCGACGAACGGTCCGAGTCCGGTGAAGAGCCCCTGGAACTCGACGATCTCCTCCTGAAGCCAGACATTGATCTCGGCGAAGGCCTCGAACTGGTCGAGCGCCTTGGGCAGGAGCGCCAGCCCGAGAGCCGTGGCGCATCCGGCTGCCGTGAATACGCGTTGCCCGCGGCTCCGCAGCGGTAGCGCCCTTACCAGGGAGACGAACACGAGCAATACGGCGGCCTGGTAGAGCTGTAGCGTCGAGATCTTGTCGAGTTCGAAGGCCAGTAGCGCGTGGCGCTGCTCGACCAGGTGGCCTATCGCAACGACGACGACGAATCCAATCGAGGCCTGCAGTTGCTGTCGCCAGGCGGTGCGTTCGTCCTCGGCCAGGAGCATGTGCAAGACCGCCACGAAGGACCACAGGTAGACGAAGAGCATCGACTCGGTTGACACCCAGACCGCCAGTCCCAGCAGTGCGCCAGCGAGCCAGGTGGCCAGGCCCGTGCTGCGGCGCTTGAGGAAGGCGATGAAGGCGAGCGCCGTTCCGAGCAGGGCCAGCTGTTGCAACGTCTGGTGATCGCCGACCCCGAGGCGGCTGGACTGGACGCCGCCGTAGGCAAAGGCATAGAAAGTCGCGATCGCGAGGCCAGCGAAGGCGCCGAACAAGCGCACGCCCGCGACGATCATCAACAACACAGCGGCAAGGCCGAGCGCTGGCCCAGCGATGATCGCGCCCGCCTCGTAGCCGCGCGCATTGGGGTAGAACCACTTACCGATTGGGTTCAGCGTGCGCAGGGCCCAGTCCATCGGCAGTGTCCAGTGGATCACGGTTCCCTTCGGAAACCCGTCCATCGGCTCGACCACGGGATAGGTGTCGCTCGCGTCGATGGCTTCGAGTCGCACGAGACGACGCACCGTGTCGGCGTCGTGGATCCACAGCTGTCCATCGAGTTCCACTGAGGCGGAGTCCCAGCGTACGAAAGCGGAACAAGCCAGCAGGATCGAGGCGACTACGAAGAGGGCGAACCGATGTCCAGGACCAGTTTTGCGTGTAGCTTCAACAGGCGGGGGTTGGAGCGACATGGGCAACGATCATGCCAAGAACGCGTTGCGCATTACCACCTTGTCATCGGCTGGGGGCGCGGAGTATATGGGCGGGTTCCGTGCTAGAGCGCCGCTATACTCCGTCGCCTCTTGTCGCGCCTCGTCCAGCGATCCTCTCGGTCGTCATTTCGAGCGGCGCGACCTTTGGCCCACGACCTCTTGATGGGAACGGCCCGCTGCCGGAGACACGATGAGACTGACGACCCTCTGTGCCGCCGCCGTGGTCGCCCTGCCGTTTGTTTCCTGTGACGCGCAGGGTGGCGAAGATGCGGGAGTGGGAACACAGACCAGCCGCGGGTGGCTGAGCTGGCGTGGCCCGCAGCAGAACGGCACCTCGCTCGAAGATGGTCTGCCGAGCCGGGTCTCGATCGAAGCGCCGGGCTCATGGACATACGAGCTGGCGGGTCGTGGCACCCCGGTCATCGCTGACGGCCGGGTCTACACGCTCGGCTACGAGGGCGAAGCGGACCAGTTGCAGGAAGTCCTCGTCTGTCTCGACGCGAGCACCGGCAAGAAGGTCTGGGAGCATCGATACACCGAGTTCCTGACCGACATCATCTACTACCGCTTCTCGATCGGCAGTCCGACGATCGATCCCGCGACCGGCAACGTCTACCACCTGGCGACGGCCGGATTGCTCACCTGCTTCACGCGCGAGGGCGGACTCGTCTGGCAGCACTCGATGATGGGTGAGTACGGTCGACTGTCGTTCCCGAACGGGCGCACCGGTGCGCCCTTGATCGACGGCAACCTGTGCATCGTGCACGTGCCGACGTCGGGCTGGGCCTCGTATGGCCCCGCACGCGATCGCTTCTTCGCTTTCGAGAAGGACACTGGCGTATCCGTGTGGAGCTGCACGCCGGGCGGACCTCCGAAGGACGCTTCGTTCTCATTCCCGGTCGTGGCCGACTCGGGCAGCAAGCGCGTGCTCTACGCGGGGCTGGCCGGTGGCCATGTGGTTTGCGTCGACGTGCGCACCGGCGACCCGCTGTGGAAGTTCCAGCTGGCGATCGGTGGCCTGAGCTCGAGCCCGGTGCTCTACGGCGATAGGGTCATCGCGACGAGCGGCAAGGAGAACCTGGATACGTCGACTGCTGGTCGGATGATCGCGTTGGCGCGCGGTGCCGATGCCGGCAAGCTCGGCAAGAAGCAGGAAGCCTGGCGCAACGACATCGTCGCCTTCACGAGTTCGCCGGTGATCGTCGGCAATCGAATCTACTCGACCGGGCACACGGGCGAGCTGTTCTGCGTCGACGCCGACACTGGTAAGAAACTCTGGCACGAGAAGCTGGCGCCAGACCAGATCCATGCTTCGCCGGCCCATGGTGATGGCAAGCTCTACGTGCCGATGAACAACGGATCGTTCCACATCGTGCGCCCGAGCGACACGGGCCCAGAACTCTTGCAGCGCATGCAGCTCGAGGGTAACTGCCTCGGCGCACCCGCGATCTGCGATGGTCGGATCTACGTGCACACGACGAAGCGGCTCTATTGCTTCGCTGGAGGTCAGAGCAAGGCGCCTTCGCACCGGGCAACGGCCGTTGGCGGTGTGCCGGGTCAGGCGACGCGGTTGCAGGTCATCCCGGCCGACATCTGCGTGGCGACCGGCGAGACGATTCGCTTCCGCGTGCGCAGCCTCGATGCGAACGGTCTCGTCGTATCCGAGTCGGTGGACGGCGCAGTGTGGACTGGAGTGCCCAAGACGGGTGTCGAGCACAACGGCAACGTCATGAGCTTTGGTGCCGACGCAGCGACCACGGCCGTCATGGCCGTGAGCGCCGGTGGTCTGGAGGGCTCGGTGCGTTTGAGGGTCGTCCCCGCGGTACCGTTCACGGACGATTTCGAGCAGGCCAAGGCCGTGCCCCATCCACGGCGCAAGGGCGCGATGTTCTATCCGCCGCGCAGTTACTGGGTCGGCGCCGGACTCAAGTGGGAGATCCTCGAGCGCGAAGGCAAGAAGGTCTTGGCCAAGACCCTCACTCCGCCGCTGTTCCAGCGCACGATGTCCTTGATTGGCGATCCGGCGTCGTCCAACTACACGGTGACGGTCGACATCCTGAGCGAGGGCAATCGGCGCACCATGTCTACCGGCGGCGTCGTCAATCAACGCTTCCTGATCCGGCTCAAGGGCAACGCGCAGATGCTCGAGGTCAGCTCGAACGAGGAGCTGTTCAAGAAGGGTGTCGAGTTTGCTTGGCGGCCGGGTGTCTGGTATCGGCTCAAGACTCGTGTCGACGTGGAGCAGGATGGCTCGGGTTGGGTGCGCGCGAAGGCATGGCCCAGGGATGGCAAGGAGCCCGACGCTTGGACGCTCGAGGTCAGCCACCCGCACATTCACAGAAATGGCGCGCCGGGCATCTACGGCTTCGTGCCGCAGAGCCGGTTCCACGTCTACTTGGACAACATTTCGGTGACCCCCAATGAGTAGTTTCGTGCGCGTCTCTGGCCTCTTCGCTTCGCTGCTCTTGGTGCAGACTGCTCCGGCCCAGGGTGCCGGTGACTGGCCACAGTGGGGGCGTGACCACACTCGCAACATGGTGTCCCCCGCGAAGCATCTGCCGGGCAAGTTCAAGGCTGGCAAGTTCATCGGGCGTAGCGAGAACATCGATCCCAAGACGACCGAGAACGTCAAGTGGATCGCCAAGCTCGGTTCACAGAGTTACGGCAACCCGACCGTCGCGAATGGTCGTGTGTATGTCGGCACGAATAACGACTCGCCGCGCGATGCCCGCTTCAAGGGTGACCGTAGCTGTGTCTATTGCTTCGACGAGAAGACTGGCGCGCTGATCTGGCAGTTCAATGCCGCGAAGCTCGGCACCGGCAAGGTCAGCGACTGGGAGTTCCTGGGGATCTGCTCATCGCCCGCCGTCGAAGGCGATCGTGTCTACTTCGTCACGAATCGCTGCGAGATCATCTGCCTCGACGCCGCTGGCATGGCCAACGGCAACGACGGCCCCTACAAGGACGAGAGTCTCTACATGGCCTGGCCCAGGAAGGAGCCGATGGAGGTCACCAAGGCCGACGCCGACATCATCTGGGTCATGAACATGATCGACGAGTGCGGTGTCTTCCCGCACAACATCACATCGAGTTCGGTCCTCATCATGGG
Source organism: Planctomycetota bacterium (assembly GCA_002685965.1). Classification (GTDB taxonomy): domain Bacteria; phylum Planctomycetota; class UBA1135; order UBA1135. The sequence continues at coordinate 7,979 of NYZE01000042.1, read as the reverse complement.
CGATCGGGTCTACGCATCGACGTCGAATGGCGTCGACTACGGCCACGTCGAGACGCCGGCGCCGCGCGCGCCGAGCTTGATCGTCGTCAACAAGAAGACCGGCAAGCTGCTCGGCGAAGAGGTCTCGAGCCTGAGTCGCCGCATTTTCCACTCCAACTGGTCTTCGCCCGCGTTCCTGAAGGGCGACGACAAGGGGCTCGTCATCTTCGGCGGCCCCGATGGTCGGCTGTATGCGTTCAAGCCGGACCCCGTGCAGGCGGCTGGTGGCTTCGCCGAGCTAGAGGAAGCGTGGCGCTTCGACTGCAACCCCCCGACCTACCGTAAGAAGGACGGCAAGCCGATCCGCTACGCGACCAGGTACGGTCCTAGCGAGGTGCTGGCTACGCCGGTCGTCTATAAGAATCGCGTCTTCGCCGTGATCGGTCAGGATCCGGAGCACGGCGAGGGGATCGGCAACATGGTCTGCCTCGATGCCAGTGGCAAGGCGGTCTGGCAGCAGCCCGCCGTCAACCGGTCGATCTCGACGCTATCGATCGCTGACGATCTCGTGTTTGCCGCGGACTACTCAGGCTTCATCTACTGCATCGATGCCAACACCGGGAAGATCAACTGGAAGCACGACACCAGCGCGCACATCTGGGGGTCGACCCTCGTCGCCGACGGCAAGCTCTACATCGGCACCGAGGACGGTTTCTTGACCGTGTTGCCGGCGACCAAGACCTACGACAAGAAGAAGGTCACCGAGATCGACATGGGACCGCCGATCTACAGCTCGCCGATCGTTGCAAACGGTGTGCTTTACGTTGCGACACACACACACCTCTACGCGATTGCCCAGGGCGCAACGCTCGGCGCCTCCGGTGAAAAGAGCAAGTAGTGCGCGCCGCCGTCGTCCTTCTTTTGCTCGCACTCTGCGTCATCCACCATGACATGTGGTGGTGGGGCGAGGCCGAACCGTTGGTCTTTGGCTTCATTCCGATCGGTCTTGCCTGGCACGTTTTGATTTCGCTGGCCGCGGGCGCCGTGTGGTGGCTCGCCTCCAGGTTCTGCTGGCCGGCTGATCTCGATCAGCTCGACGCGGAGTAGCGCGTACATGACGCTCGGAATCCTCCTTGGCTACGTCGCGCTCCTGCTCTTCGTCACCGTGTTCAGCGCGCGGTTCTTGAAGAGGAGTTCGGGCGACTACTTCCTCGCGAGCCGTGGCATCGGCTCGTTCATGCTGCTGATGTCGATCTTCGGCACGACGATGACCGCGTTCGCGCTCGTCGGTAGCACCGGCCGTTCGTTCAGCAAGGGTATCGGTGTCTACGGTCTCATGGCGTCGTGGTCGGCGATCATCCACTCCGCGTGCTTCTTCCTGATCGGCGCGCGCGTTTGGGCGCTCGGCAAGAAACACGGCTACGTGACGCAGCTCGGGTTCTTCCGCGACCGCTTCCGTTCCGATGGTCTCGTGCTGTGCCTGTTCCCGGTCATGGTCAGCTTCGTGCTCATCTACATCCTGATGGGCGTGGTCGGCTCGGGGCGCGTGATCGAAGCGCTGACGCCGGAGACGTTCGCGGAGGCGGACGCGAAGACGGCGGTCGTCGTCCAAGAGCTGCCGGCCAAGTTCGCCATCCCGGGCAGCTGGAAGGACCGGCTGTCCTACGACGCCGCGACCAAGACGCTGACGCTGACCGGGTCGATCCACCCGAAGCGGCGAGGCGAGCTGTTCAAGATGGCGGGCGGACCGCCGACCCTGGCCTGGAAACAGACGGTGGGGCAGTTGATCCAGAAGGCGCCGCGCGGGGCGGTGCCCTACGCGGTCGGCATGGGGTTCATATGCCTGGTCGTGCTTCTCTACGTGTTCTTCGGTGGCATGCGCGCGACTGCGTGGGCGAACACGCTCCAGACGATCGTCTTTATTGTCATGGGTGTCATCGCATTCCTCGTGATCACGTCGAAGCTCGGTGGCGCCGCGGAAGCGACGCAGAAGTTGCTCGGCTCGCCGATGGCCGATCGCGCGACACGCGGCGGTGGCCAGCTGCACAAGCTGCAGTTTCTGACCTACTGTTTCATCCCGCTGTCGGTCGGCATGTTCCCGCACCTGTTCCAGCACTGGCTCACTGCCAAGAAGGGGAGCAGCTTCAAGCTGACCGTGTGGGCACACCCGCTCTGCATCGCGGTCACGTGGGTGCCGTGCATCCTCGTCGGTATCTGGGCGGCGGCCGAGTTGCCGGCGACGACGAACGTTAACTCAGTGCTTGGCATCATGGTGGCCAAGCACTCAAACGAGGTCCTCAGCGGTTTGATCGGCGCCGGCATCCTCGCCGCGATCATGTCGAGTATGGACTCGCAGTTTCTCTGCCTTGGCAGCCTCTTCACGAACGACATCGTCGTCCGCTACGGCAAACGCTTCGGCCTCGGGGACGTCAGTGATCGCAGCAAGGTCATGATCGGGCGCGCCTTCGTGCTCGTGATGGTGCTCGTCGCCTTCCTGATCGGCTTGGCCGAGCCGGGCGGTGTGTTCCCGATGGGTGTCTGGTGCTTTACCGGTTTTGCGAGCCTGTTCCCGATCGTGTTCGCGGCGATCTACTGGCGGCGTGCAAACAAGCAGGGCGCGATCGCGGCCGTCATCACGGTTGCCGCGCTATGGCTCTACTTCCTGAAGGATGCGCTGAAAGGCGAATTCCTGATCGGCGGGATGATGCCCGTTACGATCGTCATCGGCGCATCGACCTTGGCATTGGTCGTAGTCACCCTGGTCACGCCGCCCCCGCCGCGGGACCTCGTCGATAAGTTCTTCCCGAAGCGCGTCGACCAAACTTGATGATCCAGGAAGCCGCAAACCAGCTCGACGCACACTTTGTCGAGATCGTCCGATGGCACTTCTCTCCCGAGACCGGGACGCCGTACTGGCTCGATTGGGCCAAGAACGCTGGTTGGAACCCCGCCGAAGAAGTGACCTCGTTCGCCGACCTCATGCGCTTTGATCACTTCGACGGCCAGATTCTGCGCACGGATCCGCACGAGCGCTGGGTGCCGAAGGCATATGAGGGCAAGCCCTTCATGATCTTCGAGACCGGCGGTACGACCGGCATGCCGAAGCAGCGCATCAACTGGGAAGACTACAAGCGCGACTACGAGGCGTTCTCGGACACGCTGAATGACGACACCTTCCCGCCGGGCGGATACTGGCTGATGATCGGCCCGACCGGTCCGCGCCGACTCCGCCTGTCGATCGAGCATTTGGCGCAACACCGTGGCTCGTCGTGCTACTTCGTCGATCTCGACCCGCGCTGGGTCAAGAAGCTGATCAAGGGCAAGCAGTTCGACCAGGCCAAGGCCTACATGCGCCACGTCATCGACCAGGCCGTGTCGATTCTCGAGCACCGCAAGGTCGACGTGCTGTTCACGACCCCGAAGCTGCTCGAAGAGCTCAGCGAGCGCGTGTCGATTGCCGATGCCGGGGTCAAGGGCGTGTTCTGTGGCGGCACGACGATGACGCCACAGACGACACGCTTCCTGATGGAAGAGGTGCTCGAGGGTCGCGTCAACTTCGTGCCGACCTACGGCAACACCTTGATGGGGTTGGCCGCGCACAAGCCTGACCTGGCCGCGGACGGCTATTCGATCACCTACTTCGCGCCGCAGCCGCGCGCCGTGCTGCGGGTCGTCGACCCCGACGACACCAAGCGCACCGTCGACTACGACACCTGGGGTCGCGTCGAGCTGACGACGCTGACCAAGGAGTTCTTCATGCCGCGCTTCCTCGAGCGTGACGCGGCACTTCGACGGCGCCCGTGTGAGCTTTACCCGTGGGACGGCGTCGCCGAGGTGCGCCCCTTCGGCGCCGAGGCAGCGAAGATCGTCGAAGGTGTCTACTGATGGCGCTCTTGACGCAGGCATGGTGACCCTGCAACGAACGCTGGCCGCGGCGCTGCCGCTCTTGTTGACGCTGGCGTTCGCTGCCGGGACGTCGGCGCAACAGGCAGCGAAGAAGCGCCGTAACGTCCTTTTCCTGATTTCCGACGACCTCGGTGCGCAATCGCTTGCCTGCTACGGCAACCAGCAGTGCAAGACGCCGGCGATCGATGCGCTGGCGGCGCGCGGAGCGCGCTTCACACGCGCCTACTGCCAGTTCCCGGTGTGCGGACCGTCCCGCGCGGCGCTCATGTCGGGAATGTACCCGCAGGCGATCGGTGTCATGGGCAACGGCCAAGCACGGCGCTTCACCAAGAACCTCGGCGATCGGCCATCGATGGCAGGGTTGTTCAAGCGCAACGGCTGGCGCAGCACCCGCGTCAGCAAGATCTTTCACATGCGCGTGCCGGGTGACATCACCAAGGGCGTGCACGGGCCGGATCACGCGGCGTCTTGGAGCGAGCGGTTCTCGTTTCGTGCCCCCGAGTGGATGACCGAGGGCGAGCATGCGCACTACACGCGCGAGAAACTGAAGTTCGACCGCGACAAGCACTACAACCTCGGCTTCGGCGGTGCCTTCTACGTCGTGCGGGGCAAGAGCGACGGTGCAGAGCAAGCCGATATGCTCGCTGCCGACAAGGCGATCGAAGTGCTCCGCAAGCAGCACGACAAGCCGTTCTTCCTCGCGGTCGGTTTCGTGCGCCCACACGTCCCGCTCGTGGCGCCGGCCGCCTACTACGAGCCGTACCCGCAGGGCGAGGTCGAGCTTCCGAGCCAACTCGACGGCGACTGGGCCGACATTCCGAAACTCGGCATCTCCAAGAACTCCAAGCGCTCGGGCCTCACCAGTGCAAAGGAGAAGCGCCAGGTGCTCGGTGCCTACTACGCATCGGTCGCCTTCATGGATGCGCAGGTCGGACGCATCTTGAAGGCCCTCGACGACCTCGGTCTGCGCGACGACACCCTCGTCGTGTTCACCTCCGACCACGGTTACCACCTTGGCGAGCACGAGTTCTGGCAGAAGATGAGTCTGCACGAGGAGTCGACCCGCATCCCGTTGATCGTGGCTGGACCGGGTATCGACGCCGCCACGACGAACTCGTTGGCGCAGCAGATCGACATCTACCCGACGCTCGCCGAGCTTGCGGGCCTGAGCGTCCCGGCGCACGTGCAGGGCAAGAGCCTGGTGCCGGTGCTGCGTCGTCGTGCGGTGAAGGTGCACGACGACGTGTATTGCACCAAGCGCAATGGCCACCTGATTCGCACGGAGCACCATGCCTACCTGTCGTGGCAGGATGGCACGGCCGAGCTCTACGACATGGACAGAGACCCGCTCCAGTTCACGAACCTGGTCAAGGAAGAAACGCACGCCGCCGTCGTCAAGGAGATGAGCAAGAGGCTTGAGGCGAGGCTGGCGTCGTTCAAATAGCGCCCCCTCGCCCGCGCTGGCGCTACAATCCGCCCCCTCGTTCCATGGCCCAGATGGTGAGACTCATGAAGCGCCCCCTGCAGTGCATCGCCCTTTGTTCGCTGGTTCTGACTGGCGTCGTCCTTACCCGAGCGGCAGCTCAAGACTCACCGAGTTGGACCGGTTGGCGTGGCCCGCTCGGCACCGGCGTCGCGCCTGGCGGGAATCCGCCGACCGAGTGGGGCGAGGACAAGAACATCCGGTGGAAGGTCGCCGTCCCGGGGAACGGCCATTCGACGCCGATCATCCTCGGCGACCGCATCTACCTCACAGCTGCCATCGCGACCGATCGGACACCGGGGGATGCTGGCGAAGAGCAGGCACAGGGTAATGCGCGCCGCGGCGGCTTCATGAACCGACGCAGTCCGACCAAGGTCCATGAGTTCATCGTTGTTGCCCTCGACCGCAAGGACGGCAAGCTCGTGTGGAGGACAAAGGTCACGGAAGCCGTGCCGCACGAGGCCGGCCATCGCACAGCGAGCCAGGCTTCGAACTCGCCCCTGACGGATGGAGAGCGCATCTACGCTTACTTTGGCTCGCGTGGCATTCACTGCCTCGACATGCAGGGCAAGGTCCAGTGGTCGAAGCAGCTCGGCAAGATGCGCACGGCGGCTGGCTTCGGCGAGGGAAGCTCGCCAGCGCTCTACGGCGACACGCTCGTCGTCAACTGGGACCATGAGGGTGACTCGTTCGTTGTTGCGTTCGACACGCGGACTGGCAAGGAGCGTTGGCGCACGCCGCGCGACGAGCGCACGAGTTGGTCGACGCCCCTGATCGTCGAGGTCAGCGGCAAGCCGCAGGTGATCATCTCTGCGTCCTACTTGACGCGCGCCTATGACCTAGAAACCGGCAAGGTTGTGTGGGCGTGCGAGGGATTGACCGGCAACTGCATTCCGACGCCGATGCACGCCAATGGCATCGTCTACGTGATGAGCGGCTTCCGCGGCTTCGCGTTGCAGGCGATCAAGCTCGAGGGCTCCGAGGGCGACATCGACTTCAGCGAGCAGATCAAGTGGACCCACAATGCTGGCACGCCCTACACGCCTTCGGGCTTGGTCCACGATGGCTTGTTGTATTTCCTGCGCAGCAACAACGCGATTCTGTCGTGCCTCGACGCCAAGACTGGCAAGGTCCACTACGAGGGTCAGCGTCTGCGCGGCATGCGCACCGTGTATGCCTCGTTGGTTGGTGCAGGCGGTCGCGTCTACGTCACGTCGCGTGGAGGCACGACCAAGGTGATCAAGCTCGGCGCGGAGTTCGAGGAACTGGCCTCCAACGACCTCGAGGACACGTTCGATGCGAGTGCGGCGATCGTCGGCGATGAGCTTTACCTGCGTGGCAAGGAGCATCTGTACTGTATCGCTCGGCAATAGCCGCGTTACTCTTCGTCCTCGCGGGTTGTGCATCGCCGACCGCCACTCCTGCTACGCCATCGCCAAAGCCCAACATCGTCTTCATTTTCGCGGACGACATGGGCTACGGCGACCCGCGCTGTAACAACCCGGACTCGAAGATCGACACGCCGCACATCGATTCGATTGCCGCGGCCGGAATGCGGTTCACCGACGCGCATGCGCCGGGAGCCTATTGCATCCCGTCGCGCTACGGACTGCTGACCGGCCGGTATCCGATGCGGGCCAGGTTTGCCGTGCGCAAGCGCGCCGCGATCAAGCGCGGCCAGGTGACGATCGCGTCGTTGCTGAAGAAGAACGGCTACGCGACGGCGATGGTTGGCAAATGGCACCTCGGCTTCGACGGTGGCTCGGATGGCGGACAACAGACGATGCGTGGCGGGCCCGTGGACGTCGGCTTCGACAGCTACTTCGGGATTCCGGCGTCGCTCGACATTCCCCCGTATTACTACATCCGCGACCGACGACCGCTAGCGCCGCCTGCGCAACGGATCGCCAGGAAGAGCACACCGGGCTGGACCAAGATCCAGGGCGAGTTCTGGCGTGCGGGGGGGGTCGCACCGGGGTTCGTGCACGAGGAAGTGTTGCCGCGCTTCGAGTCCGAGGCGGTGGCCTACGTGGACCGGCGAGCTCAGGCGAAGGACGGCAAGCCGTTCTTTCTCTACCTTGCCCTGACCGCACCACACACGCCGTGGTTGCCGACGGCGAAGTTCCGCGGCCGTAGCGAGGTCGACCTCTACGGCGACTTCGTCATGCAGGTTGACGATACGGTGGGGCAGGTCCTCGCAGCGCTGGACCGCAACGGTCTGGCGCGTGACACCCTTGTGGTCTTCACCTCGGACAACGGGCCGGTCTGGTATCCGCAGGATGTCGAGAAGTTCGGACACAGATCGGTCGGGCCGCTCCGTGGCATGAAGAGCGATGCGTGGGAGGGCGGTCACCGCATGCCCTTCGTCGTGCGATGGCCGGGTAGGGTCGAGCCGGGATCGGTTTGCGCCCAGACCATCTGTTTCACGGACATGCTCGCCACCTTCGCTTCGATGGTCGGTGATCAACTGCCCGCGGAACAGCCCACCGACAGCGTCAGCATTCTGCCGCTGCTCGACGGAAGCGACCGACCCGTCCGCGACGTAACCGTTCTCACCAAGCGCGGAAAGGTCATTCGTCAGGGCAAGTGGAAGCTGATCACACACCTCGGT
>NYZE01000041.1 GCA_002685965.1 Planctomycetota bacterium | reverse complement strand
GCTCGACGGTCTCTTCGAAGACATCGTTTCCTATTTTCTCCGGGGTCAGCTCGGGCTTGTGTACCCCGAGCTCCTTGGCGCGGGCGGTCACCTTGTCGACGTCGAAGAAGTCGAGCCCGCCGTTGTGCTCGGCGAAGAGGTCGAGGTAGCACTTCTTCGGGAACGGCGGTGCCAGGTCGTACTCGACGTCGCGGAAGCGCACCTTGTGCGTGCCGAGCACCTTGGCGCACAGGCGATCGAAGAGGCCCTCGACGCGCTCCATGACGACCTCGTAGTCGGCGAAGGCTTCGTACGTCTCGAGCATCGTGAACTCGGGATTGTGTCGGGTCGAGACACCTTCGTTACGGAACACGCGGCCGAGTTCATAGACGCGTTCGAGGCCGCCGACGAGCAACCGTTTGAGGTAGAGCTCCGGCGCGATGCGCATGTAGAGCTGCATGTCGAGCGCGTTGTGATGGGTCACGAAGGGCCGCGCCAGCGCGCCGCCGGGAATCGAGTGCAGGATCGGTGTCTCTACCTCGAGGAAACCGAGCTCGTCGAGGTAGCTGCGGATCTCGCGAATGATCGCCGAGCGGACCTGGAACTGGCGGCGCACGTCGTCGTTGGTGAAGAGATCCACGTAGCGCATGCGGTAACGCGCTTCGACATCGACGAGGCCGTGGAACTTCTCGGGAGGATCGCGCAGCGCCTTGGTCAATAGCGTGACGGTACGAGCCCAAAGTGTCGGCTCACCTTTCTTGGTGCGTCCGAGCAAGCCCTGGATACTGACGATGTCGCCCTGCTCCACGAGCTTGCGGTCCGGCCACCAGTCGGCCAGCTGATCGCGCTCGAAGGCGACCTGGAGCCGGCCCGATCGATCCGTCAGGTGGGCGAAGCGCAGCTTGCCGAAGTCGCGGACTTGTCCGAGCCTGCCGGCGATCGTGAAAGTGCTGTCCGTTTGGCCGTCGACATCGCTGGTCAGCTTGTCGATCGGGTCCGGCTTGTCCGAAACCCGAGCCGGGTAGGGCGCGGTTCCCTTCTCACGGAGGGCTGCGAGCTTCTTGAGACGGTCAGGGCTGACGCGATGGGTCACGGGTCGGGGTCCTGGGCCCTGTGATCCTGCAAAAGGGTGAGCAGGATAGCGAGCGCTCCTATGCATTACACTTATGGGATGCGCCGCTGGCCCCTTCTCGCTGCTTATCTGCTCGGTGTGTTCGTCGCGTCCGCGACCGCGCAGACCAAGGTTCGCTACAGCCGCTTCGACTTCGGCAACCGCTACCACACGCAGCGTGCAGATCTGTTTCCGAACTCGCGGGCCAAGAACGGAAACGTCGACGGCGACATGATCTACAAGGCGTTTCCGGCGAGCGTCTTCAGCCGGGGTGACAAGGTGCGGATCTCCGGTGTGCGTCTGTGGGCGCAGGTCGACCCGACCTACGTTGGGCCGTATCCGGCCTTTCTCGTGATGCCCGACATCGTGTTCTTTCCGCTGATCGAGATCAAAGTCGGCAACAACGCCTATGCGGTGCCCGACGTCACCAAGCCGCACGCGCGGAGGCTGCCACTCGGCGCTGCCACGGTCATCCGCGGCGGCCTGCAACCGATCGACTTTCGCCTCGGACCGCATCAGCCGGATCCGCGTCTCAAACTGCCCGTCGAGTTGCCGGTCTCGCCGACCGGTTGGGCGGTGGGTGTCATGGCGCCCGCGTTCTCGCGTCAGCTCGACGGCAACTCCAACTTCGTCGCCGTATCGACCTTCGGTGAGGTGCACCGTTCGCCTGGCCGGCTCGCGTATTCGGGCCTCTACGACGCCGCCAAGCAGGCGCACCTGCCGTACGGTACAGCCGGTGCACCTTCCAACATCGGCGAACTCGCGATCGAGCTCTACCTCGACCAGCCGTCGCTGCAGGTGTTCTCGGATGGGTCGGGCGGCGTGCGCAACGACCCGCGGCGAATCGAAACCCACAAGGGGTCCGGCGCCTACGCGAACGGCCTGTCGACAGCGGTCGCGCCGGGCTGGTTCGGTTTATTCACCCAGTGGGAAGGCATGAGCGACAACGGAATCTTGTGCTTGCCGCTCATCACGGCGATTGGACCCGCGATGCCGACGACTCTATTGAAGGTGGACGACGCAACGTTGGTTTGGGACTCGCTCCGAGCGAAGGCCTTGTCTGTCTTCATCGAGAACGGAGTGCTCGGGATACTCGGGCGCTACAAGGCCGGAGGAGTTGCCGGTCATGCCAACGACCAGGGCGGAGTGTTCGCGTCAACGCGCATCTCGGTTCCCAACGATGCCGGCCTCAAGGGCGCGACGATCTGGGTGCAGTCGGTGCTCATCCGCTTCACCACCGGCCGCGTTGTCGGTGCAACGAACCTCAGCCGCATCGTCTTCTAGCTCACTCCACTAGAGACCCAGCGCGGTGAGCTGTGGTTCGATCTTCTCGGCCCAGCCGCTGTTGGCGAGCGGACTCGCGGGACTCGGGTGCAAGATGCGACCGATCTTCACCTCGTCGCCGAAGATGTTGCGTGCGCGCGCTTCGGCAAACGTGCCGATGCCGATCACGATGCGTGGCCGCAGGTGCTCGACGGTGCGGCGCAGCGCAAGGTCACAAGCGGCGAACAGCGGCTCGCGTTCCGCGGCTGGCAGCTTGTCCGGTGTACGGTTGCGACCGCTGTCCTCGAGAAATGCGAGCGGGCAGTAGTTCCAGACGAAGAAGCGACGAAAGAAGCGCACGGGCGTGCCGAAGCGATCGCGCGCCCAGTTCCACACTCGGCGCCCGCTGACTTCGCTGCGCGGGCAGTCGAACCCTTCGATCGGTCGCTTCGGGTGTTCGTGCGCCGGTCGCTCGATGTTCTCGTGGATGCGCAACCAATCGCGCACGGCCGCAACCTCACCGAACGGAACGCCAGTCTGCGACATGCCCCACGGCCCCGGGTTCATGCCGACGAGCAGCGCTTCCTTCGGCGCCTTGCCAAAGCGCTCGAGGTACACCCTGTGCGCAGCCCACGCATACTCGAGCGGGTTGTAGACGTGCTCTACTGGCCTGGCGAAGTGCAGCTTCCCGACGTCGCGGGACAGCTGCCGTGCGATGTCCGATAGCTTCACGCGGTGTATTAGAGCCGCTCAGCCGAGCTTGACGAATATCTCGTTGCTCTCGACCCGGACTGTGAAGGTCTTGGCGGGCATCGAGCCGGGTAGCGTTGAGCACTCGCCACTGTCCAGGACGAAGCGCCACCCGTGCCACGGGCAGATGATCTCACCGTCGCGCACCTTGCCCTCGGACAGCGCGGCACCGCGGTGCGGGCACGAGTCCTCGAGGCAAGCGATGCCATCGTCGGTCCGGAACAGCACGAGTTCCTTGCCCTCGCATTCCACCGGAAGACCTTCGTCGGTCGGAACGCCATCGAGCGCTGCCACGCGGGTCCATGCGCTGTTTTCTGCTTGGGTCATCGATGTTTCACGGATGGAAGCTCGTTCTGTCCTGGCATAGACCGCCCGATGTCGCGGGCGCTCTTCCGCGCGGTACTTCTGTGAGAAGTTGGTCGGCCCGAACGCCACGCCAGCTACTTCGTCGCCGTAGTGGAGCTCGGTTTCCCTGGATCGGCGAAGTCTCTCGGCAGACCCGAGCGTAGCGAGGATCTCCCCGAAGTATCGAGTGTTGTCGGTTGCGACCAGCAGCTTGCCACCGGGCGCGAGAGCCGTTGCGACGAGCCGGGCGAACTGCCGGTCGAACAGGCGGCGCTTGCGGTGGCGTCGCTTGGGCCAGGGGTCAGGGTGATAGATGTGGACCTTGGCCACGGAACCTGGTGGCACCGTGTCGGCGAAGAACAGGCGGCCGTCGTCGGCCACGACGGCGGCGTTTGTGCACCCGCGGTCCGTGAGGCGGTGCTCCGATTGGGCGGCGTATGACGGGCTTGCTTCGATTCCGACGAAGAAGACCTCAGGTTGCTGGCGAGCGGCTTCGGCCAGGAAGGTGCCCTTGCCGCAGCCAACCTCGATCTCGATCTGACCCGCGTGCGCGGGCACGATGGAGTCCCAAGGCACGGCGCTCCGGTCCGCGACGTGGCGCGGCAGGCTTCCGCGCGCCCTGGCGCTGGCGCGGAACCGAAGACGCCCCGATGGATGCATTCGCTCGTGGGCCGGCATCGTCGCCCTTATAAGCTCCGTCAGTGCCGCGTCCCACGATGACTCCGACAACTCACACAACGGGGCACTAGTGCGAGCTGTGGGAATTCCAACCTGGTTCCGTCGGACGGTCCTCGTCGCAGTGATGGCGATCACGGCGATCCTTGCCCCGGGTGTGCTGCGGCTCGGCCTCGACTATCAGGTCGAGACCTTCCTGCGTACCGACGACCCGGAGCTGAAGCAGGCGGTCGCCCACTATGGCGAGGGGTTCACGCGGCCCGATACCCTGTGTCTGTTCGGCTTCGAAACCGTGGATCCGCTCGGCGAGGGAGCGCTACGCACACTACGTGCGCTGACCGACGAACTGGATCACATGACCGGTGTTTCCGGAGTCGTGTCAGTGCTATCGGCGCCGGGTCTGGCCCATCTGTCCGGCGAGCCACGGCGCGTGGCGCTCGACAAGAGCCGGACCTGGCGGCGCCTGCTGGTTGCCTTCCCCGGCGACGATCGGAGGGGTGCGCTGGCTTGCCTCGCTGTGCTGCAGCCAGGCATTGATCGCGGCGAGTTCGTGCGCGCGGTCAAGGCGGCTGCGGCGGAGCTTCCTCATCCCGATGGTGCGGCGAAAGCGCCCCTTTTGCACCTGGCTGGCTTCCCGTTCCTGCGCGAGACCTACGTCCGGCTGCTGAAGGCGGACCAGGTGTTATTCGTGCCGCTGTCCGCCGCGTTGACCGGGGCGTTCTTGCTCTTGTTGCTGCCCGGGCTTGGCATGAGCCTGGCGACGATCCTGATCGTGCCGCTGACGTTGGTGTGGACGTTCGGTGTGCTCGGCTATCTCGGGCACAGTCTCGTGCTACTGACCGCGACCCTGCCGACGCTGTTGATGGTCATCGCGGTCGCCGATGCGGTGCACATGGCGATGCGCTATCGCGAAGCGCGCGCTGAGGGTTCACAGCGTGATCCTGCGGCCAAGATCGCGCTCGCTCGTACCGTGTTTCCGTGTTTCCTGACGTCGTTGACCACGGTGATCGGCTTCGGCAGCCTTGCCCTTGCCGATGTGCCGGGCCTGGCGGACCTCGGTCTGTTTGCGGCACTCGGCGTGTTGATCGCGTTCGTACTCACGGTGACGGTCGTGCCCGTGGTCTTGCCTATCCTGACGCGCCACCTCGGCGAGGGCATGAACTCGCGCATTCGCTGGACGAGCCAACTCGGTGGGTTGGCGCGTCGACTCGGTTCCTTGCCTGCGCGCCCGGTCCTGGCCGTGTTTGGGGTAGTGATCGTGGTCTGCCTCGTGCTTGCGTCACGGGTGGAGCAAGACTCGCACGTGACGGAAGACCTCTGGCCCGACACGCCGATCGTGCAGTCATTGGCTTGGTTCGAGCATCGGTTCGTCGGGCCAGTTGCTGGCGAGATCATGATCACGCCGCGCTCGGGCGACCTGGTGCTGCCGGACAACGTGGCCGAAGTGCGTGAGTTGCTCGCTTGGGTCGAACGGCGTGACGACGTGATCCGCACGATTTCATTCGTCGACTCGCTCGACGACGGTTTGCCTGTTGCCATGCTTGGCATGCTCAACAAGAAACCGTTGCCGATGATCAGCAAGGATCGCCAAGCGGCGCGTGTGATCGTGTTCTTTCGCGACCTCGGCGCGATCGCGACGGAGCGCTACATCAACGATCTACGCGCGCGCGCAGCCAGCCTGCAACACATCGATGCGCGGCCCGTCGGCGTGCAGATTGTTGCGACCCGTCTCGTCACCGGGCTCGTCACCGAAGTGTTCGACTCTTTCCTTGTCGCCTTCTGCCTGATCTCGATCTTGATGGCGATTGTGTTCAAGAGCATTCGCTTCGGGCTGATTGCGCTGGTGCCGAACTTCCTGCCGCTGCTCATCACTCTGGGCTTCATGGGCGCGTTCGGCTATCGCCTGCGTGCGGTCGCCGTGATCACATTTGCGATCGCGTTTGGCCTCGCCGTCGACAACACCATCCACATCATGACGCGGTTTCGCCGTGAACGAGGGGAACAAGTCGACGTTGAGACGGCCGTCAGCCGCGCTCTTGAACACGTTGGCACTGCCGTGTGGACGACTTCTCTACTGCTGCTGCTCGGCTTCTCGACGCTGCTGTTCTCGGGCTTCCGTGGCAGTCACGACTTCGGGTTGTTCGCCTGCATCACGATCCTCGCGGCGCTGGCCGGGGACGTGCTGCTGCTGCCCGCTCTCTTGCGCGTCTTCGGTGGCGCTACTTCGGGTGCGAACTCAGCTGAATCGTGACCCTCTGCACGCCTTGACGGACGGTGACGACCTTGCGGCTCTTCCTCGCGTCGACGATGCCGAGCAGGATGTGTCCGTGGTCCGACCGCATGGCGTGTACCTCGTACTTGCCGGGCGCCAGTCGGCGCGCGAACGCGAACTCACCCTTGGCGTTGGTGAAGGTTGTCAGGAACACGCCGGCGCCGTCCTTGGCGCTGCTGGTCAGCGTCACCTTGACGGCGACCTTGGGCGTGCCGTCGAGGTAGACGATGCCCTTGATCTCGCCACCGACAGAGAGACGGATCGAGCCAACGTCGAGGTCTTGGCCCTCCTCTAGCTCGAGCCCCTTCTTCATGATGCGGGGGTAGGACGGGTGGTCGACGCGCAACTGGTAGCCGCCGGGAGCTAGCAGTTTCAGGCGGAACTCGCCGCGCTTGTTCGTGCGTTCCGTCGCCTCGGTGATGCTCGATGTGGAGAATGCGCGGGCCAACTCGCCAAACGGATGGTCCATGTAACCCTTTGCAAGCGTCGCCACGACGGTGCCGGCGACCGGCTTGCCGGAGTCATCCGTCACGACGCCGTGGATCTGTCCGCCCTTCTTCATTTGGACCAGCACGCTGCTTGGCTCCTTCGGCGCCGCTGCGATCATGAAGCCGTCACTGAAGGTCTTCGCGAACCCCGAAGCGGTGATCTGTACGACGTAAGTGCCTGGGTTCAGGCCTTTGATGGTCGTCTCGCCGTTTGACGCGTTGCGGACGGTGACGGCTGGGATGTTGGTTCGGCCGTAGCCGCCGTGCGTCGGATCGTATGAGTTGACTTCGATGCGGTAGCGCTTCAACGGGCGACCGCTGCCGAGGACCCGCACCTTGATGTGTGCCTGCTGCTCGAGGACGATCTCAACATTGCTCGTTCCGGCCGCAACCTGCTTGTGTTCATTGGTCGTGAACCCGTCTGCCTGAGCGCTCACGGCGTACTCGCCCGCGGCGAGCCCCAAGAGTTCGAAGGTGCCGTCGGCGTGACTTCGGGCGTGGCTGCCGTTGGGCGCCGGGCCGGCGAGTGGTGATGCCTGCACTCGGGCGTGCGGCACCGGTTGCCCGTCGGCGTCGGTGACACGGCCGTCGATCGCGTACCCCGTGGGCAGCTCGATGTTCTCGGTCGCACTCCAGGCGCCCTTGGCGAACACGAAGTCGGCCTTGCGATACGTTCCGTAGCCACGCGCGAATGCGATCAGCTGCGCCGGCCCCTCGGTGAGGCCTTCGATCTCGTACTTGCCGCCGGCCGTCGTCATCGTCTCGAGGCCGTCTTCCATGCCCGGCGTCGGCAGCATGATGTTCAGGCTGCCGCTCGCGAAGCGCACGGTGGCGCCCTCGATGGTCGCCTTGGTCTTCGAGTCCCGCACGATGCCGTGCAGGGTGCGGCCGCGTCCGAGCGTGATGACGCCGAGGCGTTCCCAGCGGAGAGCGACGATGCGCAAGGATCGCTCGTGCACGAGGTGCTTGGGAGCACGAATGCGTAGCTGGAAGTTCGCAACACCTTCGGTGACGGGTGACGGGATCTTGAAGTTCCCGTTCTCGTCTGTGTTGCCCGAAGCGGCGATTCGTGCCGGTGGTTTGCCACCCAGGCCGCCGAGCAAGGCGATCTGCTGGATCAGGTTGGTCGGCGAGACGCCGTGCAGCAGGTAGACCTGTGCACCGGCAACAGCACCGCCGGTCGCGGCGATGACTCGGCCCTCGATACCCTGGGGGAAGGCCCTGTCGTCTTGGACCACCTCCCGCACGGGGCCTGGCTCCTGGCGCTCGAGTTCGGTGCCGGTCGTCCCCGCCTTGGGCGTCAGGGGCTGATCGATCTTCTTGGGCGTAACCACCGGCTCCGCCAGCCCATCGTCGGTGGTGCCCGACCCGGAGAACTGCAGATAGGCCCCGGCGGTTGCCAGCAGGACCAGAATCGCAACAACCACGGTCTTCATCGTTGGGAGCCTCCGGCCCCTGGGACGCCGCTTGGCGCCGGAACTTTCGGGTCAGAGAGTCTAGCAGTCACGAGTTGTCCTAGCCGCGCACGATGAGGCCACGCTGGACCAGTTCGGCCCGGATGACGTCGCGGTGGTCGCCCTGGAACTCGACCTGTGTGTCCTTGACCGAGCCGCCCGTACCGCAGCGCTTCTTGAGCGCCTTGACGAGGTCGCGCAGTCCATCGACGGGCAGGCCGGTGACGACGGTGACGGTCTTGCCCTTGCGTCCGCCCTTCTCGATGCGCAGGCGAACGATGCCATCGGTGTCTGGTTGGACCGGGGTCCTGACGCAGCGGCAGGACTTGACCGGCCGCCTGCACAAGGGGCAGGCCTGGCCGGATTCGGAGTCCCAGACGATTCCCATCGCCCCAGTCCTTAGCGGCTACAGGGCATTTCTTCCACTCGGCCGCGGCGCTTGCGCCAGCGGCTTGGGGACCCAGACGCTAGGATCCCGGCGATGAGACTGCGGATCGTGCTCGCCGTATTGGTCGCCACAGGTGGCGTAGCCCTGCCTTCGCAGGACAAGAAGGAACTGCTCGCCGAATACAAGCGTCGCTACAAGGCGATCGACCAGAAAGACGGCGGTGCTCTCGCCAAGCTGGCCGTCTGGTGCCGGGACAACAAGCTCAAGCCGTACGACATGATGTTGTTCAAGAAGGCGCTCAAGGTCGATCCGAACAACGACGCTGCCAATCTCGCGATGGGCAACGAGAAGTTGGACGGCAAGTGGTACGCGCCCGAGGAAGCAAACCAGATACGCGCGGCGGCCCGGGCAGCCGCGCGCGCTGCCGAGGAAGCCAAGGCGGTGGCCAAGAAGCGTGGGCGGCTACTCGTGCCGGATGAGCCAGCCAAGCGAGCCGAGGTGATTGGGCAGATCGCGGCCAAGGCTGGCGAAGCCAACAAGCGGCGCGACAAGTACGCCCAGGTGATCGGCGCGGACAAGAGCAAGTACGCCGCAGCGTTCTCGGACCACGTGCAGATCGTCGCCAAGAACATCCCCGAGCGGGCGCCTTATTTCGTCGAGATCGGTGAGTGGGTCTACCGCAAGCTCAGCTGGGCGACGTTCGGCAAGCACGACGCGAAGTCGTTCGAAAAGTTCGGCGGCTTCATGAAGTTCTATCTGACCGATTCGGCGGCGCTGATCGAGACGATGGACTTCCTGAGGAAGCACGACAATTACTCGACGCTGTGGAACGACCTCGACAAATACGTCGAAACGATGCGCAGGTACGAGTTGGAGTTCTCGACGCTGCACGATCCGCCGATTCACATTCACATCAATCCGGACAACCAGGCCTCGGCGGTCGCCAACGTGATGGCGGTGACTTTTCTCCAGTGGCATGCCAAGCCGTGGTACGCCGAGCACAACATCAAGCTCAACAAGCCCAAGGAGTTCACGATGATGGGCTGGATGCTCGAGGGGCTTGGGGTCTGGGCGTCGCTGCACGCCGTTGGCACCAACAGGCTCTACCGCATCAAGAAGCCGCGTTACGCGAACAAGTCGCTCGTCGAGAAGGACGTGGATCTCAACTATGCCGAGGTCGCCTTCGACGCTGTAACCAAGGGCAAGTCAGGTGATCAGAACGCGCGTTCGTTCTTTCAGCTGTGCTACGCACGGGTCAATACCTGGAACATCGTCGACATTGCGATGTCGTTCGCGCTGGTCGACTACATGCTGCGCAACCGGCTCGACGACTGGCGCGGCTTGGTCGCCAAGCTCGGCAAGACGCTGTCGTTTCGCGCGGCGTTCATCCAGCAGTTCGGCAACGACGACGAACGCAGGCAGGCGCTCATGGCGGTCCAGCAGACGCACGAGGACGCGGTGCTCCAGAGACTCTTTCGTCCGATTGCGGAACACTTCGAGAAGGACTTCAAGGCCTGGGTCGAGAAGGAGTACGAGACGCTTCGCGACGAGCCTGAGAAGTGGAAGGACAACGCACCGTTCGCAAAGGCTCCCAAGAAGAAGGGCTGATTGGGCGGTCCGCACCGCTGTAGGCTCTGCCCGCCATGAGTCAGCTGATCTACGGGATCGATGACAAGCCGCCGCTCGGACGGTCGCTGCTGCTGGGGTTTCAGCACTACCTGACGATGTTCGGGTCAACGGTGCTGATCCCGCTGCTGCTGGCGGACAGCCTCGGGATCACGGATCCCGTAGAGAAGGGCTGGCTGATCGGCACGATGTTCTTCGTCAGTGGTGTCACGACGTTGCTGCAGACGACCTTCGGCAACCGGCTTCCACTCGTGCAAGGAGGCACGTTCTCTTTCCTGGCACCGACGTTTGCGATCATCGCCCTCGTGCCCGTCGCAGAGACCTGGCAGGTCAAGATGCAGCACGTCCAGGGTGCGATCATCGCCGCGTCGGCGTTCGAGATACTGATCGGCTACACGGGGCTCGTCGGCAAGCTCTTGCGCTTTGTTGGTCCGATCACGATCGCGCCGACGATCGCATTGATCGGGCTCGCGTTGTTCAAGATCGGCGCGCCGATCGCGGGCAGCCACTGGGGCATCGGCGGCCTGACAATCGCGCTCGTGATCCTGTTCAGCCAGTACATGCGGCGCACGCACAAAGTGTTCGAGCTGTTCCCGATCATGCTCGCGATCATCATCGCGTGGCTCGTCTCGTGGGCCTTCACGGCCGCCGGGACGTTCGGTCCCGGCCATCCCGCACACGTCAGCGCGGAGAATCTCGCCAACGCTCCTGTCTTCCGCGTGCCGACGCCTTTCCAGTGGGGCTGGCCAGTGTTCGGCATGTCCGCGGTCATCGGCATGCTCGCCGGCTACCTCGCATCGATCGTCGAGTCGGTTGGTGACTACTACGCCTGCGCGCGGCTCGCCGGAGCGCCGCCGCCAGACGAGCGGACAGTCAGCAGAGGCATCGGCATGGAGGGCATCGGTTGCCTGGTCGCCGGAATCTTCGGCACCGGTAACGGCACGACTTCCTATAGCGAGAACATCGGCGCGATCGGCCTGACCCGGGTCGGTAGCCGGCGCGTCGTGCAGACCGGCGC
>NYZE01000040.1 GCA_002685965.1 Planctomycetota bacterium | reverse complement strand
GCGGGCAATTTCCAGGCGAGCTACGGCTGGTATCTGTCTGTTGCCGTGGTGCACCCCAGCAACCCGGACATCACATTTCTCGGTGGTTTCAGTCTGCGCCGTTCGACGAATGGCGGTTCGAGCTTCTCAACACGGACGCCGCCGCACGTCGACCTGCATGCGCTGGAATGGGACGCGTCCGGCCGGCTGCTGTGCGGCAACGACGGTGGCCTGCATCGTTCGGGGAACAACGGCGACAGCTGGACGGCGCTGAACCAGAACCTGGGCATGATCCAGTTCTATGCCGGGTTGAGCCTACATCCGACGAATGCGACGCTTATGTACGGCGGGTTTCAGGACAACGGCACGTGTCGGCGTACAAGCAGCACCGCTTGGACGAGTGTGAGCGGTGGTGATGGCGGCTGCACTGGGATCGATCCGACCGGGGTGTATGCATTCTGCGAGTCTCAAGGCACCGGAAACTTGTACCGGTCAGTCAACAACGGCAGCTTCCGTCGTAGCTCGAGCGGGATCTCGGGTCGCAACTGCTTCCTGCCGCCGTTCGACATCGACAAGAGGAACGGCACTCGCATGGTCTATGGGACCGAACGCGTCTTCCTGTCGACGAACAACGGTTCGTCCTGGGCCTCGATTTCGGGTGATCTCACGCGTGGCACGCCGGCCGCGATCCACGGCATTGAGATCGCGCCATCGGATGGCAACTACATCTACGTGAAGACCAACGACGGCCGCGTGCAGGTGACCGAGAACGGTGGCGGCGCTTGGAACCTGCGCCGGACGGGGGTGCCGGGGTGGTATCGCACGACGCGACCCTTCGCCGTGCATCCGACCGACCCCAAGAAGGTCTATCTGGCGGTTGCGTGGTTCGGGGTCGACCAGGTCTTGTACTCCAGCGACGCCGGGCGAACATGGACTGCGCTAGATGGCGACTTGCCGGATGTTCCGGTGCACTCGATTGGGGTTGACGCGACCCAGGGCGTGCCGCCGGTGCTGTTCGCCGGGACCGACCAGGGTGTTTGGCGGTCCGTGGATCACGGCGGGCACTGGGAGATCTACGGACAAGGGGTGCCGCACGTTGCGGTGGTGGATCTGCGCATGGACGTGGCACGCAGGAGGATCGTCATCGCGACCCAGGGCCGCGGGGCCTGGGAGACGGCGTTGTTGCCCAGGGGCGAGAAGCACGGCAAGGCGAAGAAATAGGGCGGCGTGCCCGTCAGCTAGGTCGAAGCAACTCGGCATGCCGGGCGCCGTCCCTGCTACACCCGTGGCATGCGCAACACCGGTCGCCTGTACAGGTTCGACTTCGCCCGTTGCAACTCCAGCTTTTCGACCAACATCGGCGGCGCGATCGTCGACACCGGTACGCTGCCGCTCTCGGCGAAGCAGTAACTGTTGTCCACTTCGGACTCTCGCCCGACTGCCAGAATACTCTGGGTTGCGGCCAGCGGCGTCCCGATGAACGACACGCCGCGGATCCTCTTGCTCTTGCCGGTCTTGGCGCTCACCGTGAACACCTCGGTCGGCTCGCCCTTGAAGGCCTGGAACTCGTAGCGGTCGGTCCTTGTCTCGCCGCCGGACACTCCACGCACGAGGATGCCTTGCTCGAGCCCGCTGGCGGACAACTGCTCGAGCAACATCTCTTGCAACTCGTCCCAGGAGTGCCCGTTGCGGCACTTCACAACGAGGTTGGCCATCCGTGCCATCGGGTCCTGGAATCGTTCGTGGCGCCCGTGGCCATTGGAAGCTCCAACCCCCGCCGCCGTGATCTGTCGACTCGCCAGGAACGTCTTCAGGACACCGTCCTCGACCAGTTGCACCGGGCGAGCCACTACGCCCTCGTCGTCGATGGCATAGTGGCCGTAAAGCCCCTGGCCCTGCCACTTACTCAGCGTCGGGTCATCGAAGACATCAATCCCGGTCGGCAGGATGCGCTGCCCGACCTTGTTGGCGAAGGTGTGTCCCTCGAGGCGTGACGCGAGCCGTTCGGCCTCGAGGCGGTGGCCGATGGCCTCGTGGAAGATCAACCCGCTGGCCAGGCCCGACAAGAGCGCTGGCCCGGCGTAGGGTTCGCCGGGTTCGGCACGGGCCAGTTCCGAGATGTCGCGCGCCAAGTCGTCGACTGCTTCGCGCACTTCCTCGCGCGAAGGCAGCTCGCCCCGGCTGCGGCCATAGAACAGGCGCGTCGACGTCAGGTAGGACCCGTCCTGGGTCAAGTACCAAGCCTTGAGGATGACCTCGTAGTACTGCTCCTGACAGATGAAGCGCGTCCCCTCGGAGTTGACGAAAACGCGCACTCGGTTCTCGCCGCGCAGGCGCACGAAGGGATCGAGCAGGCTGCGGTGGTCGCGGAACACCTCGGAGGTTTCCCGCACGAAGTCCTCCCAGCGCTTCTTCGGGAAGCGTGCCTGCACGATCTCCTCGTTATGCACGAGGCGCTTCTCGCGGCTGAAGTCGTTGCCGCTGTGCGCGAGGTGCTGCTCGATCAACACCTTGCGTTTGTCGTAGTAGTCCTGCAGCGCTTCTTCGTACTTGAGCTGCGACAGCTTCCACAACGCGTAGCGCACGGCGGCAGGCGTGAGCTCCTCTGGCCCCTGGATCCAGTTGTAGGAGTCACGCGTGTGCAACTCGGATGTGATGCCGCCGTCGATCGTCTGGTCGTAGTCGTAGTCGCCGACGCGGAACTCGGCGTACAGATCCGTGTCGTGAAATGGCTCCGAGTGGAACACCGTGCCGTAACGGCCCCAGACATTGAGCCCATCCGCGGCGTGCATGAGGTAGGACCCGAAGAACGGCGGTGGCTCGTTGGGCAGCTGCAGGCCCTTCATGCTCCGCGCGAGCTCCTGGCGCATGGCCTCCTGCAGGGCGAGACAGCGTTCCATGTCGAGGCGCACGGCGCGGAACGATAGGGAAGCGGCGCTCCGGCCGCCATGACGCACGTCCCGTCCCGGGGTGCTAGGCTTTTAGGTGTTCCCCTCACCCCGCTCACCCAGGCGGGGCCTCCCTGCCTTGGTCGCGTTGGCATTGTGCTCCGGCGGCCTTGCGCACGGCGAAGGTCCCGACCCCTCGGGCTCATCGAAGAATCCGAGCCTCGCAACGCTGGTGGACCAGCCGGCTCCGGTGCTTGTGTCCATGGGCGAACGCGGGCTGCGCAGTGATCCGGGCCTGGCCTTCGCCGCTTGGCGTGCCCTGAGAGTTCAGGCCGAGACTGCCCCAGACCTGCTTTGTGAGGCGGAAACCGGCCTGGGCAGGAGCTGGCTGATGATTGGACAGGCGCAGATTGCGCTGCGCTACGCGCGCTCGGTGCTGGGCCGCAGACCCTCGGACACCGGCGCCTTGGCGCTGCACGTCAGGGCGCTGATCAGAGCCGGTACGTTCACGGATGCCCTGCGCGTGGCAGAAGCCGCAAAGGTCAGGGTCGGGCTCGGCAATGCCGACATGCGGGCCGCGCATGCCGCGGCGCTCTACCGCAACCGTCGCCTCGTCGAGGCCGAAGAGAGCTACCGCGTCGTGCTGCAGCAGCAGCCGCGCAACATCGAGGCCTTGGTTCGGCTCGGTACCGGGCTGCTGCCGGTGGCGTCGGCGCCGGCATCGGATGAGTTGCAGCACGCGGCTTGCTTGCAGCGCAAGGGCCATTTCGGCAAGGCGCAAACGCGGATGATTGCGCACCTCGATGCACACCCATCGCACTCGACGGCCCTGCGCATGCTCGGTGAGTTGCTCCTGACCATCGACCGCTCGCGCGTGCCGCTGGTGCGAGATGCGTTCTACGATCGTTTGTGGACCGACCTCCTGAGGAACCGCTTGGGCAGCGAGCGGCGTTTGCCCAGGGGCATGCGGAAGTTCTTTCCCGCCTTCGGCCAACTCGACCGGGCTCGCCAGCGCATGGTCGTCTGGAGTGCGCTACCGTTCGCCGGCTGGCTGCGGCGGGTAGCCAAGAACGGCGGTCGACACGACCTCATGCACGAGTGCGAGCGCACGACTGACGCTAGCGAGCGCGCCTGGCTGCGTGGCAGGCGTACCTTCGACGGCCGGGTCTGGGACGACGTGCGCGGCATCGGCGGTCTGTGCGCGGCGACCGGCGTCGAAGCGCTGGACGATGCCCACACGGGCGGCTTCCAGACCCTGGTGCACGAGCTCGCGCACCAGGTGCACCTCTACGCGCTGCCGAGGGTCAAACGCGATCGCATCACCGTCTTGTATCGGCGGGCCAAGCGCGACGGACTCTGCCTCGACTACTACGCCGCTTCCAACGAGGCCGAGTACTTCGCCCAAGGGGTCGAGGCCTTCTTCTCCTATGTGAAGGTTGCCGGCCAGCCGGTCACGCACGGGCACACGCACTTCGAGCTCCGGCGCCGCGATCCTGAGCTCTTCGCACTCATCGGCGAGTTGGCCGAGGTCGATCCGCTCGCCAGCGGTGGTGCCTCCCTCACAGCACGGTTGTTTGAGGCCGCCTTACAGACAGCTCGGGTGGCGGACGCCCGAGCCCTATTGCGGCGCTTGCCGGCCGAACAGCGCACCAAGGCCCGCAAGCGGGCCTTGGGCAGGGCGACCAACCAGTTTCGCGCGCTTTAGCGCCAGGCTGCTCCCTGAAACACCGAGCGCTGCTAGAGTGTCCGCCCGATGTTCCGCGCACTCCCCTTACTCGTGGTCGCCTTACTGCCGTTAGCTTCCTGCGAATCGTACTATCGCTACTACTGGGAGCAGCCGGCACAACACGACCTGACCTTCGACAACATCTTCGACGCTTGCCTCGGGACCGCGCGTACCGAGTTCCGGATCGATCCGGCCAAGATCGATCGTGGCCTTGGGACCATCAGGACGCGCTGGAAGAACAAGCTGGCGGCCTGGGGCAAGGGCCGGCGCAGCCGGGCCTACTTCGAGGTGGTCCAGGCTGAGGCCGGCGACCATCCGAAGGCCCCCAAGCTCCAGGTCCGCTACTACGTGGAACGCCAGCGCCACGTGGATATGGCGACACCGCTGGACCCCAAGGAGGAGGACTGGAAGTCCGATGGGCAAGACCGGCGTGTCGAGGCGTTACTGGCGCGCCACCTCCAGCTACGTCTGGCGCAGGCGGCCGGCGAGCGGCCACGGCGGGTCAGGGGAGTCAAGATCGAGGATCCATCTCGATTGAAGCAGTGAGTAGCCGGGCGTTCCTGGCCGATAAGCTCTAGTTCCTCGCGATGTCCTCGCCGCAGACTCACAGCCCGAACAGTGACGTGCACGGCTACGACGCCGTTCAGGATCGGCCCTCGCCGGCGCGCTACCTGCGTGAGGTCCTGGATTACCCGAGGTTGGCCTGGCGGCACGACTCGCTGTTACGCAACTTCTTCCGGCGTGAGTTTTTGGGACGCTTCCGCGGCAGTCTACTCGGCGGGGTCTGGGTGCTCATCCACCCGTTCTTCCTGTTCGCGACCTATTACTTGGTGTTCGGGATCCTGTTCAACATGCGGGACATGCCTCCGAGCCCGATGTCGTACCCGCTCTACCTCTTCATCGGCATCCTCGCATGGACGGCGTTCATCGAGACGACGACGCGCGCGGTTGGGCTCGTTGTCGACAACGGCAATCTGATCCAGAAGGTCGCGTTCCCGGCCCAACTTCTGCCGCTACACCTGATTGCCGTCAACCTGATCGTCTACGCCGTCGGCGTCATCGTCTACATGATCCTCGCCTTGTGCACGGGCTGGGCCCTGCCAGGCATGTCGCTGTTGGCCTTGCCGGCCGTCCTCGTCGTGCAGGCGATCTTCACGCTCGGTCTGTCGCTGTTGCTCGCTGGCGGCTTCGTGTTCATGCGCGATCTGGCGCAGATCTATCCCATTTTGGCCACGCTGTGGTTCTTCGCCACGCCGGTGTTCTGGCACCCCACCCTGCTCACACCGGAGAGCCAGGCCCTGGTTGCCTCGGTTGCCTGGTGCAACCCCATGGAGCACATCTTGGCCGGCCACCGTGCCGCGCTCGGGGTTGGCTTCCCTCTGCAGACGACGGGTGATGCCTTCATGCATTCGCTGCATGCGCTGCCCTTCGCGCTGGTGATGTTCGTCATCGGCTTCCTCGTCTTCCGTTCGCTTCAGCACCGGTTCGCGGACGAGGTTTGACCATGACGGGCCCGCGCGCGATCGAAGAGCACGCCATCGAGGTCGAAGACCTCTGCAAGGAGTACCGCATCTACGGCACGCCATATCAGCGCGTGCTCGAGGTGCTCGATCGCAAGCAACGGCACCGCAAGGTCTGGGCGCTGCAGGACATCAACCTGAAGATGCTGCCGGCCCGCACAATCGGCCTGGTCGGTGCCAACGGCGCCGGCAAGAGCACGCTGCTGAAGATCCTGGCCGGGACCACCTTCCCGTCACGCGGTCGCTATGTGATCCGGGGACGCGTCGCGAGTCTGCTCGAACTCGGTGCGGGCTTCCACAAGGACTTCTCGGGCCGTGAGAACGTTTACCTCAATGCGGCGCTGCTCGGGCTGTCACGCGAGGAGACCGAGGCGCGTTTCGAGAACATCCTCCGGTTCTCCGAGCTCCATGACTACATCGATCAGCCGATTCGCACCTACTCGAGCGGCATGATTTGTCGGCTCGCGTTCTCGACGGCGGTTGCCGTCGATCCCGATGTCCTGATCATTGATGAGATCCTGGCCGTCGGAGACATGGCGTTCCAGCAGAAGTGCGTGCGCAAGATTTGGGGCTTCAAGGACAGTGGCAAGACGATCCTGTTCTGCTCGCATTCGCTTTATGACGTGCGCCAACTGTGTGACGAGGCGCTGTGGATCCACGAGGGGCGCTGCCGCCTGCATTCGGATGCGATCTCGGTGACCAACGAATACGCGACGTACGAGAAGACGCTCGTTGGGCATGAGGCGGACGTCCTCGAGGACGCACCCGGCGAGGCGCTGGACCGAGGACCGAAGGGGCCGCACGTGGAGAGTATCGGTGTGCTGCGGCCGGATACCGACGAGCCGTGCTACAAGTTCCGCCCGGGCGAGGACGTACGCGTGCGCGTGCACTACAAGAACGACGAGGCAGGGCCGGAGAAGCTGTGTCTCGGCATCGGCTTCACGCGGACGGACACGTCGCTCGCGTTCGGTCACACGACCGAGATGGACGGCGTCATCGTCGATCGCACCGAGGGCATCGTCGACCTCGATCTACACAGCCTGCGGCTGTTGAGCGGAGAGTTCGTCGTCTGGGTCTGGTTGATGGATGGGACCGGAGTGCACCGCTACCACCAGCTGATCGCACCCGACAACGTGATCGTGCTCAATGAGGGCAAGGAAGTGGGCCTGCTCCTGCAGGAGCACAGCTGGACCGTGCGAGACGGCAACGGGGAGACTGTTTGAGCGGCTCGCCGCAGCCAGCCGGGTCCGAATGCGTCGACGTCTCGGCGCTCGTCGTCAACTACAACACGGCCCAGTTGGCTCTCGATATGCTGCGGTCGCTTGCCGCGCAAGATGCGCGCGCGCCTGATGGGCGGCCGCTGCGCGTCGAGTTCATCTTTGTCGACAACGCATCGCCGATGCAGCACGAGACCGAGCTCGCGCTCATCCGCGAACTCGCCGCGAGCGAGCACCTGCCCGGGCGCGTCGTCATGCACCGCGAGAACGCCGGCTATGCCCGCGGCATGAACCTGGCCTGGTCCTACGCGCGCGGTGAGTACGCCTTCGTGCTCAACCCCGACCTCGTTCTGTTGCCGAACTGCGTCACCGAACTCTACGCAGCACTGCGTGAGAGCGACGACATCGGCGCGGTCGGGCCGGTTGGCTACTGGGAGCGCGGCTGCGAAGTTCTGCTGCCACCCAATATTCTACCGACCCTGTGGGACCTCTGGTTCTGCACGCTGGCGCACTCGTTCTGCTGGGTCAACCGCCGCTATGTAGATGCGCGCCTGCGCAACGCGTTGCGCGTCTATACGAGCGAGGAGGACGTGACCCTCGACATGCTGTCGGGCGCGTGCGTGTTCTTGTCGCGGCAGCAGATCGACGCCATGGGGGGACTCTTCGACCCCGAGTTTCCGCTCTACTACGAGGACACCGACCTGTTCCGGCGCGTCTCGTTGACCGGCAAGCGGCTTGTCATGGTCAAGAGTGCGGCGATGGCCCACTTCTACAACCGTTCGGCCGCGACCAACACCGATGAAGCGCAGCGGCGCTACTGGCTCGCCCGCGACTACTACTATGGCAAGTGGTATGGCTGGGTTGGCCGCTTGTCGGAGCGTCTATGTCGGCGTTTCCTCGGGTCGCCGTTCGCCTCGCGTGCGCGCCAGCGCTTGTCGACGCGGGCCGTCGATCTCGGCGACGTGAACGAACCGCCGACGATCCACCTCGGCCGGCACTGTGAGCGCTTCGTGCTCGAACTGTGCCAGGACGCTGGCTTCCTGCTCGCCGCGGCGATCCCCGGCAAGGGCAGCACCTGGACGCCGGGCCCGTCGTTTTGGAACGCCTTCGGCGACTCGGAGTACTTCCTGCGCGCGGTCGATCTGTCCCATCCCGAGCCCGAAGAGCTGTCCGTGTATCGCTTCCGCCGTGTTGGCCACCCCGGCTGCGGCGACAACGGCAATGGCACCCAGTAGACGATGACGCCGGATCCCGACGTCTCGGTGCTCATGCTGTCCTGGAACACGGAGGCGTTGACCCTGGCCTGCCTGGGTGCGCTCGAGGCCGACGAGACACGCTACGGGCGTGAGATCCTCGTGCTCGACAACGCCAGCGACGACACGAGTGTCCAGGCGATCGGCAAGCGCTTTCCCCACCTTTCGCTCCGTGTGGCGGCGACCAACCTCGGCTACGCCGCTGGGAACGACCGCCTCGCGGGTGCGGCCCGCGGACGCTACCTGTGTCTGCTCGGCTCCGACACCGAAGTGCAGCCGGGGGCGGTCGACGCGCTCGTTGACTTCCTCGACAAGGCCCCGCAATACGCGGCTGCGGCGCCGCGTTTGGTCGCTCCGGACGGCAGCCTACAGCGGGCCTGCATGCGCTGGCCGACGCTCACGGTGGCGCTGGTCTACGACATGTGGTGGAGTCGCTGGCCACTGCTGCGCCGCATCGATGACAACTACCACTGTCGCGATTTCGATCACCTACACGATGCGGATGTGTTGCAGCCTCCCGGCACGTGCTTGCTCGTCCGGCGTGAGGTCTGGGAGCAGCTCAACGGCATGGACGAGAGGATGTGGTTGTTCTTCAACGACGTTGATCTGTGCCGGCGCATGGCCGATTGCGGCGAGAAGGTGCGGTATTTGGCGACACCTGAGGTCATGCACCACGCCGGCGCGTCGACGCGGACGTTCAGGGGGATGGCGCCGCGCTGGGCCAAGGACCGGATCGCCTATTACAGCAAGCACTACGGGCGCTTGGGGCGCTGGATCGTGCGTGGGATGATCCGGCTGCGGGCGATGCAGGAATGGTGGGTCCTGGGCCGTCGGCACGGAAACCCACAGCACAGGCGGGACGCGCGGGCCGACCTCAAGAGGGTCGTGCGGCAGGCGCTCAGTTGACCAACGAGCCCGAGCCTCGCAGTAAGCCTTCAGCCGCGGCAGCTGACTCGCCGAAGCAACCGGTACAATCTCCTTCCGTGCATCCTCCCGAGATCCTCATGCCACCGGCCGGACGCGTCCTCGTGATCGCACCCCACCCCGACGACGAGTCGTGCGGGATGGGTGGCACGATCGCGCTGCACCGGCGCCAGGGTGATCGGGTGCACCTGCTCTTCCTGACCGACGGGACCAACGGTGATCCGAACGGTCGGTACGGCGACGAGATTGCCGAGCTGCGCCGCGATGAAGCGCGCGCGGCGGCCGAGGTGCTCGGCGGTTGTAGCTGTGAGTTTCTCGGCTTGCCGGATGACCACGAGGCCACGGACGACGATTTCGAGATGGTTGCCGATCACATGGACGCGGTATTCGAGCGCGAGCAACCCGATCTCGTCTACGTGCCGTGGGTGGAAGAGGCGCACCAGGACCACGCCAACAGCTGCACCGCGCTCCGGCGTTTGTTGGCGCGGCGGCGGGCCGATGGCCGCAGCTTACCGCGAGTGCTCGAGTACGAAGTCTGGTCGCCGCTACCGGCGGACTGGATCGTAGATATCAGCGCAACCGCCGACCAGAAGCGTGACGCGATGCTCGCGCATGCCAGTCAGGTTGCATACACCGACTATCCGCACCAGCTGATGGGCTTGGCAGCGCATCGCTCGGTCTACTTGCCCAAGACGTCCCGGTATGGCGAGGCGTTTCGCGAAGGAAGCGCGACATGAAGGTCGGGCTCGCGGTCCACAACTTTCCGCCGGAGTTCCTCGGCGGTACCGAGCAGGTCGTGCTCGCCCTGGCGCGTGCGCACATTGCCGCCGGTGACGAGGTGTTCGTTCTCGCAGGTAGCGAAGAGCGAGTGCCCGGTGGCGACCTACGGCGCGAAGACTACGACGAAGTTCCGGTCTTCCGGTTGCGCCGGGATCCGGAGGAGAACTACGGCCTCGAGGGCTACCGCACGACGGGCGAGCGCATCACCGATCTCTTCTATGAGGAGCGCCCCGATGGTGTGCACGTGCACCACTGGGCGACTCTGGGCTGGGACGTTTGCCAACGAGCCGCTGCCCTGGGCATTCGCGCCGGCGTAACGCTTCACGATTTGTGGACGGCCTGCCCCCGCTTCTTCCGGCGCCCGCCCGAAGGGACCCGCTGTCCGGCCGAGGACGAGCGCGACTCGTGTGTGGACTGTATCGGCGCCGACATGCCGGAGCAGTCGAGCGAGCAGGTGGCAGAGGGCATCGCCAAGCGCGACGAGCAACTGCACCGCGAGCTCAAGTGTGCCACTTTCCTCGCGGCCCCGTCGGAAGCCCAGGCTCGGTTGATCGAGCATCACTTGCCCTGGCGAGGTCGCGTCGAGATCGTACCGCACGGCCTGCTGTCGCGAATCGAGGAGAAGGCCACGCCGCGCGGCCCCGAGAACCCGCTGCGCGTGGGCACCTTCGGCAACCTCGTCGCCGAAAAGGGCGTGGATCTGCTTGTCGAGGCACTCGGCGAGTGTGGCGACCAGGTCGAGCTGATCGTTTCCGGAGGCGCACCCGATCCAGCGTACGTCGAAGGTCTGCGGGCCCTCGCGCACGAGCGTGGCGTGCCGTTCCGTTGGACTGGCCCCTACGATGCCGGCGACCGGCACCCGGCCATGGATCTCGACCTCGCGGTCTTCCCATCGCTTTGCGACGAGTCTTATGGCCTTGTCGTCGATGAGGCGCTGGCCCGTGGTGTTCCGGTCGTCGTGTCGTCGCGCGGGGCGCTGCCGGAGCGGGCGCGCCACGGCGGGGTCGTCGTGCGTTCAGGCGGCGTCATGCCGCTCAAGGTGACGTTGTCGAGTCTACTGCGCAGCCAGCGCAAGCTGCAGTCGCTGCGCGATGCAATCCCGACCACCTTCCCGCACATCAATGAGGCCGCGGCGCGTTATCGTGGCTTCTTCGGCCACGCCGAGGTACTGCAGTGACATCTGCCGCGAGAGACGACTGCATTGCAGGGTGACGGGCATGCCTTCCCGCCGATTCGTTCCCGCGATGAACTGCCGAGGAGGGTTCTCGTCGTGGTCGCGCATGCCGATGACGAGGTCATCGGCATCGGTGGACTGCTCGCCTTCCACGCGCAGCGCGGCGACAGTGTGCACGTCGTTCACGCGACGACAGGCGGGCGCGGTGATCCCGACGCGCGACACGAAGACATCGAGGCGATGCGGCAGCAAGAGGGCGTGGATGCCTTGGCCGCCCTCGGCATCGACCCGCCGACGACCCTCGGCTTCCAGGATGGATCGCTGAGTGGGTGCGAGCGCGAACTCGCAACGGCGCTGGGCGAGCTGTTCGCCGAGCACACGCCCGGCTTGCTCTACACGTTCCATCGTGGCGAATACCACGCCGACCACCGTGCGATCGCTGCGGCCGCCTGCAAGGCGCGCGACTTCCTCGAGGCCGCTTGTCGGATCCTGTTGTTTGGTGTCAATCAGGCCGTTCCCTTCGGTGACCTCTACGACTACTCGGACCTCGTCGCGGTCAAACAGCGTGCGCTGGCGTGTTTTCGCTCGCAGCTGGCCTACCTGGATTTTGCGACCAAGGTCATGCAGCGTGACCAGGCAGCGACCGTCAACGTGGAATTGCCCGAGGTCACCCATGCAGAGCTGCTCGCGGAGGTCGACCGCGAGACCTGGCCGGCACACATTGGCAAGCTGGATGCCTTCGTGACGTGAGCCAAGAGGGTGGTAGGGAGAATACGGTTTCGCTGGTGATCTCGGTGTGGAACCGCAAGGACGACCTGCGTGACAACCTCGAGGCGATCCGCGCCCAGACCGTGCCGCCGTTTGAGGTCATCGTCGTCGACAACGCGTCGCGCGATGGGACTCCGGAGATGGTGGTGGAGGAGTTCCCCGACGTTCGCTTGATCCGTATGCCCCACTCCGAGTTTGGGGCGTGCACGACCTTCAACGTAGGCTTTGCGTCTGCACGTGGAGCATGGATCGGGATCCTGGACGACGATGTCGTGCTGCCGCCGGACTGGATCGAGGAGATGCTCGCCGAGGCGGCGCGCGAGCCGGCATCGACGGCACTGCTCTCCTCGCGCGTCGAGGAGCCGGAGATGCCCGAGTGGTTCCTCGAGAGCGCTGGCCACTTGACGCCGCGCTACATGTCGACCTTTCGTGGCTGTGCCAGCTTGGCGCGAGCCGATGTCTTGCGCGAATGCGGCTTCTACGACGAGGTCCTGTTCATTTTCGGTAACGAGCGCGACCTGACGGCCCGATTGCTCAACAGCGACCGGCGTGTCAAATACGTGCCGTCCGTGCGGGTCTGGCACAAGGCGCCGTTCGGGATGCGCAAGGGCAAGCGCAGCCTCTACTACCACGTGCGCAATTTCTGGATCTACGCGTTCAAGTACGTGGCGCTCAAGGACATCCTGAAGTTTCCGTTCCGCTTCCTCGCCAAGGGCCTCGGCGGCAAGGGCAAGTCTTCGGCGGTCGGGGACGCGGTAGGCACGATCGGACTCATGAGCGAGATCCGCGCCGTGCGCGGCGGCTTCTTCGTCGTGGCCAAGGCGAGCATCGCAGCGCTCTGCCACCTTCCCTACTGCTTGCGCCACCGGCAGGTGTGCAAGCATCCGGACTTCGAGCTGCCGCTGTCTTGATGAAGCCTCCAGTCTCGGTCATCGTCGTCAATCACAATGGCAAGGACTGCCTCGAGAGCTGTCTCGAAGCGGTCCTGGCGGCCAATCCCGCCGAAGTGTTGCTGGTCGACTCGGGATCGACCGATGGCTCCGCCGACCAAGCGGCCGGCGACCACCCACTCCGGTTGCTTACCCTTGGCGGCAACCGCGGCCCGGCTGCCGCGCGCAACTTCGGCCTCCGTGAGGCCTCGCACGAGTTTGTCTTGCTGGTCGACAACGACGTCGTCATGGAGTCAGGGTGTCTCGACCACCTCGTCGCCCACCTCGAGTCGGATCCGGCGTTGGCGCTCGTGCAGGCGCGTTCCTTCCTCGGCAGCGCTGACGGACCGGTGCACTACGACGGCGGTGCCACACACTTCCTCGGCTTGGTCTCGCTACGCAACTGGTATGCACCAAAGGAGCAGGCGGTTGGTGGGCGCCTCGACGACACAGGCGTCGCGATCTCGCTTTGCTGCCTCGGGCGGCGTGATGAGTTGCTCGCTGCAGGTGGCTTCGATGAGGAGATGTTCATCCTGTTCGAGGACCTGGCGCTTTCGTATGCCTTACGCCTGAGCGGCAGGCGTATTGCTGTCGCGACCGACGCCACTTGCGTCCACAAGGCCGGGACGGAAGGTCTGTCGACGCGTGGCCGTTCGAGGACCTATGCGGCCCGACGCACGTTTCTGCACTCGCGGAACCGATGGATCTTCATGCTCACGCACTACCGTTGGCTTACGTTGCTCGTGCTGACCCCCGCATTTGTCTGTTATGGTTTGGTTCACCTCGCCTTTGTTGGCGCCTCGGGGCACTTGCCCTCCTGGTTTCGCGGCAAGGCGGCCCTGCTCAAGCTGCGGTCGCACCTGATGCGCCGGCGACGGTCGATCCAGGCCCTGCGCACCTGCAGTGACGGTGAACTCCTGGTGAGCCAGGACCTGACCTTCAATCCTGGCCTTGCCGAGGGGGGACTGCGCGGGCTCACGCGCTGTCTGCTGGCCGGCGGGCTACGCGGCTACTGGAAGTGCGTCGGGTGGCTGCTGTGACTCCGGCGCTGCGTGAGGTGAGATTGGGCGAGCGGCCGACCGTGCTGGCTGTGCTGCCGCACTACGGCGCTCCCGCGGAGACCGTGCTGGCAGTGCACTCGCTGATCGCAACCGGGTACCCGAAGCTCCAGCTCTTGGTGGTCGACAACTCGAGCAACCTGGCCGCCCATTGGTTCCCGGAGGGCGTCGAACTCCTGCAACCCGGCGAGAACATCGGCTATTGCGCGGCGATCAACCGCGGCATCGATCGCGCCGCCGAGCGCGGCGACGACATGTTGCTGATGATCAACAACGACACCCAGTGCGACCCTGGCAGCATCGAGCGCTTGGCCGAGGCGATGGTCGCCGATCCGACGGTGGCCGGTGTCGGACCTCTGCTCACGACCGAAGGCGGCGGGACGATCTGGTCGGCCGGGTCCTACCTGAAGTTCGGCCCCAATGAAGTGCGCCAGCACGGCCTGGGCCGGCCGGTTTCGGAGGCCCCGCCCTTCCCCGCCGAGGTGGACTTCGTGCCCGGTGCGTTGGCGCTCTACTGGACCGAGGACCTGGTCGCGGTCGGCGGCGTCGAGGAGGACTACTTCATGTACCTCGAGGATGCCGACCTCGGCTGCCGCTTGCGCAAGCGCGGCCGGCGCATGCTGTATCTGCCGTGGGTGCGCGTGCACCACGGAGGTAGCCTTTCATCCGGCGGCGGCGTGTCGCCGTTGCGCAAGTTCCTCAACGGCGTCAACACCCCACGCTTCCTGCGGCGGCACGGCACGCCGCGCTTGTGGCTCTCGTTCGTGTTGTTCGACGTACTCGGCCTGGTGCCGTCGGTGCTCAGGCACCTAGGCAACCGACGCCGCCTGCGAGCGCAGGTCGCCAAGGGCTACGGGATCGCGCGCGGGTTCTTCGGCTACCGGGCCAGCCCAAAGGACGTGGAGCGCTACGTCGATGCTACCGAGGTCGGCGAGGCCGTCGGAGAGTAGAAAAGGCTCCAGTGGCGGCGATCGACCGTCCGATAAACGCACGCAGATACCCCGGGCTGTCCGATCCCCGAACGGCCTCCCCTCCTGGAGACTCTCGCATGTTGCGAACCCGTACGCTCCTTTCGTCGCTCCTCCCGTTGCTTGTCCTCTTGGGCTCGTGCGAGTCGACGCATCAAAGGGACCTGGCCCGCAATCCCGATCTGTATCGGCATACGGGCTACCGCGCGTCGTACCGGCAGAATCGGCGTGTCTACGTGAGCCGCCTGCTGGACCGCCGCACGCCGCTGTCCTCTCATCGCGACGGCATCTATCCGCTCACGTACACCGAAGACGCCTTCTGGGCCCGTCCTGTGGCCGAGATGCTGGACGAGCTGCTGCGGCAGGAAATTGACGCGGCGGGCCTGTTCGCGCAGATCGTCGACAGTGAAGGGGAAGCAGATTGGGTTCTGCGGCCGGCGTTGACCAACTTCCACGGGGCGGTGGAAGAGCGCGTTGTCGGCCGGGCCGTGCACGGCAGGGCCAAGATCCGACTGCAGGTCTGGGGGCCGGCAGGGGCGGGCGGCAAACGAGGACTGCTTCGCTCCGAGGACTATGAAGGGCCGATCGAGACCGAGGGTCGCCTCTTCGTCCCCGATCCGCACGCTCTGGCTGCGGCGAGCTTCCGCAAGGCCGTGGGCTGGATGCTGGTCGACCTGGACCGCGGGGGCCGCCTTTGCGACGGACTCGCGCTCGATCCTGAGGGGATCATGGACAGCAAGCGCGTCGATTGGAGGTAGAGCGCCCTTCTGCCTGCGATGGCATGGCGGGATCCCCGCCATCGCAAGCCCCATCCGGTTGCCTTGACCGGACTTAGAGACCCCCAAGATCTGGGCATTGTCTCTCCCGCGACCTACTATATATTGCGCCTCCCTTTCCGGTTTTGTCGGCCTTGGGGCCCCATCTGGGGTCCGACGTCACCAGCGTCGGCCGGCCGGCCGGGGACCATGTGAGTGGCCCTTTTGAGGGGCCGGGAGGTGCCATGTCAGGGAGCGTGGCGTCCTCTCGGGGGACGAACAGGCTAGAGGTACGACCCGGGAGGGCGCATGCGGATTGAGCGGCGGTTCACGACTCGCAAGGCTGGGGCATACAAGGACATCCGGTTCGTCAAGCGTACGAGTGAAATCCGCAATCCGGATGGCAGCCTCGTGTTCCAGCACCGTGACATCACGGTGCCGGAGGGGTGGAGCCAAGTCGCTGTCGACATTCTGTCGCAGAAGTACTTCCGCAAGGCTGGCGTGCAACAGGTCGAGGGTCTCGACGAAGCACGCTGGTCGTACGACCGACCCAAGGCCAGCCACAACTACGTCGGAACCGTCGTCGAGGACGATGCCGGCGAGACCGTAGAAGGCACCGAGCACGACGCGCGGCAGGTCTTCCACCGGCTGGCCGGTTGCTGGACATGGTGGGGCGAAAAGTACGGCTACTTCGACAGCAAGGACGACGCGCGCGCGTTCTATGACGAGATCTCGTACATGCTCGCTGCGCAGATGGCGGCGCCGAACTCACCGCAGTGGTTCAACACCGGACTCTTTTGGTCGTACGGGATCGAGGGTCCGCCACAGGGTCACATGTTCGTCGACCCGAAGGCCGGCAAGATGCGTCGCGCGCGTAACGCGTACGAGCACCCGCAGCCGCACGCCTGCTTCATCCAAGCCGTTAGCGATGATCTCGTGAACGAGGGCGGCATCATGGACCTTTGGACCCGAGAGGCGCGGCTGTTCAAGTACGGCAGCGGGACCGGGTCCAACTTCTCGGCCGTGCGTGGCGAGAGCGAGCCGCTTTCTGGTGGTGGTAAGTCCTCGGGTTTGATGTCCTTCCTCAAGATCGGCGATCGCGCCGCGGGCGCGATCAAGTCTGGTGGCACGACGCGACGCGCAGCCAAGATGGTCTGCCTCGACATTGATCACCCCGATGTCGAGGACTTCATCACCTGGAAGGCAGCCGAAGAGCAGAAGGTCGCGGCCCTCGTGGCCGGCTCGCGGACGATGAAGAAGTGTCTCGGGCAGATGCTCAAGGCCGCGTGGGTCGACGCGGAAGCGGATGCGGCACAGGACGATGCCGACCTTGTCGACGGCCAGAAGCTCGTTGCCAATCCGCGTGACAATGCGGCGTTGCGCGCCGCCGTGCGCAACGCGCGCTCGTGCTACGTCCCTGACCAGATGATCCGCAAGGCGCTGCAGATCATCGGCCAAGGTGTGCGCGACATGGGCCTCGCCGACTTCGATGTCAACTGGGACAGCGAGGCCTACCTGACGGTTTCTGGTCAGAACTCGAACAACTCGGTGCGTGTACCCAACACCTTCCTCGACGCGCTCGAGAAGGGTGAGGACTGGGAGCTGATCCGGCGTAAGGACGGCAAGGTCGCTCGCAAGATCCCGGCCGCCGAACTCTGGGACAAGATCTGCAACTCGGCCTGGTCGTGTGCCGATCCCGGCATCCAGTTCGACACCACGATCAACGAGTGGCACCCCTGCCCCGACGGTGGCCGCATCAACGCCAGCAATCCGTGCGTGACCGGCAGCACGCTGGTCGCGACCGGAGATGGCCTGCGGCGCATCGACGCGCTGCTGGAGGAGCCGTTCGACGTCGTCGGCGGCGATGCTGCGTTGCATGCTGTGGAGCCGGCCTTTGAGACCGGCGTGAAGCGTGTCTACAGGTTGCGCACGGACAGTGGCTACACGGTCGAGCTGACCGCCGATCACCGAGTGTTGACGGTCAACCGCGGCGATGTGGCGGCGCGGGATCTCTGCGCCGAGGACGTGCTGGTCCTTTCTGGATCCCCGTTTGGCCGGCGCATGCTCCAGCGTGTGCAGGCCGAAGACCTCGGCGCGCAGGCGGCCGACAGCGCTGTCCTGGGTGGCGGCGCTTGCGGCGGCGGTGTCACTGGGGCGGTGGCGACGCTGCCCCGGGCGACCGCCGTCGAGGCGCGTGCGCTGCTGAAGATCGACCGCTCGGGACGGGCGCAGAGCTTCTGCGATGCGGTCTTCGAGCTCGATCGGGAGTCGGTGGCTGCAGTACTGCGTGGCATGCTCGCTGCTGCTGGCGAGGTGTCGGGGGCCGGGGTTGCCTTTGGCGGTGCCCAGGGAATCTTGCAGCAGGCGCAGCAGCTCTTGTTGGCCTTCGGGATCAAGTCCCGGCTCGGCGACGCACGGCTCTATGTGATGGGTGCCTGTGGTGTCCGGCTGCTCGAACAGATCGGGCTGCCGCTGGGGGGCGGTGCAGGACCGGACGGCCTTGCGGAGAGCGGACCTATCGACGGCAGGGTCGAGCCGCTCCTGGATCGCGTCCGCGATGTGGAGCCGCTCGGCGAGGAGCCGGTCTACGACCTGACCGAAGCTGCGACGCACCACTTCGTGGCGGGTGGCATCGTCGTCCATAACTGTTCGGAGTACATGT
Source organism: Planctomycetota bacterium (assembly GCA_002685965.1). Taxonomy (GTDB): domain Bacteria; phylum Planctomycetota; class UBA1135; order UBA1135. Next base: position 20,306 of record NYZE01000040.1, on the reverse strand, counting down.
TCCTCGATGACACGGCGTGCAACCTGGCATCGATCAACCTCGTGCACTTCGAGGGCGGCGACCAGGAGGCTGCGCCCCTCTTCGACGGCGCGGAGGCGAAGGAGCCGTTCCGCTTCGACATCGAGCGCTTCGAGCACGCGGTGCGACTGTGGTCGGTCGTGCTCGAGGTGAGCGTGCTGATGGCATCGTTCCCGTCCGAGAGCATCGCGCAGAAGAGCTACGAGTACCGGACTCTCGGGCTCGGCTACGCCAACCTAGGGACGTTGCTGATGCGCCAGGGGATCGCCTACGACAGCGACGCTGGCCGGGCGATCTGCGGTGCCATCACGGCTGTGATGACGGGCGGGGCCTACGCGACGAGTGCCCAGATGGCCGGAGAGCTCGGGCCATTCGAGCGGTATGCGGACAACCGCGAGCACATGCTGCGCGTGATCCGCAATCACCGGCGTGCGGCGTGGTCTGCTGCCGAATCTGACTACGAAGACCTTTCGGTCGTGCCGGTGACCATCGATGCCGAGGTCTGTCCGCCAGCGCTCTTGACAGCGGCGCGGGCGTCCTGGGATCGAGCGTTGGAGACCGGCGAGCAGCACGGTTACCGCAACGCGCAGGTCACCGTGATCGCGCCGACGGGGACCATCGGGCTCGTGATGGGTTGCGACACCACCGGCATCGAGCCGGATTTCGCGCTGGTCAAGTTCAAGAAGCTGGCCGGCGGCGGCTACTTCAAGATCGTCAACGAGAGCCTCGCGCCGGCGCTGCAGCGCCTCAGCTACAGCGAAGGAGAGATCGCCGACATCCTTGCCCATGCCAAGGGGCACGGCACGCTGCGTGGTGCACCTGGCGTCAACCACGTTGCGCTGCGCGATCGTGGCTTCGATGACGAGCGACTGGACAAGCTCGAGGGACAGCTACAAGCGGCCTTCGATCTCTCCTACGCGTTCAGCGTCTGGAACCTCGGCGAGGACTTCTGCCGCAACGAGCTAGGGCTGAGTGCCGAGGTGTTGGCACGGCCGGAGCTGAACCTCCTGGCCGAGCTTGGCTTCGGCGAAGAAGAGATCCGGGCGGCGAACGACTACTGCTGCGGCACGATGACCGTCGAAGGCGCGCCGCACCTGCGTGACGAGCACTTGCCGATCTTCGATTGCGCCAATCGATGCGGTGGACGCGGCACGCGGTACATCCAGTACGGGGCGCACATTGGCATGATGGCGGCCGCGCAGCCGTTCCTCTCCGGCGCGATCTCCAAGACCATCAACATGCCCACCGAGGCGACGCTGGGCGACGTGCACGAGGCCTACGTCAACTCGTGGAGATCGATGATCAAGGCGGTCGCGCTCTACCGCGACGGCTCCAAGCTCTCGCAGCCGTTGTCCTCGCTCGCCCTTGAGGAACTCGGCCTGGCCGACAGGGAGGAAGCCGACGACGTCATGGGGCAGGCTCTTGCCGCGGCACTGCCAGGCGTGAGTAAGGAGGTTGCGCAGGTCGCAGCGGCGGCCGCGGCCCGGTTCATCGAGAGTGATGCCGAGGCGGTGGAGGAGGACAAGGACTTCGCCCAGCGCGACCGGGGCTTCACGCTGCGCGGTCGGCGCTTGCTGCCTTATCGCCGTTCCGGCTTCACGCAGAAGGCCGTCGTCGGTGGGCACAACATCTACGTCCGCACAGGGCAGTACGAGGATGGGACGCTCGGCGAGATCTTCCTCGACATGCACCGCGAGGGTGCAGCGTTCCGGTCGTTGATGAACTGTTTCGCGATCGCGATCTCGCTTGGCCTGCAGCACGGCGTGCCGCTCGAGGAGTACGTCGATGCGTTCGTGTTCACGCGTTTCGAGCCGTCGGGGGTCGTGCAGGGTCACGACAAGGTCAAGTTCTCGACATCGATCATCGACTACATCTTCCGCGAGTTGGCCATCAGCTACCTGGGTCGCGGTGACCTGGCGCATGTGCAGCCGGAGGTGATGCTGGACACTGGGGCCACAAGTCCGGGGCCGGGCAGCGACAGGAACCTGGGCCGCAAGAACGTGGGCGATGCGAAGACGGGCGATGCGGAGACGGACGAGGATGGGAGTGACGGCGACGCGAAGGGTCCGCACACCGACGACGGCGAGCCGATCATTGAACTGTTCCCGCCACCGCATGGGCCCAAGCCGACCGAGACCCCAGTCGCGCAGGCCGAGGTTGCAACCCAAGCCCGGATTGTCGCCGAGGCCAGGATCAAGGGCTACGAAGGTGAAGCGTGCCCCGAGTGCGGGTCGATGACGATGGTGCGCAACGGGACCTGCTTGAAGTGCCACACCTGCGGGGCGACGAGCGGCTGTAGCTGAGACCGGGTGCGCAACAGATGCCGGCCCGTGTTTGGCCCCGCCCTAGGGCCCCAAGACCCTCCGCAAGGCCTCCGGATAGGCCAAGATCTCCTCCGCGAAGACCCTTGCGGCCAAGTCCCCGACCGTATCCCCGTCCAGCACCGCACACCTGCGTTGCAGCACGATCTCCCCGTGATCGTACTCATCGTCACACCAGTGCACCGTACACCCACTCTCGCGCCGCCGGGCCGCAATCACCGCCGCATGCACGCGCTCCCCATACATCCCCTGGCCGCCGAAGTCCGGCAACAGCGCCGGATGAATGTTCAGTACCTTGCGTTCGAAGTCCCGCGGGATGATCAGCTTGCTAAGGAAGCCCATCAAGCACAACAACTCCGCACCCGCTTCGCGGACGACAGCAAAGAGCTTCCTCGAATGCTCCGCTGCATCGCCCACATCGCGCGGCCGAATCACGACACACGGCAACCCGAGCTGCTTGGCGCGCTCGACCCCCTTCACCTTGGCGCGGGACGAGATCACCAGCGCAATCGTCGCGTCCAACTCTCCGGCGGCGATGACCTGCGCCAGGTTCTCCAGGCTCCGGCCGGATCCTGAGATCAGCACCGCGAGGCGGGTCGAGCGGGTCACTGCTGTGCGAGTTTCTCGAGCACCCCGGCCAGCACCGTGCTGACGCGCGGCGCGGCGAGGTCGGCGGCGTCGACCATGTTCTCGAGGTCGGTCGGTTCCGGGCGCATCGGATCAACACGCTGCGTGATGCCGAGGATGGCGACCGAGCGGAAGCCTGCGTGAACGGCCGCGATGACTTCGGGCACGGTTGACATGCCGACGAAGTCTGCGCCGGCGGAGCGGAGATAGCGATATTCTGCGCGGGTCGGCAGGCTCGGGCCCTGGATCGCGCAGAAGACGCCGTCGTGACACGGGAAACCGACGTCTTCGGCCACCGATCGTGCCAGTTGTTTGAGGTCTGCGTCATATGGCGCGTTCATGTCGGGGAAACGCGGCCCGAGCAGTTCGTCGTTGCTGCCAATGAGCGGGTTGATGTTCGTGAAGTTGAGGTGGTCAGTGACGAAGCCGAGGTCGCCGGGTGTCGCGCCCGGCCGTAGCGAGGCTGCGGCCGCGGTCAGCACCAGCACTTCCGCGCCCATGCGCCGGAACACCCGCACAGGGAAGGCCAGTTCCATACCGCTCACACCCAAGTACGGCGCCAGCGGTGCATCGGCGACGATGACGTCCATTCCCTCGTAGGTCCCGATGAGCAGGCTCTGGCTCTCGACGCCGCTCGGAAAATCGAGAAGGTCTTCGACGGCGAACGTCTGCTTGTTCTCGAGGCGCCCGGCGAACTCCACGTGCCCTGTGCCGAGGAACATCGCCACCCGCGGGCGGCGCCCGCTTCGCTGGACGAGGTCTTCCGCGGCGGTTTGCGACTTCGCGCGCAACTCTTCCATCTGGTTCGGTCGTGGGAACAAGGCCGTCCTCTTCCTGGTCTACTAGCGCCCTAGCGTAGGCCGAGTGCGACGCCCGTGACAGTGGACGCGTGATCTCGTTCGAGAGTCTCTGCCCAGTGATCACAGAGGTCGTGGGCGTTGTTCTGCAACGCCTGCAGCATGCGGCTCAGCACGACGAGGGCCTTGCCCTCCAGCACGACCGGCCTCGGGTGTGTGTTGTGGCCGGCCCTGGCGGCCGCGAAAGCTCTGGCGATCCCGTGCGGAAACGCTGCACCCGTCGCTGCTCCGCCGTTGGTGTGCTGCATCATTTGCTCGGCCACAGGTAAGCCATTGGCGAGACCTGCGACGACGAGCGCAGCCAGGCGCGAGGCGGGGACCGCCTTCTCCTGCTCCCGCTTGCCGAACAGCGACGCGAGGATCTCCGGCGAGGTCCATAGCGGCAGGACCTCATCGCTGCCGCTGCCACTGGTCAGCGTGATCTGGCCCTTGGCGAGTTTCGTTGCCCGCGAGTCCTCGCCCAGACGCGTCACGACCGGTGTACGCCCGTCGGCAATGTCCTTGGCGAGGGCATTGCGTGCCGTTGCGGCGAGTCCGAGCAAGTCCCGCAGGGCCACGATCGGCACCCACTCCTTGGTCAGGTCTGACGGCGTGCTCAGTGCATCGATCTTGGACATTGCCGCGGTTAGGTCGCCACGGCGCGCCAGCTCGAGCACACCCCCCTTGCCGAGCAGCAGGGCGCGGCGTGCCGCCACGAACTCGCCATGCCTCTTCTGGGTCTCCGCGATCCGTCGGGCACCCTCGTCTTCGACGAGCCGGGCCGCCCGCACCTGGAAGGCGGAAACGACCTCGGTCGTGCCTTCGGGTCGGGCTCTTCCCTCCGGTAGCGCCACGGCGGCGCGGAAGGCCTGCAGCACGTCGTCGAGCTTCGACCCCGTCGTGGTGGCAGTCTTCTCGAACGTAGCGAACGCGGCCTCGCTGCGCTTGCGAATCGCCTCGAGCACCTTGCCGCCGAGGCTCGCGACAGCCTTTTCAACGATCGCCGCACGCTGGCCGGTGCCAGCGAGTGCGAGACCGCGCTTCCAGGCCAGGAGCGGGTCGCCGGCCGCGAGCAGAGGCCCCGCCTCGCTCTCGATGGCCCGCGCGAGCTGTTGCTCGCGCGCCTGTCGCTTGGCGAGCTTGGCCAGGCGGTCGGCCTCGCTCGTGCGCAACGCCGCGGCTTCCTTGAGAGCGCCCCTCGCCGCGGCTGTGTCAGGGTGCAGCTTGGCCATCTTCTCGAGGGCGGTTGCACGCTCGATCGGCACCGTGACCATGATCTTGGTCCTGGCGAGCTTTGCTTCGAGTTCCTTGTTCTCGCCCCGAATCTTTGCGGCGTTGGGGTCGGTCTCGACGACCTTGATGACCTTCGCACCGTTCCCGCGCGTCAGTTGGAAGACGCCGAAGACTGCTACTAGCAGCACGGCGCTCCCGAGAATGAGTGGCAGCTTGCTGCGGCGACGCTTCTGGAGCCACGCTTCCAGGTCGGCCACCAGCGCAGCGGCGTGCTGGTAGCGCGCGGCCGGGTCTTTTGCCATGAGCATGGCGACCGCGGCGTCGACTTCGTCCGGTGTGTCGGGCCGGGCGTCCTTGAGCCTAGGTACCGGGGCTTCGAGGTGGGCCTTGAGGATCTCGCGCACGGTCCGGCGCGGATACGGGTTCTTGCCGGCGAGCAAGCGATAGAAGGTGCAGCCGAGCGAGTAGAGGTCGCTGCGGTGGTCGACTGCCTCGCCGCGGACTTGCTCGGGACTGATGAAGTGCGGCGTGCCGAGGATGCGTCCCTTTCCCTCGACCTTGTTGGGGGCAGCGGCGAGACCGAGGTCACATATCTTGATGGACCCCTGCGCCGTCGGCATCAGGTTGTCCGGCTTGATGTCGCGGTGCACGATGCCGAGCTCGTCCGCGTAAGCGAGCCCGCGCGCCGCGTCGTCGATCGCCGACACCGCAGCGTCAAACTCGAGTTGGCCCTGTCTCTTGATGACGCCTTCGAGACTTTCGCCGGGCAGCAGCTCCATCGAGTAAAAGGGTTTGCCGTTGTGCTCGTCGACGTCGAACACCTGGACCACGTTGGGGTGGTTGAAGCGACCTGCCGCGCGGGCCTCCGACACGAAGCGCTTGACGAAGCTGGGATCCTTGCACAGGTCGTCCTTGAGCACCTTGATCGCGACCTCACGGTGCAACGACAGCTGCATGGCCTTGTAGACCGTGCCCATGCCACCGTGGCCGATCACCGAGAGGATCTCGTAGCCGCCCATGGTCTGCTTGACTGGCGTGACGGCCTCGGGAGCCTTTGCCTGCTCTTCCTGCTGCGCCACCGGTCGCGGCATCGAGGCGTCCTCGAAGGTCAGGCCGATTCCGCCGATCTCGATGCTGTCGCCGCTGTAAAGCCGGGCGGTCTGCACCGGCTTGTGATTGACCAGGGTTCCTGAAGTGGAGCCGAGGTCCTTGATGCCGTAGCCGCCGTCCTTGAGCGAACGGATGACGCAGTGCACGTCGGAAGCGCCCGCGCAGTGGATGGTCGCGTCCTGGGATGCGCCGACCGTCGTCGGCTCAGTGGGATCGAGTTCGTGCTCGGTTCCGTCGTGAAAGATGATTCGTGCCATGCGCAGGTCAGGCCTCGGCGGCGGTGTCCTCTCCGGGGCGGGATCGCGGCGGCGATCGAAATAGGAGCGAACCGATCCGAAGGATCGTGGAACCCTCCAGGATAGCGCCGCGGTAGTCGCGACTCATGCCCATCGACAGATGTGGTAGCTCGGGCGCGAGGCGATCGCGCAGCTGGCGAAGGGCGGCAAAGGCGGTTCTAGCGCTGTCGTGGTCGGTGTTGCGCGCCGCCATTCCCATGAAACCGAGCAGCCGAATGCCAGGAAGGCCCGCCACCATCTCGAGCACGGCCGGCAGGTCGTCGGGGTCAAACCCGTGCTTGGCCCCCTCGGCCGAGATGTTGACCTGCAGGAGCCCGGCAACCGTGCGAGCCGTAGTGCCGGGCTGAGCCTCCTGGGCCTGAGCCAGGCTGTTGAGTTGGATCAGGATCGATTCCCGGTCGAAACTGTGGATCCGGTCGACGACCCGCAGCGCCTTGCCCGCTTTGTTCGATTGCAGGGTGCCGATCAGGTCCCAAAGGATTTCCGGCCCGGTGCCGGCCAGCTCGCTGGCCTTTTGCACCAACGCCTGCACACGGCTCTCGGCCAGGCGCACCTCGAGGCCTGCAGCGACCATCGCCTCGGCGAGTGCCTGCGTCTCGAGTGCAGTTGCATACTTGCTCACCGGAAGGAGGTCGATGTCGGAGTGGCTGCGGCCGGTGGCCGCGGCCACTCGGTCTATGTCCTCGCGCAGCTCGAGGAGATTGGCGAGCAGTCGTTCGACGAGGGGGTTCATGCGTGTGCGTCTTCGTCGGCTAGGCCTTCGGCGAGTCCGCGCGGCGGTGTCTGAGATCGTAGTGTCACGGCGTCACGCTCGCGCACGGCGAACCAAGAGTGGCGCGCCTCGACGCGAGCCTGAACCCGTGCATCGCGCAGGGCAAGCAGTCGAGCGAGGTGTCGGCTGGGTGGTACGGCGCGATCGAGGTCCTGGAGCGCGCGCGCCAGGAGGGTCTCACCGGCCCAGGGGCTCAGGGTGGCGAGGGCGCTCAGTGGCAGCCTTACCACGCCTGGCTCGCGGGCATAGTCGATGCCCGCGAGCTCGCCGTCGACCGCGGCGCGCAGCCGGCGGGCTGCACGGGCAAGAGCCAGGACTCGCTCGTCGTCGGGGTCCTGCTCGCGTAGGCGCGGCAGCAGCTCGTGGCGCACGCGGTTGCGCAGAGTCTGGCTCGGATCGCTGTTGGTCGGATCTTCGATGGCCGGCACCGCCAATGCCCGCCGAGCCGCCTCGATGGCGCGCCGCGGCACCTGCAGCAGGGGTCGGAATACCCTCGCCTCGCCCAGAGCGCGCAGCGCGGGGATGCCGGCGAGACCGAGGGGGCCGGTGCCCCGGATGATGCGCATGAGAACCGTCTCGACCTGGTCGTCTTTGTGGTGTCCGAGCAGGACGGCGCGGGCGCCCATCTCCGCGGCGATGGTCGAGAACGCCGCGTATCGTTCACGCCTCGCGGTGGTCTCGCCGTTGCAAACGACCCGCACCACCCTGCAGGGGATGTGCAAGCTTCTGCAGAAGCGCTCTGCAGTTCGCGCCTCGCTGGCGGATTCCTGCCGCAGGCCATGGTCCACGTGCACCGCTACGATTGGTGGAAGCGGCTTTGTGCGTGCCTGGCGAGCCAGGAGCGTGAGCAGAACCGTCGAGTCAGGTCCGTGCGAAAAGCCGACCAACCAAGGGCGGGTCGCGCCGAGGCCGATGGCGTCGGCGTGCCGCGCCAGCTGCCGGGCTAGGTGGGTAGCAAGACGCTCCATGATCCCGGTGCAGCGTGGAGAAGGCCGCTGCCGATCGCTATCCTCCTCCGCCTTCAAATTCCCATCCTCGTTCACTGCCTTCATCACGGCACCAGCCCTTCAAGCCCCGAGCTCAGGAGACTATCGATGGCTATCAAGGTCGGAATCAACGGCTTTGGCCGGATCGGCCGCATGGTTTTTCGCGTCATGGAAGAACGGGCAGACTTCGAGGTCGTCGCGATCAATGACCTCGCACCGGCCAGTTCGCTCGCCCACCTGTTCAAGTATGACTCGGTCCACGGGCGCTTCCCTGGCACGGTTGTCGCTGGCGAGGGGGAACTGACGATCGCCGGTCGCAGCGTCCGTGTCCTGTCCGAGCGTGACCCGGCGCACCTGCCGTGGAGCGATATCGGCGTCGACTTCGTCGTCGAGAGCACAGGCTTCTTCGTGACGCAGGAGGCCTGCATGAAGCACGTCGACGCCGGCGCCCCGAAGGTGCTGCTGACCGTGCCGCCGAAGGGCGAAATCGACAACATGATCGTGCTCGGCGTCAATGACGAGGCCCTGCGCAGCACCGACAGGGTGATCAGCAACGCCTCGTGCACGACCAACTGCTTGGCGCCGGTCGCCAAGGTGTTGCACGAGAACTTCGGCATCGAGAAGGGCCTCATGACGACGGTGCACGCCTACACGAACGACCAAAACACGGCTGACCAGATCCACTCGGACATGCGGCGTGCGCGCGCCGCCGCGCTCAACATCATCCCGACGTCGACTGGCGCAGCTCGCGCGGTCGGCAAGGTCTTGCCAGATCTCAATGGCAAGCTCGACGGCATGGCGATGCGCGTTCCGGTCGGCGACGGCTCGGTGGTCGACTTGGTCGTGACGCTGTCGCGCGACACCACCAAGGAAGAGATCAACGCGGCGATGAAGGCTGCCGCTGAAGGGCCGATGAAGGGTGTCCTTGCTTACACCGAGGATCCGATCGTCAGCTCGGACGTGATCCATGACCCACACAGCTCGATCCTCGACGCACAGGCGACGATGGTCATCGGCGGCAACTGCGTCAAGGTGGTCAGCTGGTACGACAACGAGTGGGGTTACTCCTGCCGAGTCGCTGACCTGATTGCCAAAGCGCATGCGATGTGATGAAGCGACTCGGCGAGCTAGAGGTCGGCGGCAAGCGCGTACTGATTCGCGTCGACTTCAACGTCCCCGTCGATGACGCCGGGCGTGTAACGTCGGACGCGCGGATCGAGGCGGCGCTGCCGACCATCAAGTGCGTCCTCGAGCACGGCGGCCGACCGATCCTCATGTCCCACTTCGGCCGGCCCAAGGGCAGGGTCGTGGACTCGATGCGACTCCTGCGGGTCGCTGAACGCCTGCAGGAACTCAGTGGCTGGAGCGTGCGCGCCTCGCCCGAATGCACGGGCGCGCTCGCCCAAGACCTGGCGCTCGGGCTACAAGAAGACGAGGTGCTCGTCCTCGAGAACCTGCGCTTTGATCCTGGCGAGACGGCCGGCGACGCTGCCTTCGGCAAGGCGTTGGCGGCGCTCGGCGATGTCTATGTCAACGACGCCTTCGGCACCTGCCACCGGGCGCACGCATCGGTCGTGGTCGTGCCGCAGCACCTGCCGAGTGGCGCGGGGTTCCTGGTCTGGAAAGAGGTCGAAGCCTTCGGCAGGGTTCTACAGAACCCTGAACGGCCCTTCGTCGCGATTCTCGGCGGCGCCAAGGTGTCCGACAAGTTGCCGGTCATTCGTAACCTGCTGCCGCAAGTCGACCGCCTGCTGATCGGCGGAGCCATGGCTTACACCTTTCTCAAGGCGCAGGGGGTCGGGGTTGGCACGAGCCTCGTCGAGGACCACCTGCTCGAGGAGGCCAAGTCGGTGCTCTCCGCGGCCGCCGAGCAGGGCAAGGACTTGGCATTGCCTAGCGACCACCTCGCCGCGGTGAAATTCGAGCACGACAGCGCCTACGAGATCCTCGGCCCCGACATTCCCGACAACTTGATGGGTCTCGACATCGGTCCCGACTCGCGCAAGCGCTACGCCGAGCTCTTGGCCGACGCCAAGACTCTTGTCTGGAACGGTCCGATGGGCGTGTTTGAGTTCGACCAGTTCTGCCGGGGCACCGAACGCGTCGCGGAGGCGGTCGCCAAGAGCGATGGCTTCAGTGTCGTCGGTGGTGGCGACTCGGTGGCAGCTATCGAAAAGCTCCGGCTCGCCGACGAGATCGACCACGTCTCGACCGGGGGGGGAGCGAGCCTCGAACTCCTGGAAGGCAAGGCGCTGCCTGGCATCGCTGCGCTCGGCTAGGGCGGATCGCGCTGCCGCAAGGTGAGCGTAAGCTTCGCTGGCGACAATGCTGGGCAGACAAGGGAGATGTACACGCGCCTGATCTACCTGCTTGCCGTCTTGTTGATCTCGGCTTCGCTGCTCGCCCAGGGGAGAGGCCCCGGTGTTACCGTGGATTGGCGGCGCGTGGAGCAGCGCGTCGCTTGGTTCGGGACCTGGGACCGCGCGAAGGCCGCAGCCAAGCGCACAAACCGTCCTATCTTGGTGGTTTCGGCCGCACCGCACTGCAACAAGGTGCCTGGGGTCTGGTGACCGGGTAAGCAGAGAATGGACAGGAGTTACCTGTCCGACCCCGAGGTTGTTGCCGCTTCCCGCAAGTTCATCTGCGTTCGTCTCGCGAGCTACGAAGATGCCGGCGAGGTCGACTTCCTGCAGAGCGTGTTCACGATGCGGGGGGTGCTGCAGAACACCGTGTTCTGCATCCTCGCTCCTGACGGCAAGAAGAAGCTCGTCAACGCCGGCCGTGCCCCAGGCTGGGCCTTTGGCGTGGCAGAAGACATGGCGCTCGAGATGAATGAGATCGCCGTGGACTACAAGCCAGGCAAGACAAGGCCGGTGGACCTCGGCCTGCCGTATCTCAAGAGCGTGCGCCTGGCAATGAACGTCGCAGCCTGTGACTCGCAGCGCCTCGCGATCGTCTACGCGCCTGACCTCGAGACACGGGCCGCTCTCGAAGCGAAGCTCGTCGAGCTTGCATGGAGCAAGGAGATCATCGGCCGTTTTCTCTTCGCCATGACCAAGGACGTGAGCGACCTGGCGAAGGTCGATGGCGCTTCAGGGGAACCCGGCATCCTCGTTGTTGTGCCAGGTGCTTACGGCGTCCAGGGCAAGCAACTCGTGCACGTCCCCGTGAGGGCAGACGCCAAGACGCTCAGAGCGGCGCTGAGGGAAGCGGCGGAGTCTGACGCGGGGGGGGCGAAGGACTCGCAACGCCACATTCGCCGGGCTCGTCAAAAGGGCATCCGGTGGAGGACCGCGACACCGGTCACGGATAACAGTGGGCGGCAGAGACGGCGGCGCCGCTGAGCAGAGCCGCGCTCCTTTCGCTCTCGCGGGAGTAACGGCCGAACAGCTGTGGAACCGGTGTGCGCATGGAAGTTCCTTCGGCGCCCCGAAGAGGCTGCCTGCGCCGTCGCCCAAGCACAAGAACGCTTGGCACAGCACCCGCCCTGGCCCGGATATGGTTTCCGTGAAGCCTATTCCTAGCAAAGGCAGCATTGTCCCGGCCCTTGCCCCTGTTCGACTCGCTTGCTTCGATTACAATGGGTCCATTCCTCGCCTTGCACGGAGCCACAAGATGTCCCGAGTCCTCTCCCTCGTTTTCTGCCTGACCGTCTTTGGCGGCGGGCTCACCGCGCAGCAGACGCGCGTCCTGCCCTTCCCGGCTGCCGGAATGGAGGGGAGCACTCAGACGCCCCACTTCTCGGGCTACGGCGGAGGCAGAGCCCAGCAGGTCATCGATGCTTGGGCGGTGACGCATGGCTCAGCGGTGCTGAATGAACTCGCGCTCCGTGCTGACGGCCGCACGATGCCCGCGGTTCCATCCCGCACCTTCTCGCAGCTCAAGCTCTCGCTCGGGTACACGTCAAAGACCGCCTTGACCATGAGCCAGACATTCGCGACGAACCGCACCGGTGCGCAGACTGTCATGTTTTCGGGAGCGTTCACGCTGCCACCCCAGATCGCGAACATCCGTCCCTTCAACATCGTCTGGAAGTTCCAGAAGCCGTTTGTCTTTGTGAGTCCGAAGGGCAACCTGCTGGTTGAGTTCGAAGTGCCCATCAAGCCGACCAAGTCAAACTACTTCATTGACGCGCACGCGGTTTCCAACGTCGGTGGCAGCTCCTGGAGCTTCGGCAAGAACGGTCCGTTCAAGTCGGCGGAGAGGTATACCTTTGCCTGCTTGAGCCCGCAGAGCGTCATCCCTGGCGGCAAGCTGGCAGTGGGGGCTAGTGGGCTCACGCGGGCGATCCCGGCAGCGATCGCCTTTGGGCTGTCCAACCACAAGTACGGGCCCATCCCGCTCCCGTTCGACCTGGCCGGCGTCGGCGCCCCGGGCAACCATCTCTATGTCAGCGTGGACTTCATGTTCATCCCGACCTGGACCCAGACGGTCAGCGGCTGGAAGTATGACCTCGGGATGTCGATTCCCAATGCCGCGGGGCTCAAGGGCTTGAACCTCTACATGCAGACCCTCTTCGTCGACGCGAAGTCAAACAACTTGGGCTGGGTGACATCGGCGGGTCTGGGGGTGACGATCAGCGGCAACGTTCGGCACACGCAACTGCTGGGTCACTGGGACTACCAGAAGGCAACCGGCATGTGGACCCCGGGCGTTGGGATGGTGATGCAGTTCACGGGCCTGCTTCCCTAGGGCTAGAAAATCACCCTGTAGAGATCACGCGAGCGACGCGCACCCGTCAGAACTGACGGGCTTGGATGGGTGCGTGGTTGCTGGATCCGTGCGACGTGGACGATGTAGTTCGGGCGGTCGTTGCCTCACTCCACGGTCTTCAGCACGAACGTCGGGGCGAGTTCGAGCTTGAGATTCCTGAAGCGCACCTCCGTCGGGCCGCCTGAGTGCAGCTGGAGACCGATCACGCCGCGGTGTGCGCCGCTCTTGTCAACAAGGTCGACGCAGAGCGCGCCGTTGATCGCCGTTTGCACTCGACCGCCGACCGCGAGGATCTCATAGGTGTTCCACTCGCCCTTCTTGACGAGAGCGTCGCCGGGCTTCTTCCAGATCAGACCGCGGCCGTGCTCCTCGTACAGCTTGCCCCACCAACCGACGCCGATGTCAGCTTGGTAGCCCTTCATCGCCCCGTTGACCAAGGTCTCGCTGCGGAACTGGATGCCGCTGTTGCCACGGTCTTCGACGAGCTTGACCTCGAGCGTGAGCCGGAAGTCGCCGAGCAGGAGGTGGCTGCTGGCGAAGTTGTTCTTCTTCAGGCCCTTCTCGGCGCGTCCGACGATCTCACCGTTCTCGACCCGCCAGACAGAGGGATCCGCAGTCCACCCAGTCAGATCCTCGCCGGTGAAGAAGGTGGCCAGGTTCTCCGCAGTAGCGGTCATCGGCACCTGCTCGTCGCTCGCGAGGTAGGCAATCATGTCGCGCACGTCGTCGAACTTCATTCCGTCCAGCTGGCCCTCGGGCATCATCGACGTCGTCGAAGTCCACAGCTCCGGCTTGCCGTCCTCATCGATGTTGATGTCGGCTCGCGCGACTACCACCTCCTCGTTCTCGGTCTTGAGGGTGACGCTGCGATCGTTGTCGTCGACGAGGAGCCCGGTGATCATGCGACCGTCCTTCGTCGAGAGCACCGTACTCAGGTAGTCCTTCGCCACCTCGCCGCTCGGGTCGAGGATGTTGCTGAGAATGTAGTTGAGGTTGCCGCGGTTGGAACCGGTCAGGTCCGGTCCGACCTCGCGCCCGAGCCCGAAGAGCTTGTGGCACTTCATGCAAGTCCTGGCGAACACCGCGCGGCCATTCGATAGATCGGCGCTGTCGATGAGCTCACCCGGCAGCTTCTTCTGCCAGGCCTTGATCAGTTTCTGTTTGTCCTCACTCCTCGTCGAAGAGTGTCCCCACGCCACCTGCATGAGCTTGTCGAGGCCTTCGTCCTTCAGACCGGCGATCTGACGGCGCGTGGTGGCGGAGTCCAACACCGTCGCGGGGATCTTCTTGGCCGCGATCGATGCGAGCATGGCCTTCGCCCAGCTCGCTCTGGCCGTCAACGTGCTGACCGTGTCCTTCTGATCGGAGTGCCGCATCTGCAAGTAGCGGTCAATGAGAAGCGCCGCCGTCTTCGGATCGTCGAACTTGGCAAGGCCACGGATGGCAGGACCCGCCATCTGCAGATCGTCGAGGAGTCCGCGCAGGAGGGGGAGCGTACCGCCGTCCTTGACGAGTAAGAGGCTCTTGAGGGCTTGCGCGCGGCGCCGCTTCTCGAGCTTGCGATCGGTGAGACACTCGCGAAGAGGCCGCAACGCAGCGGTGACTCCGAACACCGCCGCGAGGTTCAGGGCCCGGTCTCGGATCAGCTCCTTGTCGCTCCTGGCGAGCGCCTTGGCGACCTCGTCCCAGCCGGGCGGCCTCTTGATCGGTCCGTGTTTCTCCAGGGCGGTGAGCATCTCGCCGAGGATCATCTCCTGCTGCGCCTCATCAGACTTCGTGAGCGCCGCGACGAGCGGCGCCAGATGCGGCTTCTGGTCGGTCGCCATGCGTCTGACGATGAAACGGGAGATGAGCGGGATCGGCGTAGCCTGGGCGAGCCGGAGAGCGCGCGCCGGGTCGGTCATGACGAGTGGCTCGATGCCGTACCAGTACATCAGCGGCAGGTTGTGATCCGTGCGGTCCCCCGCACGCGCGACGAGTTCCTCGGCGATGGCCCAACGGTCGGCCAGCGGCAGGCGCTGCAGTGCACTGGCGAGGTACAGGCGTGCCACCGGCGAGTCGTCGTCCTTCGCCATCCTGGCCAGCTTTGCCACGAGGTCGGGGCCCGCCTGGCGGTCCTCGAGCAAGAGCTGAACGGCCCAGCCGCGGAGGTAGGGCAGCGGGCTGTCGAGGTGCTCCATCGCCATCTCGTGCCTCAGACCGCCGGTCGCGTGCAGCGTCCACAAGGCGGATAGCTTCGTTGCCGGGTCCGGGTTAGAGGTGAGCATCGCCTCTAACGCTAGGTGCACCTTCGGGTCGGGACCGCGCTCCTGCAGGAGGCGCCGCGCCATCCGCACGTACCACTTGTTCTTGTGCAGGTGGAGCGCGACGAGCTCGGCGCTCGACTTCTCCGCGAGGTCGACTCGCACGACTCCCGGCTCGCCGTACGACACGCGATACAGGCGGCCGTTCGAACGGTCCCAGAGCTTGGGCACCTTGCTGTGGCAGGCACGCTGGTCGTACCAGTCGATCAGGTAGACGTTCCCGCTCGGCCCGTACTTCAGATTGACGCCGCGAAACCAACGGTCGTTGGCAACCAGGAAGTCCGCGCCGTGGCTGCCGATGAAGCCCGACCCCGAAGGCAGCAGGTGGTCGGTGTTGATGCGGTTGCCGTGGATGTTGCTGAAGAAGATCCTGCCGCGGTAGGCGTCGGGGAAGCTGTCACCGGCATAGATCATCGCACCACAGTGCGCGTGCCCACCGCCGACCGAGTCGGAGACTCCGTTGCCGGCATCACCCCGCGAGCCGAGGTAGTGCAGGTGATCGGCGATCGTCTTGATGTCGGCGAACACGTAGCGGTTGAAGTGCTTGTTCGACTGGCGGTGGTAGCGGGCGCCCTGGATCACGTGATAGAGATGCGGGATGACGCAGGCCGTGATGAACGCCTGCCCGTTGTCATCGAAATCGACGCCCCAAGGGTTGCTCGAGCCCCAGGCGAAGACCTCGAAGTCGTGCCTCGTCGGGTGGTAACGCCAGACCCCGGCGTTGAGGGGAACCCGGCTCTCCTCCGTCGTGCCGGGTTTGCCGACCTTGGAATGCGTGAAGATGCCGTGGCAGCCGTAGAGCCAACCGTCCGGCCCCCAGATGAAGGCGTTGAGCGTCTCGTGCGTGTCCTCGTAACCGAAGCCGTCGAGGAGCTTGACCGGTGCAGCGTCCGGCACGAGGTCACCGTCCTTGTCGGGGATGAACAGCAGATAGGGGGCCGCGCCGACCCAGACACCGCCGAAGCCGACCTCGAGTCCGCTGACGAGGTTGAGCTGTTCGGCGAACACCGTCCGCTTCTCGAAACTGCCATCCGCGTCGGCATCCTCGAACACGAGGATCTTGTCGCGGCCCTTGCCATCCGGCTGGCGCTTGGGGTAGGTGTGCGCCTCGGCGACCCACAGGCGGCCGCGCTCGTCGATCGTCAGCGCGATCGGCTGGTGCAGCTCTGGCTCGCTGGCGATCAAGTCCACGCGGAAGCCACCGGGAACAGACATCGCCTTGGCGGCCTCGCCCGGCTCCTTGCCGGACGACGACTCGGCCTCGGCGCGCTTCTTCACTGCGGGCTTCTCGTCATGGAAGCGGAAGTCGTCGAAGTTGATGTGTCCCCAGGCAGCCTTGCTGTTGTCGACGAGACGGATGTAGATCTTCTTATCCCGGTGCTTGGTAAGGTCGACGAAGCGCGGCCACATGTTCTCGCGGTTGCGGCCGCTCACCGAAAAGACGACCTTCTCCGTGTCGGCGAGGACAATCTCGGCGCGTAGCGACTTCAGTCGCCCGCCGCCGACCAGGAAGCTGGCATAGGGGTGCGTTGCGACGAAGGGCACCGATGTCAGGGTTCCGGTCGCCTTGTCGGACTTGTCCCGTTCGTAGGTCCCGACCCAGTAGCCTCCCGCGTGTTCGCTGCTGGAGTCCTTGCGCCGCGTGCTCACCGTGTCGCCCTTGACCGGCATCCGGGCGAAGGCGGTTCCCGTGGCCGTCCAGTCGGTCAGATCGCCGGACTCGAAGCCCAGGTTGAGGCTCTTGCCGTCAGCACCGACGGGAATGGGTCCCTTGCGCTCGTAGTAGAGCGCGCCCTTTGCCGCTGCAGCGATCGCTTCACGACGCGCCTTCATCCACTTCTTGCGCGTCACCTTCTCGACCTTGTGGATGTGGACGAAGGTGCCCATCTTGTTCCCGACGACGACGTCTGGAAGGTCATCGTCGTTGACGTCGCCGGCGACGACCTGCACTCCGACACCGGAGTTGTCGTCGATCAGGTGCGGGACGAAATGCGCGCCCTTGCCGGAGGCTGCGCGCACGAGGCGGAACCAGAACAAGGCCGGCGGTACGCGGTCCGCGGGATCGCGTCCGCTGTGCGCCCAGAACCGGTTGCCGGTGACGATGTCCTTGAGGCCGTCGCCGTCCATGTCGACGAGATCGAGGGCGTGCAGGTTCCCGATGACGACGCCGTAGCGATTGTGCTCGGGCTTGTCGCCCATGATCCGGTGCCTGGCGAAGCTGATCTTCTCGTCCTTGGTGATCTGCTCGAACCAGAACAGGCCATAGCCGTGCGCGTTGTCGCTCGTGATGACGTCGCTGTCGCCATCTCCATCCACGTCGTAGACATACATCTGCGCGCCGCCGCGCCCCGCGAAGGCGAAGTCGTGCCGCGTCCACAAGGGGTCGCCGGCCAACGACTCCGGCTGGCTGAACCAACCCTTCTTCCAGACGATGTCCTTGCGCCCGTCGCCGTCGACGTCACCCAGACCGAGGCCGTGCGTGAAGCGCTTTCCGATCCCGGTCTTGGAGATGGCGTGGAAGAGCCATGGTTTTGCCGGCTCCTTCCAGTCCGGTGCCGCCCAACCCAAACGGCCGCCCGTCTGGCAGATCAGCTCCGGGCGGCCGTCTCCGGTCAGGTCCTGAAACGTCGGCGACTCGTTGTCGACGACGTCGAAGACCTTGTGCCGCTTCCAGTGGCCTGCAGCGCCCGCCGGGTTCTGGTACCAGGAAGCGTCTTTGCCGGGGAAGCCGACCACGAGCACGTCGTTCCAGCCGTCGGCGTCGAAGTCGTAGACAAAGGGGAAGAAGTTGTCGGAATAGACCCAGCGATTGAACGCCCTCGGCTTGTAGATCTCGTGTCGAGTCTCGAACGTCGGACCTTCGTACCAGTACGGGCCGGCGATCAGGTCGGCGCGCCGGTCCTGGTTGAGGTCGCCGAACGTCGCTCCCTCGCAGAAGAAGGGCCGCGCGAGCTGCCTCTTCTCGAAGGTGTGGAGCTTGTACTTCTGCGCCGAAACCGGGGCAAGGAGCCCGACAACAGCAGCGGCGGCAAAAGCAAACAGCGTGCGGATCGTGGCCATGGCCGACCTCGGGAGGGTGCGAGGTCAGACGATAGGCGATTCGTGAGCAAACCTCGATCGCCTTGCCACGACGTGTGAGGCCGGACATATGCTCCAGGTCCGGGAGGCATGCCATGAGTGAGCGCAAGATCAACGTCGCAATCGTCGGTCTCGGCTTTGGTGCCGAGTTCATCCCGATCTACCTCAAGCACCCGGACGCGAACATGTTCGCGATCTGCCAGCGCACTCGCAGCAAGCTCGACGAGATCGGCGACGCGTTCGCCATCGAGCGGCGCTACACGAGCTATGAGGAGCTGCTCGCCGATCCCGACATCGACGCCGTACACATCAACACGCCGATTCCAGACCATGCTCCGCAGGCCATCGCCGCCCTAAGAGCAGGCAAGCACGTGGCCTGTACGGTGCCGATGGCCACGAGCCTGGATGAGGCCCGGCGGATCGTCGAGCTTTGCGAGCAGACCGGACTCACCTACATGATGATGGAGACGGTTGTCTACAGCCGTGAGTTCCTGTTCGTGAAAGAGATGTACGAACGGGGCGCCCTCGGCAAGCTGCAGTTCCTGCGGGCCTCACACCAGCAGGAGATGGCCGGCTGGCCGGGATACTGGGAGGGCTTGCCGCCGATGCACTACGCGACGCACTGCGTCGGTCCCGTGCTCGCTCTGGCGAAGGCCGAAGCGGAATACGTCTCGTGCTTTGGTTCGGGACGCATCGACGAGGCCCTGATCCCGAAGTACGGTTCACCGTTCGCGATCGAGTCCTGCCATCTCAAGTTCCGTGACAGTGACCTCAGCGCCGAGGTCACACGTTCGCTGTTCAACACGGCGCGGCAGTACCGCGAGAGCTTCGACGTCTATGGCTCGGCCAGGAGCTTCGAGTGGACGCAGATAGAGCACGAAGACCCGGTCATACACACAGGCGAGACACCTGAACGCGTCAAGGTGACCGACTTCGCCCACCTGCTGCCCGAGGAGATCCGGGACTTCACGACGAAGGGCGTCTACGACAGCGACGAGAACCAACACCTCTCGTTCGTCCAGGGCTCGGGCCACGGTGGCTCGCATCCCCATCTGGCACACGAGTTCCTGCGGGCGCTCGTCGAGGAGCGCGCGGCCTTCCCCAACGCCGCGCTGTCTGCCAACTGGACCTGTGTCGGCATCCTCGCGCACGAATCCGCGATGCAGGGCGGGAAGCTGCTGAAGCTCCCGGACTTCACCTGGTCTTGATGGCTGCCGCCTGCCTCCCCGACGATCAGCTGCCGATGACCATGGTCGCGTAGTCCGACAGCGTCCAGCCGAAGGAGTTGGCCGTCGGGTTGCGATTCATCCACTGGAACCAGATAGGCAATCCCACGAGGTTGGGGATCGGCAGAAACAAGGACACTGCACCTTTGGCGTCAGCCACTAACCCTTGGATAACGATCGGGTTCACGAACCACGTGCAGCCCGGAGCTCCCAGGCCAGTCAAGTCCATCGCTTTTGGCAGGCGAAAGCCCAGGAAGATCAACGTCGCCGAGTTGGCGGCACCGCCGGTCATCGTCATGTGGTAGGGCTTGAGTGGCGTGGGCCAAGGTTGGGCGCCGCGCATCCGCAGGTTGCCGCAACGGCTACCGGCAACGATGAACTGACCACCCTTGAGGTTCGCATCGTTCCAGACACGTAACCTCCGGATGCAGCCATGGTGGTTCCGACCATTGCTGAAGTCGTTCGTCGTGAAGTTCTTGTTGTTCCCGGTGTTGAGCGTCGGGACGGAAGTGTGGTGAAGAACGACAAGACCATCGAGATAGAGCCGAACGACGCCTCTCTCGTACTGAAGGGAGGCGGAGTACCACTTTCCGAGGGCCAACTTCGTCTTGGACCAGAGGTTGTTACTGTTGTTGTACTTGATGCCGACGGTCCCTGTTGCGGTGACGTCGATCCCGATCCAACGCCAACCGTTGCCACCCATGAGAACGGGGGCGCCGGCAGCCGTCGGCAGGGCTTTGAGGCGAAACTCGACGTCGAGCTGGAAGTCGGTTGAGTCCAGGCTCGC
>NYZE01000039.1 GCA_002685965.1 Planctomycetota bacterium | reverse complement strand
CCCGGGCGTCAACGTTCAGTTCACCTTCACCGACCCTGGCGCCTTCCCGGCCAACCTGGCGCTGATCCCATACAAGGGCCACGGCAGTTCGCGGATCTCGATCGGGGCAGCCAACAACCTGAGTGGCCCTGGTGCCGGAGCAGTCGGCATCGCGCTGTTCGACCCCAACAACGCATTCCAGAACGACAACACTCTGCCGCCGGGCAATTACAGCAACGTCACCGTGTCGACGCGGCTCGGCGTCTTCCCGCACACGCTCTTCACCCTGTCGATCAACGTGATCGGTAGCCGCTTCCGCACCCTCTTCGATCCGATCATCGATCATCGCGGCATCCCCGTCGGGGAGCACGTGGTTGGCAAGGGTGATAGGCAGCGGCTCATCGATCTGACCAACAACACCGGTACTCCGGACACGCGCCAGAACCAGATCGAAACCGCGATCGATAGCTTCGCCCGCTTCCTCGCCGTCGTCGTGGCCCACGAATGCGGGCACTCGGTTGGCCTGGTCAAGGACGGCGCCATGCCGGCCGGGCTCTACGGCGGCGACGCGGTCCACTTCCCGGGTTCGACCGCTGGCCACATCTCGCTCACGAGCACGACCATCTTCCCGGCGGGCGCCACCGAGATCATGGCCCCATCGCTGTCGCTGCGCGGCGTGCTGCACGAGAGCACAGCTTTCAACCCGCTCATCCTGGCCTACTTGCGCGAGCGCGCGCTCTACGACAACTAGGAGTCAACCCATGCTTCCAGCCGTCGCACTGACTCTCTTGCTGACGCCCGCCCACGACGGAGTGCCAGCCTTCGATCTGGCCATGCAGGCCGACCTTGTCGTCGTCGCCGCGGTCATCCGCCAGCCCAAGCTGCGGCCACACTTCCGCATCATCGAGACCCTCGGCGGCACCCCACCCTCCGCGCTCTTGCCGATAGCCAACACGTCGCGGCTGGGCCTCCACTACCACGCGGCCAAGTCGAGTAGACCACACCTGATGTTCCTGCACCGCGTCCACGACGGCTGGATGGTCACGCAACATCCCGGCGTGCAGCGCCCCTGGACCGACGCCAACGCCGGCCCGCTGCGCGACCTGCTCTCGAGGCTGCGCGCGCTGCGCCAGCCCGGCGCCGCGACGACCCTGTCTGCCCTCGTGCGCTACGCGCGCGATGCTGCCGGCGCGCACGCGGACCTGGCCGCGGCAGCGCTCTTGGCATTGAGCCGTCGTCCCGACCTGGCGCTGCGGGCCGATGTGGCAACGCGCAGCGAGCTCAGCACGATCCTCAACGACGAGAGGCTCGACCTACGCATGCGCGATCACGCCGCTCGCTGTCTGACCGGCAGCCGGGAGCCCGGCTTCGCATCGACCCTCTTGGCGATGCTCGCACGCGGCCGCGCCAAGGGGCTCGGTGACACCTTCGGGGCGCTGCTGCAACACCTGCGGGGAGCCGACGCGCTGGCACAACTCAAGTCACTGATGCACCGCGGCTGGCCCGGCGCACACACCGAGATCGTGCGCGCGGCCGCGGCGACGCACACGAAGGAAGCCCGCACCTGGCTCGCCGACCTCGCTGCTCATCCGCAGCTCGGCGATGCGGTGCGTCGAGCGCTCGGCCTGCGGTAGGACGAGGGGACGGGGGGGGGCGCCACCGCCCGCCAGTCACCGCCCGTCAGTCACCGCTTGGTGCGAAACGGCAGCAGCTTCTTCGCTTCGAGGATGTGGTAGAGCGCCCACAGGTGCACGGCGAGCGCGAGCATGCACAGCCACGCCGTGAACCTCCAACTGACGATGTCCGGGAGCGCAGTCAGCATGTGGAGCACGAACACGCCCGCGCCGACCAATACCAACCAGCGATAGGTCTTATAGAACAACGGCCTACCGCCGGGACCAATGCCGACGAGCGCCAGCACGTGTAGCACCAGCGCTGTGAGCATCAGCAGGTTGGTCAGCGTCAGGAGGCCAGCGAAGGCCAGCCCCGTTCCGGTGCCCCACACGCTGAGCGAGTAGACGAGCAGCCCCCAGAAGAAGACCTTCTCGTAGAGCGGCTGTGCACGGATGGCACGCCACAACCCGGTCAGGGAAATCGAGGATGAGCCAGCCAGCGAGGGTTCGTCGGTCTGCCGTTCGTTATCGGTGTCGCCCATCGGCCGCATATTGTGCCCGACTGGACACCGCGGTTTCGAGGTACTGCTTCAGCACCTCGAGCGATCGACGTCGCTGCGTCCAATGCCCCAGCGGTAGGGACCAGGGCAACGCCGCCTCCATGGACTCGCTGATCGTGACCCCGCGGCCCAGATAGCGCGAACGCCCTTGCCTGCTCTTGGGGAGCACCCGGTGCAGCGTCGCCGGGCAGGCGCTGCTGACGAACTCGAGGCTCGCCTCAGCACCCGCCTCGAGGTGCAGGGAGAAGGTGAGGCCACCCGCTTCCCGCGTGCGCAGTAGCCAATGCTGCTCCGGCCCCTGCCCGATCACGATGCCACTGCCCGGAAGGCTCCTCGTTCGCGCCTCCCTCGGCTGGCCCGCCGGCATGGCACGCTGGACGAGCCCGTTCAGGAACGCGGCGTGCTTGGTGGCCAGTGGATACTGTGCACTGCGCTGCGGCGTGGCGGCGCGCAGTGTTTCGACCGAAGCGCGCAGCACATCACCGAGCACGACCAAACGGCGCTCGACCTTGCGCCCGCGCGTCGCGATCGGCCGCACGAACAAGCAGGGCCCACAGTCCATGATCGAAGCCACCTCATCACCCTGACCGACGATGTAGTAGCGCAGGCCATGGAAGGCCTGGCCACGGACGCGGGTCCCAACGACGTGGCCCTGGCGGACCAGCACGATCTCGTGCTCGCCGTCGACCAGGCTCACTCGGCGAGGACCGCGCTTGCTGCCAGGCAGGACCCGTAGCTCGGTCCCGTCCAAGAGCCGGACCTCGAGCCCGACCCAGGCGGCTTGGGTCAGCAAACGCTTGTCGCCAAGCAGGCGCGCCTGCTCATCGATGGTGAGCTCGCGGCCCGAGGGCAGAGCAATACGGACTCGCGGGGGCAGCACATCGATGACGGCACCCCCGCGCGTGCGAAGGGTGGTCGGGCCGGTGGCCTGCCAGCCGGCGCTCCACTTGGCCCGCGGCAGCAGCCCGCCGGTACCCAGGCCGAGCTTCGCCACCGGGATCCGCCCCTTGGGGTCAGCGACGCCGCTCACGACCTGGACGCCAAGGGAGTCCTGGGTGAAGGCCGCGAGGAGGAGGAGCGCAAGCACCGTTGCCACCCGGCCTTCATCGGCCAGCGACTGCCCCCACCTGTGGCTTCCCAGGGCCTTGGGCATAGTTCCCGACCAGCGCGAGCACTTCCGCGAAGGTCAAGAGCAGCGGTCTGGTCGAAGGACTCTGGCCCTACGGCAACGGCAAATCGCTCGCGAGCGCGCTGATCTTTTCTCGCACTCCCGCGACCTCGCTCTCGCCGCCGGTCAACAGCCGATCGATGGCATCCGCGAGTTCAACCATGTGGTCTTCCTTCATGCCGCGCGTGGTCACCGCCGGCGTGCCGAGACGCAGCCCGGAGGTCTCCATCGCCTTGCGCGGATCGCCGGGGATCAGGTTTTTGTTGACCACGAGGTTCGCCTGCAGGCAGAGCTCCTCCGCGTCGCGGCCGGACATGTCCTTGGCCCGTAGGTCGACGAGCACGAGGTGCGTGTCGGTGCCACCAGTCACGAGATCGAGGCCACGTTCGACCAGCGCCACACCGAGCGCTTGCGCGTTCGCGATCACCTGCCGGCCCCAGTCCTTGAAGGCCGGCTGCAGTGCCTCGCCGAAGGCGATCGCCTTGGCAGCAATGGCGTTCAGGAAGGGTCCGCCCTGACCGCCAGGAAACACCGAGGAGTTGAGCGGCTGCTTCAGGTCGTCTTCGTTGGTCAGGATCATGCCGCCGCGCGGCCCGCGCAGCGTCTTGTGCGTCGTCATCGTCACGACGTGCGCAATGCCGACCGGCGACGGGATCAACCCACCAGCGATCAAACCAGCCGGGTGCGCGATGTCAGCCATCAGCTTGGCGCCGACCGCATCGGCGATCGCGCGGATACGCTGCCAGTCGACGAGGCGCGGGTAGGCGCTGCCGCCGGCGACGATGACCTTGGGTTCGTGCTCCTGCGCGAGCTTCTCGAGCGCCGCATAGTCGATCAGCCCGGTATTCTCATCGAGGCCGTAGCTCGCCGCTTCGAACAGCTGACCCGTGTGGCTTCGGGAGAAGCCATGCGAGAGGTGGCCGCCGGCGTTGAGCGCCATGCCGAGCAGTCGATCACCCGGTTGCATCATCGCCAGGTAGGCAGCGATGTTGGCCTGCGTCCCCGAGTGCGGCTGCACGTTGGCGTAGCCGGCGCCGAACAGTTCCTTGGCGCGGTCGCGGGCCAGCCGCTCCACGTCGTCACCGACCTCGCAACCACCGTAGTAACGCCGCCCCGGATAACCTTCGGCGTACTTGTCGGTCAGGTGCGACGCCATGGCCTCGCGGACCGCCTTGGAAGAGTGATTCTCCGACGCGATCAGCGTCAGGCTGCAAGCCTGACGCTCCTCTTCGCGGAGAATCAGGCGATGGACGTCGGGATCGTTGGCCTCGATGTGCTTCATGTGCGGGCGGACGGGAGTGGTTTGGCACATTCTGCGGCACAAGGCCCCGTGGGATGCCGAAGAAAATGGACCTGGCTCCGCTCGACGGCGTCCTCCCTCCACCCTGCACGCGCTCCAGGATCTCGAGTGCGCCCAGGGCCCGAGAGTCGCCCCGCGATCTAGCGACTACTTTTCTTTCAGCACCATGTCGATGCACAGCGCCGCGGCGAGGAGGACGGGGCCGGTTGCGACCGGGTCGACGTCGTCGCTCATGGCCACGACGTAGTTGTCGGCGCTGGTGAAGAGCTCCCTGCCAATGCCGGACCACTTCTTGGTCACAGACCCGAGCTCCTTACCGCTCGCGGCGACGAACTTGAAGTCCCAGCCAATCAGGTTGCCCTTGAGCTGGGCGATGAGCACGTTGTCGGGGCTGAGGATGTCGAACTTGCCGCCAATGGAAAGCAGCTTCTGCTTGAAGGTACCGAGCACTTGGCCGTCGGCGTCGAGGACCTCAACGCGCGACCGCAGGATGGTGAAGCCGCGCGTGATGGTCAGGAGCACCTCACCTGAGCCATCGCGCAGGTGGACCGTGAACGGGAGCATCCGCTTGTTCACGGCCAGTTTGAGCAGCTTCTTGAGGAAGGAAGCTTCTTCGCGCGCGGTCGCCAGGATGCCACCGCTCTCGGCATCGAGGATGTCGTAGGCCTCGTGCAGCTTGAAGGTGCCGATGTGTTCCTTGATGAAGTAGGTGCGCCGGTCCAGCACCAGCTTGCCCGCACCCCTCGAACCCGACTGCAACGTAGTCGTCATGCTTTCCCCGAGTGTCGTACCGGCTCTGATCCTGGCCCCGGCGCCAGGCCGTGGCAAGCGCGGAGCTTTGCTCCTACACCATCGCATCCGGGCCATCGCCGCGGCCGCTGGCCCACGACGTGAAGTGGCCGGGCAGGCACCCGGGAGCGGCGAAGCGGCCCCGGCATGTGGCGAGGAGCAAGCGAGGCTCGACACCGTCTCAGGGCTTGCTTGTTTCGCTTCATCGGTCCGACCTTTGCGTTCCCCGGCCCGCGCGCGAGACTACTGGCGGTCATGTCGCCGATCCCAAGAAGAGCCTCCTCCCTGCTACTCCTCCTGGCGGGCGCATGCAGCCAGAAGGACGCCACCGCGCCCGTGACGCAGGCCTCCGCCTGGCTGGCCATCTCGAACACCGACCACGACCTCGGCGACATTGCACACGGCCGCAAGGAAGAGTGCATCTTCACGGTCAAGAACACGGCGGCGCAGACCGTGCGCTTGGCCGGCATGCGCCAGACCTGCACCTGCGCCACCCAGGAACTGTCGATCACGCGGGCCGGCCAACCGATCGAGCGCGAGATCCACATGCAGCCGGTCCTGCGCGACGGCGGCTTTCTGGTTACGACCCTCGAGCCCGGCGAGCAGCTCACCCTCAAAGTGACCGTCGATACGAGCCTTCGCGCAGGCCTCGATCACCACGAGGATGGCAAGCTCGAACTCGCCTTCGAACCAGAGGAAGCGGGCCACATCGTCTTCGGCTACCACTTCACGATCCGCGCACGAATGCGCCTGCTCACCCACGACCAAGAACCCAGGAGTCCGACGGTCGAACTCGGCGAGTTCAGCAAGAGTCAGGAGGTCTTGGGCGTGCTGGAGCTCGCGCCACTTGAAGGCGCCAAGTCGTTTCGCATCCTCGACATCGTGGGCACCGACGACCTGCTGAAGCTAGAGAAGAAAAATCCGCTACTGCCGGGAGGCTATCGCTGGCTCGTGCGTTACGGGCCCCGCGGCGAGCCGGGTCCGGTGAGCAGGGTGCTCAGCTTCAAGACCGACCTGGAAGACGACTACGTCATGAACATCCTCGTCGACGGCATCGCGCTCTCCAACCTCTCGTTCGTGCCGGCGGCTCGGCTCGACCTCAACCGCTTCGATTGGTCGCAACCCAAGCAGACCTACGTCACAGTGATCTATCGCAAGCCAATCCCCAATCCCGGGTTCGCAATCGGCCGCATCAAGGTCGAGAAGCCCGGCGGAGTCGATGTCTCGCGCTACTTCGAGGCGGACGTGACCGAGGCTGGCGCCAGTCGCTGGCAGATAACGTTGCAGTACCTCGGCGGCCTCGATGGCAAGCGCTTCGATGGCTTCGTGCAGCTCAAGACCGCCGATCCAGAGCACAAGAGTACGCTTGTCCGCTTCACCGGCTTCAACACCAAGAAATGATCAAGACTTCTTGGCTAGTCCCCGCGGCAACACTGGGCGCGACGTGGCTCGGCTCGGCACTGTGGCTGAACTGCACAAAGACGCCGCCGACCGTGGTGGAAGGTCCGCCGTTACGGCTCGTCCTGACCGGCTACATGGATGGCTACATGGAGCCGTGTGGTTGCGCCTCGGCCCAGGCCGGCGGCCTCGACCGACGTGCCCTGTGGTTCAAGCTCAACAAGCATCGCTACGACTTACACCTCGAGGGCGGCAACCTCGTGCACGGCAACGATCCGCTCGAACGACTCAAGTTCCTCGAGATCCACACGCTGCTCACCCAGTTCATGGGCTACGACCTGCTGCCGATCGGCCCGCTCGACCTGAAGCTCGGCATGGAGGAACTGTCGTACGGCGTCACCGATGAGGGTGGCGCGCCTTTCCTGGCCAGCGACCTGCGCAAGGTCGAAGGGAAGACGTTGAAACCCCCGTTCCTCGTCCACGCGATCCGCAAGGCGGGCACCTACCGTGTGCTTGTGCTGTCGATCGCTGGCGCGTTGCCGGAGGACCCTGGTTACAAGCTCCTCGAACCGGTGGCCGCCGTGCGCGCAGCAATCGCCGGCGCAGGCAAGCGCGGCACGCACTGGGACCTCTGTTTGGTCTTCGCCAACCACGGCGGCGCCGAGCAGGCACGCACCCTGGCCAAGACGCTGCCGGGCGTCGACATCGTCGCGGGCTTCGCCAAGACCCTCGAGACGACTGAAAAGGTCCAGACCTTCGAGCGCGATGCAGCCACGACCGGTGTCGCCCGGACGACGTTGTTGCTCCCTGGATGGCGCGGCAAGAACCTGCTGCTCTGGGAAGGTCGGCACGATCGCAGCGGATCCTGGGCCACGATCACCGCCAAGAAGCTGGCGTTACAGGTGCCGCCCAACGTCGAGAAGGGCAAGCGCCCGCCAGGCAGCGACAAGGCCGTCTGGGACTACATGATCCAGGTCAAGCAACGGATCGGCGCGCGCAGCGAGGGTGAGGGCCTTGGCATCCTGGAACAGATGGCCGAGCAACGACCGGCCAAGAACGGCGCCCGTTATGTCGGCAAGAAGGCCTGCGCGCCGTGCCACGCCGAAGCGTACGAGATTCACATGGACGACGGCAACCCGCACATCAACGCGTGGGCTTCCCTCGTAGCGCGCGAGAAGGCCGACGACTGGCCGGTCACGCGGCACCCCGAGTGCGTGCGTTGTCACGTCGTCGGCTATGGCGACAGGTCAGGCTTCATCAACGTCGAGAAGACGCCCAAGCTCATCGACGTCGGCTGCGAGGCCTGTCACGGCGCTGGCTCCGCACACGTCGCAGCATGGCGACCGCTCCAGGCCAAGCTCGTGAAGAAGCAGGAGATCGACGCCAAAGCGATGGCCGCGGCGCGCGAGAAGGGGCTGCTCGGCAAGGCCGGACCGAGGAGCTGCTTTGCGTGTCACGACTTCGAGCAATCGCCGGGCTTCAACTTCCAGGACCGCTGGGAGCAGATCGAGCACAAGTAGCAGACCTTGGCTCGAGCACGACGAACGCTGTCGGGGCTATGCTCCCGACATGCGAACTCCATGCGCGATCTGGCTGCTGGCGTCGTTGACCGGCGGTGTAGCAGCCCAGGATCTTGGGCGCGCTCGATATCAAGCGCTTGTCGACGACTACGTCCAGGCTGCTCAGGACTACCTGAGCGAGCGCCGCAAGGTCTTTGCGTCGACGCAATACAAGCAGCTACGCAAGGCTCGCGACTCTTCTGGGATGCGCAAGCTGACAGCGTCTGTCGTGAATCCCGCCGAGACCTTCGCACAGCAGTTCATGGAACTGGCCAAGGCGCACGAGGGCAAAGCGATCGAGGCGGACTGTCTGGTCTGGGTCGTCTTGCATGCACGCAACGATCTCGAGTTGGGCCGGCGCGCCGTGCAGGGAGTGATCGACCGCCACATCAACACCAAGGCGGCTTGGGCCTTGTCGATCAACTGGTTTCGTGTGATGCCGATCATGCTCAACGAGACTACGGAGGTGTTCCGGACCATCGCCGAGAGGAGCGAGCACGCCGAGGCTGTCGCCGAGGCGCTGTGGGCCCAGAAGCGATTGGCCAGCGGCGACAGGAACCTGATAGCCAAGCTCGAGGCACGGATCCGCGAGGAGGCGCCCGACTCGACGCCTGCGCTGCGCCTACTCGGCAAGGAGTTTCGAAAGAGCAGGCTACAGACCGGCATGGCCGCCCCCGACATCGTCGGAAAGGACATCGACGGCCACACGTTCAAGCTGTCCGACTACCGCGGCAAGGTCGTGGTGCTCGACTTCTGGGGCGATTGGTGACCGCCTTGCCGCGCGATGTATGCACACGAGCGGTCGCTCGTGAAACGCCTGGCCGACAAACCATTTGCCCTCATCGGAGTCAACAGCGACACCGACCCTGACCTACTCAAGGCGCGGATCAAGGCGGAGGCCATCACCTGGCGCAGCTTCTGGTGCGGGCAGGGCGGGGCCTGGGGTCGCATTCCCAGCCAGTGGGGCATCGGTAGTTGGCCGACGGTCTACGTCCTGGACCACAAAGGTCTCATCCGCTTCGAAGGTGTCAAGGGTGACAAGCTCAACGCCGCAGTCGAACAACTGCTCGACGAGATGGACAGCGACAAGAAGCGCGCGCCCGGCAAGTAACGCGGCCCGCCGCTCCTACTTCTTCTTCAACTTCCCCTTGAGCGCATCGTTCGTCGGAAAGCGCTTCAGGCCATCGCCCCACACCTTTGCTGCCTTCTCCCGGTCGCCCTGCTGCGAGTACAGGTTGCCCAGGAACAGATAGCTCGCTGGGTGACTCTCGGTGTCGGGCGGCAACTGCTCTTGTTGCTTGATCAGGGTCTGAAAGTGCGTGATCGCTTCCGGGCGCCGCCCGAGGAAGTCGGGCTGGTTGGCCAGGTTCATGGCCAGGTTGAAGCGACCGCGCCCGTGATGACTGTCGAGTTCGAGCGTCTTTAGGAAGGCCTGCTCGGCCTTTGGGCCGAACGTCATCATGACCGCCATATCACCGTTCATGAGCCGGTGCGTGTAGGCCTCGCCCAGACCGTTCTGCACGTCGGCCGAGTGCGACCTGGCCCTGGCGGTGGCCTCCATTGCACGCAGCAGTTCGTCCTGCTGCTCCGGCGTCAGCTTTGACCACAGCGCCTGCTGTTCGTCCCAGCTCGCCTTGCCGCTGCAGAGCCTGGCGACGGTCGCGGCGACATCGAGCTTGCCAGGCTTCGCCGCCTTCGCCGCAACCTCCCCGGTTTCGCCCGTGTCCGCCGCCACCGGCCGCGATGGATCCTCTGCATCCGGCACGACCTGTCGCACTGAGGCTCGCCACACGCGTTGTTCGAGCTGATCCAGCCGCGCGAGGATGTCCTCCACCGACCTCTGGATCGAGGCTCGCTGTTCGCCGGCGACATCCGCGACCGCGCTGTCTGGACTCGCGGCGTCACCTACCTGCGGCGGCGCCAAGTGGACGGCGGTGACCGCGATCGCCGACGCGAGGAGGGAAGAAGCGACAACGAGTAGCGCTGTTCTCATGCTAGAGCCTCTACTGGGGGGCCAACACGGTCACGTAGGCGAACTTGCGTTTGCCTACCTGGCACAGGTAGCGACCGGGACTCAGGGCGGCCTTGATGTCGGTCACCGGTTCTCCGTCGATCTTGACACCACCACTGGGCATGGCTCGCCGTGCTTCGCCGCCGCTCGCCGCCAACCCGGCACGTGCGACCGCCGTCGCCACGAGCACCGTGCCCTCGCGCAGCACGTCGACCGGCAAGGTGACCTCGGCAATGTCGGTCGGCAACGCCCGATCCTTGAACACGCGATCGAACTCGGCCGCCGCTTCATCGGCAGCAGTGGGGTCGTGCAACCACGACACGAGTTCCTTGCCGAGCCGGACCTTGGTCTCGCGCGGATGGGCGGCCAACAACTGCACCACCTCGGCCTCGGGCACCTCGGTCAGCAGCAAGAAGTACTTCTCCATCAGCGCGTCGGGAAGGCTCATGACCTTGCCGAACATGTCGACCGCCGCATCGGCGACGCCGATGCTGTTGCCGAGGCTTTTCGACATCTTCTTCTCGCCGTCCAGGCCCTCGATGATCGGCGTGGTCATGCAAACCTGCGGCTCCTGTCCTTCCTGCTGCTGGAAGTCGCGGCCCACGAGCAGGTTGAACAGCTGATCACTGCCACCGAGCTCGACGTCCGCCTCGATCGCAACCGAATCCCAGCCCTGCAAGAGCGGGTAGATGATCTCGTGCAAGCTGACGGGCAGCCCGGCCTTCATCCTCTTCTCGAACGAGTCACGTTCGATCGCGCGGGCTACCGTCATGCGCGACAACAACTCCACTGCGCCCATGAAACCCATCTCATCGAACCACTCGCTGTTGCGGCGATGCTCGATGCGCTCGACATCGAGGACCTTGCCTATCTGCGTCTTGTAGGTCTCGAGGTTCGCCTCGACCTGGTCACGGGCAAGCTGCGGTCGCGTCTTGTCGCGGCCGGTAGGGTCGCCGACCATCGCGGTCGCTGTACCCCAGATCACGACGGCCGTGTGGCCGAGTTCCTGGAACTCGCGCAGGCGACGCAACGGCACCGTGTGGCCGAGGTGGATGTCAGGGCTCGACGGATCGATGCCGTACTTCACGCGCAGCGGTCTTCCCGTCTTCTCGGAGCGCTCGAGTTTCTTGCGCAGCTCCTTCTCGTCGACAAAGTCCACCGTGCCACGCCGGAGGCGCGCGATCTGCTCATCGATCGGGGGGAAGTTCTTCATCGTCTCGCTCGCTCAGCCTCCAGATCAACGTTGCTTGGAGCCCTGCCCGCGACGCCGAAACTCCCACCACCGCAACCAGGCATCGCGGTCACGTTGCGCTGGAGCATCCTTACCTGCAAGCCACAGAAGGCTCTCTCGTGCGGTCTTTTCAGCCGTCTCGGGTCCGGTCCGGAGCAGTTCGATCAGTTTCGCCGTCGCATTGCGCTTGCTCTTTGCATCCCCGTCGCGGGCCAGGAAGCGCGAGGCAACGAGCACGTGAGCGAGATGTTCGGCTGGGCGAGTCAGCGCCATACCGAGAGTCTTCAATGGCTGCGCGCGCACGGCGCGGAAGCCGCGCGGAAAACGACGCAGGACGAGTGGATCAAGCAGGATGCGAGCCACCAGCACCGCCACACCGTCACTCTCGAAGCCAGCGGGGTAGAGCACGGCAGAGTAGGTCTCGGTGCGCATCTTGACTTCCGGGCCCGGCATTGCCGCGGGCGGCGGCACGTTGAACTCTAGCGGCTTGCCCGCGGTCAGCCCGACGTCGGCCGACAGCAGACGCCGCGACGGCACGGCGGCAGAGACACGACTGCCATCCTCGAGCACGTCTTCGACCGCCAAGTTCACGACCAGCGTCGTCTTCGCGTTGTTGGGCCCACGCGCCTTGACGGCAAGCTTGTAGCCAGCGGCCGGTCGCAGCACGAGGCGAACGGGGCACACCTCGTCCATCTCGAGGTCGGGTGGCTCGTCACCGCCGACCGGGTGTGCGTGCACGAAGCCGCGCCGGACGAACGCGTTCTGTTCGACGTCGAGCCCCACCACCAATCGCTCGAACGTCGCAAACCGCGCCTGCTGGGCAGCGTTCGCGCCGGCACGTGGCTGCGCGAGGAGCGAGCGGATGCGCGTTAGATCACGATCACGCCAGGCATCGGCGAGCTGCACCAGCACGCTGTCCTGCCAGGCCTCGGCTGGTGACTGTTCGCCCTGCGGCGGCTCGAGGTTCGACACGGCGCACGCTCCGAGCACCACTGCGATCAGCGGCGCTCGGCGCCGCGCTCTCACGGCTTGGGCTCGGCGTCTTCGGCCGGAGCCTCGGGTGCCGCTGCCTCGTCCGCCGCGCCCTCGTCGACAGGTGCTGCCTCGTCGGCAGGTGCCGCCTCGTCGGCAGGTGCTGCCTCGTCGGCAGGTGCTGCCTCGTCCTCGCCCTTGGTTGCTTCCTCGGCCTCGGCAACGCGTGCGCCGATGTCCTTGAGCTGTGCAGCAAGCGAACCTTCGACGACGATCGGCTCGTCGGCCGGCGCCGCGGCAGGCGCTACGGCGGCCTCGCTACCCGATTCGTAGTGCGCCGACACGAGCGTCAGGCCGACCTTCCGCTCCTCCGGCTCGATCTTGATGATGCGGACCTCGACCTTCTGACCGACCTTCACCACCTCTGCCGGGCTGTCGACCTTGTGGTCGGCCAACTCGGAGATGTGCAGCAGCCCCTCGAGCCCCTCTTCGAGGCTCACGAAGACGCCAAAGTTGGTCAGCTTGGTCACGGTCCCGGTAACCGTGTCGCCGATGTGGAAGCGCGACGGGATGTCGTTGGACCACGGGTCCTCGGACAACTGCTTGAGACCAAGCGCGATGCGCTTCTTCTCCTGATCGACCGAGAGCACGACGCAGCGGACCTCTTCGCCCTTCTTGACGACCTCGGACGGGTGCGTGACCTTCTTGGTCCACGACATGTCCGAGAGGTGCAAGAGGCCGTCGATGCCTTCCTGCAGTTCGATGAACGCTCCATAGTTGGTCAAGTTGCGCACGCGACCGGAAATGATCGTTCCCGGCGGGTAGTTCGCCTCGACCAGCTCCCAAGGATTGACCTCGGTCTGCTTCATGCCGAGCGAGATCTCCTGCTTCTCCGAGTTGACGTCGAGGATGACCACTTCGACGTTGTCGCCGATCGACACCACTTCACGGGGATCGTTGACACGCCGCGTCCACGACATCTCGGAAATGTGCACGAGACCTTCGACGCCCTCCTCGAGCTTGACGAAGGCGCCGTAGGTCATGATGTTCACGACCTCGCCGATGTGCGTCGACGTGACCGGGAACTTGACCCCGATGTCGGCCCAGGGATCCGGCGTCAGCTGCTTCATACCGAGGGCAACGCGCTCGCGTTCCTTGTCGACCTTGAGCACCTTGACCTGCAGGCGGTCGTCGATCTTGACCAGCTCGGATGGTGTGTTGATGCGGCCCCAGGTCATGTCGGTGATGTGCAGCAGGCCGTCGAGCCCACCAAGATCGACGAACGCGCCGAAGTCGGCGATGTTCTTGACGACACCCTCGCGGACCTGGCCCTCTTCGATCTCCCCGAGCAGCTTGGCCTTTTCCTTCTCGCGCTCCTCCTCGATCAGACGGCGACGCGAGATGACGATGTTCATCCGCTCTTCGTCGATCTTGATGATGCGAGCCGTGATCTCCTTGCCAATCCAGTCGCCGACGTCCTCGGTGCGACGGATGTTCACCTGTGAGGCGGGCAGGAAGGCGTTGACGCCAATGTCGACGAGCAAGCCACCCTTGATCTTGCGTGTTACCGCGCCGCTGACCTCATCGCCCTCCTTGTAGGTCTCGATGATCTTCTCCCAGCTGCGGATGCGATCCGCCTTACGCTTGGAGAGCAGCGCCATGCCATCGCCGTCGTCGAGGGCTTCCACCAGCACCTCGAGTTCCATGCCCGGCTTCAGCACCTCGGGCTCTTGGAACTCGGAGAGGTGGATCATCCCCTCCGACTTGTAGCCAACGTCAACGAAAACCGTATGGCCCGAGAGGCGGACGATCGTGCCGGTGACGATCTGGTTCTCTTTGAAGTCACCGATTGCATCGGCGAGCAGTTCGTCGAGCGAAGAGACATCCGCGAATGCTTCGGCGAGCTCTTTCTCGAGCTCGTCATCCGCGAGTTCGAACTCCTTGATGAGTTGTTTTCCGTACGACATGTAGTTTCTGAGGTCAGGTAGAAGGGTCAACCAAGGACAGGTAAACAGGGCAAAAGCAGGGCCAGCGACAGCTCGGTGCGTTTTCCCCGCAAAGCGCAAGCGCTGCAAACGGTGGGGCTTCGCCCGCTATTAGCGGCCGCTGGGCAGCCCAGGGGCCCCCCAGGCCGGAGCGAAGGGCGTAACAGTCTATCGACGTTCGCGTTCGGAGACCAGCGCTGCGACGAGATCAGCGACGCGATTGCGGATGCCCTCGGCCCCTTCGGCGGCCGCGACCTCGATCGGCAGCGGCCGTCCGAAGCGCAGCCGAAACGTTCCGAAGCGCGGCCGAACCGCCCCACGCGGCAACACCCCCTCCGACCCGAGGATGGCAACCGGCACGATCGGCACCCCGGCTTGGCGCGCGATCAGCAGGAAGCCTCGCTGGAAATCGCCGAGTTCCTTCCCGTCACCGCGCGTGCCTTCCGGAAACAGCAGCACGGACCTACCACCACTGAGCTCGTCAACCATGGCGCGCAGCGCCTTGCGGTCACTCGTGCCCCGCTCCACCGGCACCACCCCCACCGACGTCAAAGCCATACGCAGCAACGAACTGTCGAATAGATTCGCGCGCGCCAGGTAGGCGATCGGCGCGTGATGGACCGAGCCGACGAGCAGTGGGTCGAGAAAGCTCAGGTGGTTGGCGACGAGCAGGTAGGCCCCGGAAGTGGGCAGATGCTCCTGACCTGAGACCCGAAACGGCCCGCACAGGCGCAGGAGCAATCGGACGATGCGCCGCCAGAAGCGATACCAGCAGACGGCAAGTGCCCCGCCCGGGCTCACCCTCCGCGCTCCCGCTCGATCCGCCCGACGATCTCTTCCACGACCTGCTCGGCCGAGCACTTCGTGGTGTCCAGGTAGACGGCATCAGGCACGCGCACGAGCGGCGAGTCGGCACGGCTCGTATCGAGTCGATCGCGCTCGAGCATCTCGCCCAGGAGTTGCGCCAGATCACGGGTGGTGCCGGCGCGCTCGTAGTCGCCTTGCCGCCGCCTCGCCCGTTCTTCCGCCGCGGCATCGATGTAGAACTTCCAGCGCGCATCCGGGAAGACGACCGAAGTCATGTCACGCCCTTCGGCCACCAACGGACCCTGCGCCGCCTGCGCACGCTGCAACCCGCGCATCTCACGGCGTAGGACCGGGATCACGCTCACCACTGACACGCAAGCATCGACTTCAGGCCGGCGCAGGTCTCGGGTTACTTCGCGCTCGCCGAGCCAGACCCTCCCCGCATCGCCAAGCCGGAGCGCTAGAGTGGCCGCCGAACGCTCGACGGCATCGATGTCGGCCGGGTCGACCCGGTGCTCGAGCAGCCAGAGCGTTGCTGCGCGGTACATCGAACCCGTATCGAGATGTCGCCAGCCGAGCCGGCTGGCGACGCCCTTGGCGATCGTGCTCTTGCCCGCTCCGGATGGACCGTCGAACGCGACGACGTCGAGCGATGCCTCCTGGGGCCCGCTCACTTCCCTTCGTTCTCGAGCCCGTACTCGTGGATCTTGCGGTAGAGCGTGCGCTCGCTGACGCCCATCGCCTGCGCACACCGCGAACGATTGCCGCCGAACATCTCAAGCGTGGCCCGCAGGTGATTCTTGTCGACCTCCGCGGCGTTCTTGCCGGCGAGGAATGACCAAGGGTCGTTATCGCTGCGTGGAGTCGGCGACAGCTCAGGCGGCAGGTCGAGCACCGTCAGGATGTTGCCACGGGCCCGCACGATCATGCTCTCGACCGCGTTCTTGAGCTCGCGCACGTTCCCTGGCCAGTCGTAGCCGGAGAAGGCGACCAGCACTTCGCGGTCGATGCCATCCACGTCCTTGCCGTGCACCGGCACCAGTTCCTTGCGGAAGTACTCGGCCAGCAACGGGAT
>NYZE01000038.1 GCA_002685965.1 Planctomycetota bacterium | reverse complement strand
GTCGGCCGCACGGTTCGCATCGAGAACGGCACGTTCCGCATCGTCGGCCGTTTTCGCGCACCGGGCACGACGATCGAATCCGAGATCTGGGCACCGCTCAACGAGCTCAAGGCGCGAGCCCAGCGAGATGACATTTCGTGTGTGTTTGCGCGAGTGCGTGAACCGGACACGATCACGGACATCGACGTGTTCACCCAGCGCAGGCTCGACCTCGAGCTATCGACCATCCGCACTGACGTGTACTACGCCGAGCTCGCGAGCTACTTCGCACCGATCAGGGCGCTGGCCTGGATCATGGCGATCATGATCGCGACGACAGTCGTGCTGACCGGCGCCAACTCGCTCAACACCACGGTCCAGGACCGGATCCGCGAGTTGGCCACACTGCGCGCCATCGGCTACGGCGGAGCCGCCCTCGTGACGTCGTTGCTGATCGAAGCGCTCCTGCTCGCCGCCGCCGCCGGAATGACTGGGCTGGTGTTGGCGCGGATCGCCGTCCAGAACACCACCTTCCAGATCGGCATGGGCGCGTTTGCGCTCGAGGTCGGCGGCGCGGCGATTCTCGCCGGATTCAGCGGCGTGCTGCTGATCGGCCTACTCGGAACTCTGCCGGCGAGCGTGCGCCTCTTGCGCATGCATGTCGCAGCTGCTCTTGTTGAGGACTGACATGTATCGACGAAATCTCCTAGTGCTTTGCTTGCTCGCCGCCCCTGCCTGCACACCGGATGACCCGCTGGCGGGCAACAACGGTCCCAAGGCCCCGGCGCTTCCCGATTCCTATTGGACGGCGACGGCGCCAGCCGATGCCAAGGCGGTCAAGGATGTACGCAAGAACGCCAAGGCCGGCGATACGGTCGTCGCGGTCGGCCGAGTCAAGGACTACACCGCGTCCAGGGCGCAGTTCCAGCTCGCCGACATGGAGTTGATTCCGTGCAACCTGAGGCCCGGCGACCAGTGCAAGACGCCGTGGGACTACTGCTGCGAGGCCAAGGAAGCCCTGCTCGAAGGCTCGATCGTGGTCGAGTTCCGCGACGGTGGAAAGCTACGCAAGACAGATGTGGTCGGCTTTCACGGTTTCGACCGCCTCAAGGAGGCCGTGGTTCGCGGCAGGGTCGAACGCGACACGACCGGCAACGTGATCCTCGTCGCCGACGCGCTACACATCAAACCCTGACCCTCAGGTGCGAGTGCGCGCTTCGGGTAGCGTCGGGCCACTCCCCTACCACGCGATGAAAAACTACACGCCGGCGCTGCCGTATCCGGATGACGACGCGGCGAAGCGCTACCCGCGGACTTGGAACACGCGGAGAATCGTCGGTCGCTGACCGTGAAGCGGCCAAGGAGGTACACGCCTGCAAGGCCTGCTTAAGGCGCTCCGCCGATCCTCCTGTCATGGGCACTCGAACCACCGTCGCCACCCTCCTCCTCGCTGGCGCTCTGGGCGCACAGACCAACACGCTCCTGATCGTCGGCGACGACATGGGCGTGGACACGGTGGGCATCTACAAGGAGGGCGCATCGCCTGCCCCAACCCCGAACATCGACAAGCTCGCCAAGAACGGCGTGTTGTTCCGCAACGCCTATGCCGGGCCCTGGTGCTCGGTGACGCGCGCGCACCTCATGACGGGTCGACACGGCTTTCGCACCGGCGTCGGCCGGGCCGGCCAAACGCTGCCGCTAACCGAAACGACGCTGCCGGAGATTCTGCCGAGCACCTACACGCACGCCCTGATCGGTAAGTGGCACCTGGGCGGCAGCCGGCCCGCCAACAACCACCCGAACCAGACCGGATGGGGGCACTTCGCCGGATCGCTCGGTGGTTTCTTCACCTCACCGGAGACGTACTACAGCTGGAAAAAGGTCGTCAACAGCAAGTCGAGCACAAGCACGAACTACGCAACGAGCGACAACGTCGACGACTCGATCGCGTGGATCAAGGCACAAAAGGGTGCCTGGGTGTGCAGCTTGAACTTCAACGCCCCGCACGCGCCCTACCACGCCCCGCCGTCGTCCTTGCACAGCTACGACCTGACCAACAAGAACCCGCGCCAAGATCGCGTGCTGTTCTTCAAGGCCATGATCGAAGCGATGGACACCGAGATCGGTCGCCTGCTGGCCGGGATCGACAGCGCCACGCTGGCCAGGACCAACGTCATCTTCGTCGGCGACAACGGCACGGGCAGCGCCGTCACCGAGGCACCATTCATCAACTCGCACGCCAAGACCACGCTCTACGAGGGCGGCACCAACGTGCCTCTGATCGTCAGTGGACCAGGCGTCCAATCGCCAGGCCGCGAGGTGGCGGCTCTCGTGCACAGCACCGACCTGTTCGACACGATCGCAGAGTGGTCGGGCGTCAACGCCCGTAACGCGGTCAACGCGGAGATCGACGGCGTCAGCATCGTCCCGTATCTGCAGAACCCGAAGCAGGAGCCGCTTCGCGAGATGGTCTACACCGAGACCTTCGGCTCGTCGAGGTTCGCCGGTACCGCAGTGCGCAACGCCGGCTACAAGCTGATCCGCCCACAGACTGGTGGTGACAAGCTCTTTGACCTCACCATCGATCCCTTCGAGAAAACCGACCTGCTACTGGGCACTCTGACGAAGGAGCAGCGGGAGAACTACGATCGTCTCGCGTCCGAGCTGGCGCGCCTCAAGGACGAGGCCGCCTGGTTCGTGTTCGGCACTGCTTGTTCGGGCAACCCCAAGACCCCGAAGTTCGCGGCCTCGGCCGGCCAGCGTCCCCTTCTGGGACAGACCTTCACGACCGAAGTCACCGACCTCAACACCGGCGTCACAGTGAACCTCGGCATGTTGGGGCTATCGCGCACGAAGTACGGCACCATCCCACTGCCCCTCGACTTGACAGCTATCGGCGCGCCTGGCTGCACGCTCTACCTG
This sequence comes from Planctomycetota bacterium, assembly GCA_002685965.1. Lineage (GTDB taxonomy): Bacteria > Planctomycetota > UBA1135 > UBA1135. The sequence continues at coordinate 17,166 of NYZE01000038.1, read as the reverse complement.
TCCCTGGACATCCTCGTTCCGCTCCTCGTCACGGGTGGCAAGGCGACGTGGAACTTCCCGATCCCCTCCGTCACCGCACTGAACGGCCTGCGCTTCTACCAGCAAGTCGGGGTGTTCGAAACGAGCGTCAACACACTCAAGATGATCTTCACCAACGCCGGCGAAGGCTGCATCGAGATCAAGTAGGACCGTTCACTGGGCGAGGCGATCACCGCGCTCGCTTCGTGCTGCGGTGATCGCGGCACACCAGATCGCCGAGACTGTTGCGACAGTAGATCAGCCCGCGCCAGACGACCGGGGTCGTCCAGCAGACACCACCTGACACGACCTGCGTGCTACTGATGCCGCTGAACTCCTCGGGCGTGGCCTTGGCAATCACGAGCTTGCCGCGCTGACTGAGCACGACGAGCTTGCCGTCCGCGATCACGAGCGCGCCCTTGCCGAGGCGCCGGCTCCACTTGACCTCGCCCTCGAGGTCGAGGCACTTGACCGTGCTCTCATCGAAGCCGTAGAGATGCTTGTCGAAGAAGACGCAGCCAGACATGTGGTTGCGCATCTCCTTGTTCTCCCAGAGCAGCTTGAAGCCCTTGCCTCTTGCGGCGACAAGCGCGCAGCCCTTGCCATAGCCGGACGAGATGAAGAAGCGATCGTTGCCCACGGGGACCGGCGAAGCGGCGTTGACGTCGTACCTGGTCTTCCACTTGAAGGTCGACGTCACGGGCTTGCCGTTCTTCTTGTCCAGCAGTAGCAAACCGACGCCGTTGAACACCGCGAGGCACGCCTTCTTCCGATAGGTCACGTCGACCGGCGTCGAGTAGGCGAAGCCATAGTCCTTGGCCGTCTTCCAGATACGCTTGCCAGTCTTGGCGGCGTATGCAACGAGGCGGCCGATGTTGGCAATGACCATGTCATCGAGCACGAGCGGCGACGACGCGAGGCCCCAGGTGGGAACCTTGACCTTGTACTTTTCACCGAGGTCCTTCGACCACCGCACCTTGCCGGTCTTCGCGTCGAGGCAGAGGAACTTACCGAAGCGCCCCTGTACGAACACGAGGCCAGCACCGACCGATGGCGTCGAGAGCGTGCCGCCAATGTGCATCTTCGCGAGCGTGTCGGCCGCGAACTCGTGTCTCCAGATCTCCTCCCCCGTCAGCGCATCGAAGCAGAAGACAGTGTCTTGTTCGGCGTCCTTGTCGTGCCCCATCGTGTAGAGCCGCCCGTCCGCGATCGACACGGTCGAGTAGCCGATCCCGATCTCGGCTTTCCAGAGTGCCTCTTCACGGCCCTCGGCCGACCATCCACCACCCTTGGCGACACCATCGCGATCGGGTCCACGCCACTGCGGCCAATCAGCTGTCTGCGAATCCGCCCTCGTCGTCGGCGACTTCCGGTCTTGACTGGCGGCAAGCGGCGCGAGGACAGCGAGGGTCAGCAGCAGGTGTCGCATGCACCCTGTATAGAAGAAAACGCCCGGCAAGTCCCGGGCGCTGCGCCCTCGTGGGACAGGACACTAGTCCAAAACTGCCCGCCACGGCGAGGCTCTGCCGCGGGGATCACGCTGGGTATGGTGGTGCACCTCATGGAGAAGGACCTTGGCAGCTTGGTGGAGCTAGCGACACAGGGCAACGGAGTTGCCGTCGACAAACTGTTGCAGCGGTTTCTGCCAGGCTTGCGCGGCTTCCTACGGCTCCGCGCCGGAAAAATGCTGCTGGACAAGGAGTCGTGCTCGGACCTCGCGCAGTCGGTCTGTCGCGATGTCCTGGAGAACATGGACGCCTTCCGCTACGGCGGCGAAGCGGGCTTCAGGAGCTGGCTGTTCACTACCGCCTTGCGCAAGCTCGCTGACCGCTACGAGTACTACCGGGCCGCCAAGCGGAATGCGGGACGCGAGCAACCGCGCGATCAGCACGCAACCATCGACGAACTGGTGGCCGGCTATTCGCCGCTGTTCTCGCCAAGCCAGCACGCGGTTGCGCACGAGGAACTCGGGCGCATCGAGACGGCGTTCAGCAAGCTCCCTGACGAGCAGCAGCAGGTGATCCTGATGGCGCGGATGATGGACCTCTCACGCACCGAGATCGCCGAGGAGATGGGCCGTAGCGAGGGAGCCGTTCGCACGCTGCTGTCGCGCTCGCTGGCACGACTGGCGGAGATGTTGGATGCCAAGCCCTGAGCCGGGTTGAGTTGGCAGGTCACAGAAGGTGTCCGACACCATCTGCGACACAAGTTCCTGCCAGACCTATTTGCCGACCTTGCCGGTCGCGCCGCCGGTGAACACGAAAGCGAGCGCATTCGCCTTGAGGTCCAGCACGAAGTACTGCTGGTGGAAAACGAGGCCGACCAGAGCGGCTACGTTGGGAAGACTGGCGGTCAACGTACCGACACCTTTCGGGCCAGTCGGCGTGGGCGACAGCGCGTCGAACGAGACGTAGAGCTTGCAGCCCGGTGCGCCGAAGATCGTCAGGTCCATCGGCAGGGAAGCAGTGAGCCACTTCGTGATGGAGGCGCCGGTGATCAAGGCCGCGGCGCTGTTGGGCAGCGCGTCGCGAACCTCGACGCGGAACGACTTCCCGATGGTCGGGACACCGACGTTGACGATGGAAACGACCTTCGCGTTGCTGCCCTTGCAGCCCGCACCAAAGGTCGTGTAGGTCCCGGTCTGGGCGACGCCGAGGCCTCCAATCACCACGTTAGACAAGACGAGGAGGGCGAAAGTGCGCACGGAATGAGCCTGCTACTGGATGTGGGAGTATTGGCAGAGTCGAGACGGCAGGCGGCCAGTCTAGCAGCCCAACGACCACTCGGGGGGCTGACAGCAGCCTGGAATGTGACGAGGCCGCCTGCGAGGGATACCCGGCGGGCGGCCCCGAAGCCCCTGTCTGCTCATCTTTCCCCCAGACGCCAGCGATCGCCGCATTCTGACGCAGAACCGTCACACCGGGGAACCCGTAAGGTCCAGCTGACTCCGCCCCTAGCCGTCGCCGCGCTAGCGGAAGCGAAGGCTGGCCGCGTTGCTCGCGAACTTCAGCACCGGAACCGGCCTCACAACGACGAAGGCGTGGTGCAAGACCAGGTTCTTCAAGGCAGGATCGAGGTTCGGCGGCAGCCAGAACCTCGACCGAGCGCTTCCGTCGCTGCCGAACAGGCCGACCGAGGGAGAGACGAACGAGTTCGGGTTGGCCAGGAGCATGGCCGAATAGAGGTCAGGGTTGATCGGAACACGCAGAGCACCGACCTGAACCCCGGGGCTCGTGCCGCTGGCGGTGCCCATCATCAGGAAGATCTGGTTCGCGTAGGCCACGCCTGGCCGCAAGAACATCTGCTGCGTGCCGCCGCATGACAAACTCAGGCAGCAGCGGTCCGTGCGCAGGAACTGCTCTGTCAGGGTCAGCACGCTGACGTAGCCAGGGCCTTTTTTCAGCGTCGAGTCCTGGGCCGCAGCGGTCACGAAGTCCGGCGCGCCATCGCCATTGATGTCGCCAACGTGGGCGATGCTGGCGCCGAGCTCGTCGCCAGCATCGCCCTTGACGTCCCACAGGACCGTGCCGTTCCTGCCGGAGTAGAGCCGCGTCAAGCCAGCGTCCGTGCCCCCGAGGTCACTGCCCCAGGCACCGGCCGCAACGTCGGCGTAGCCATCTCCGTTCTGGTCGCCGATGCCGGCAACCGACACGCCTAGATGGTCCTTCGATTTGTCGCCCTTGCCTGACCACAAGAAGGCGCCGTCCTTGCCCGAAAACACACTGACAAGACCAGCCCAGCGCAAGTTGGTATTGGCCGTATAGGAGCCGACGACGATGTCGGGCCAGCCGTCGCGATTGACGTCGCCGGCTTTGTCGACTGCATTGCCGAAGCTGCCCTCGCGGTAGGTGCCGAGCAGCTTGAACAACACCTTGCCAGTCCTGCCCGTGAACACGGTGACGCTGCCCGAGTTCAACGCCTTCTCGTCGCTCTTGAATGCGCCGACGGCGAAGTCGCCATAACCGTCCTTGTCGAGATCACCGACACCGGACACTGCGGCCCCGAACAAGTCCTCCGCGGCGCGACCCGAGACAAGATGAATCGTCTTGCCGGTCTTCACGGAAACGAGCCTGATGCCGCCGGCCCGCCTGCCGTTGGTGTCATTGCCCGGCACTCCTACGAGGAGGTCAGGAACACCATCAGAATCCGCGTCCGGCACGCGGGCAACCGCGCTGCCAAAGCGGAAGTTGGCACGGCTGCCATGCCATACATGAAGCTGCTGGTGCGTCTTGCCCGAAAGAACCACCACACGTCCGGCGTCGAACGCCACGCTCGCATGACCGGGAGCGCCCACCCCGATCTCGGAGTAGCCGTCGCCGTCGAGATCGCCAAGGCCACAAACCGAGAAGCCGAACTGTTCGCGCGCGGCGCTGCCATCGAAACTGGCGATCGTCGAGCCATCGCGCCCTGACAGTACACGGACGCGTCCGGCATCTACCTTGCCCGGTAGATCGACACTCCACGCACCGACGACGATGTCGAGTTGACCGTCCGCATCGAAGTCGCCGGCGGTATCGCTCGCGAAGCCGAACCGATCGGACTTGGCCTGCCCCGCACAGGTGAAGTGATGCCGGGAATGCAACCATCGGCTCTGCGCGTGCACGCTGAGCGTGACGAAAGCCAAGCACAGGACTGTGGAGCCAGTCAACCGCATCGGAATGAGAAAGTGGGGAGACACCGCGAGAAGGAGGGCGCACTCGAGGGGATGGAGCCGAGCGTTCTCGTGCTCCGCGCATGCACAACGTCCAAGCGCAACTCAGCGCCCGAACTACCTAATCTTACCCCCCTGTCGCAAACTCGTCAGGCGACGAGGGCCTCCTTGAACTCGGCGAGGAGGGCTTCCACTGTCTTCTTGGCGTCACCGAAAATCATGTAGCTGTTGTCGCCATAGAAGAGCGGGTTGTCGACACCGGCGAAGCCTGATGCCATCGAACGTTTGAGCACAAAGCACGTCCGCGCCTTGTCGCAGTCGATGATCGGCATGCCGTAGATCGGCGAACTGGTGTCATCGCGAGCTGCAGGATTCACGACATCATTGGCACCAATGACGATCACGACGTCGGTCATTTCCATCGAGGGGTTTACGTCGTCAGGCTCGACCAGCTGCTCGTAAGGGACATTGGCCTCGGCGAGCAGGACGTTCATGTGGCCGGGCATGCGACCGGCCACCGGGTGGATGGCGAACTTGACCTCGCAGCCGTTCGCTTCGAGTAGCTCGGCGAGTTCGCGCACCGCGTGCTGCGCCTGGGCAACCGCCATGCCGTAGCCGGGCACGATGACGACGCCCTGCGCCGCCTCGAGGATGTAGTAGGCGTCGTCGGGGGTCATCGCCTTGTGCTCGCGCTTCTCTCCCTCACCGGACGGCCCCGCGCCTTCTGCGGCACCGAAGCCGGAGAAGAGAACGTTGGCCAGGCTACGGTTCATCGCCTTGCACATGATCCGCGTCAGGACGATGCCCGAGGCGCCGACGAGAGCACCGGTGATGATCAGCAAGTTGTTCTCGACTGCGAGCCCGGCCGCACACGCGGCGAGGCCGGAGTAGCTGTTCATCAACGAGATGACGACTGGCATGTCGGCACCGCCGATCGGAATCACGACCACGACGCCGAGGAACAGACTGATCACGAGCACGAGCAGGAACAGCCAGTAGTTGGCCGGCGCCGCCGTGAACCAGACAAGCGCGATCAGCACAACGAGGAGCACCGCGCCGTTGACGAGGTTCTGGCCGTCGTAGAGCACCGGCTTGGCGGTCACCTTGCCGGACAGCTTGCCGTATGCGACGAGACTGCCCGTGAAGGTGACGCCACCGATCAACATGGCGAGGAAGGTACTGGCCGCGACCAGCCCATCGTCGACTCTCGCCATGCCCACGTGCAGGGCCGCCCAAGCGACCAGCAGACTGGCGATCCCGCCGAAGCCGTTGAACAGCGCGACCATCTCGGGCATCGCCGTCATCTGTACCTTGCGTGCGACCGGCACGCCGATGGCCGCACCTATCGCGACGCCGATCAGAACCGGTAGCAGCGAATCGAGGGACAGTCCGCTCTTGCCCTGGATCTGAAAGAGCGTGCCGATGACGGCCAGCGCCATGCCGAGGGCCGAGATTGCGTTCCCTCGCCGCGCCGTGTCCGCACGTCCGAGGAGCTTGAGGCCGAGGATGAAACACACCGCGGCGGACAAGAACAGCAACATCCGGATGGGATCCATCTCAGCTGCCCTTCTTCTTGAACATCTCGAGCATCCGGTCGGTCACCAAGTAGCCGCCGACGACGTTGATCGCAGCGAAGCCGACCGCCATGCCTGCCAGGACCAGGGCGAAGGTGCTCGCACCGGCGGTCGCAATCGCGGCCGCGATGCCCATCGCGCCGATCAGCGTGATGCCCGAGATCGCGTTCGATCCCGACATCAACGGCGTATGCAGCTGCGCCGGCACCTTGGAGATCAGCTCGAGGCCGAGGAACATCGCCAACAAGAAGAGAAACGCCGCCAGTTCGAGCGTCATGACGCTGCCACCTCTGTCAGGCCGTATGCCTTGCGAATCATGCCGTTGACAAGCGCCCCGCCATGCGTGATCAGGCAACGCTCGATGATCTCGTCATCCTGCTTCATGACGAATGTCTTCTCCTCGTCATCCCAGAACTCGAGGATCAGGTTGGTGAGGTTGTTGGCATACATCCGGCTCGCATCCATGGCGATGTGTCCCGGGTAGTTCGCGAAGCCGATCACCTTGACCCCGTCGATGTCGGTCTCTTCGCCAAGGACAGAACCCTCGACGTTGCCGCCGGTCGCCGCCGCGTAGTCGACGATCACGGCGCCCGCGCGCATCGCGCCCACCATGTCGGCGTCGATGACGATCGGCGCCTTGCGTCCGAACAGCGCCGCCGTCGTGATGACGATGTCAGACTGCGCGCAGTGCCGCTTCATCCCCTCGCGCTGCTTGGCCTTCTGCTCGTCGGTGAGTTCCTTGGCGTAACCCTGGTCGGTCTGGCCGGTATCGCCGAGGTCGATCTCGACGAACTTGGCACCGATCGACTCGACCTCGGTCTTGACGACGGGTCGCGTATCGAACGCCTCGACGCGCGCACCGAGCCGCTTGGCGGTCGCAATCGCCTGCAGTCCGGCGACGCCGGCACCGATCACGAACACACGCGCTGGTTGGATCTTGCCGGCTGGCGTCATCATCATCGGCAGCGCCTTGCCGAGGCGCTCCGCCGCCAGCAGCACCATGTAGTAGCCAGCGAGCGAATGCTGCGAACTGAGCGCGTCGAGCTTCTGCGCGCGCGTCGAGCGCGGCACCATCTCCATGCTCATCGCAGAGACACCATGCTCGGTCAGCGCACCGATCAGTTCGCGCTCGTTGAACGGGTCGAGAAAGCTGACGTGACACGCGCCCTTCTTCAGCTTGCCAACCTCCTCGTGCAGCGGCTTGCATACGCGCAGCACGATGTCACTGGCTGACAGCACCGCGTCGCGATTGGCTTCGACCCTGCAGCCAGCCTCGACGTAGGCCTCGTCAGCAAAGTGACACGTCGCGCCAACTCCCGCCTCCACGACCACCGACGCCCCCCTTCTAACGAGCTTGAGAGCCGCCTCTGGGGTCATCGCGCACCGTGTTTCGAGGGGGTCGATCTCCTTGGGAACGCCGATTTGCATGTGCTCCTTGCCTGATAGGGACGGTGAGTTTGCCGGTCGAACGGGACGAGCGCAAAGGAGTCTGACCCGTTTGCGTCACTACGCTGTCTGGCCGCCGGGCCAGCACCTCTCTACCGTGGCAGCCCATGGCATACGTCGCGCTCGCCGCCATCGTCCTGCTCGCGACGGCGCGCGTAATGGCATTTCCCTACTCCCCGGAGGGCTGGAACCTCCTGGCGACCATGCGCGAGGTCGGGGTGCTCGAGTGCCTCCTGCCGGACCCAGACCATGGGTTCGGTCCGTATTATCGCCCCGTCTGGTTCACCTACTGGAAGTGCTGTGACGTCCTCGGCCTCGGCAGCGGCGGTGCGCGCACCGGTGTCGCGGCGCTTCACGTCGCCGCCACCCTCCTGATCTACCGGGTGCTGCGGCGCACGAGCCTGGCGCCCGGATCTGCCTGGACCATGGCCTTGCTGGCCGGCATCGCCCCCGGGACGGCAAGCGCCCTGTCGTGGTTCGCCGCCGGCAACAAGGTCTTCGCCTTGTTCTTCCTGGCCCTGGCGACGTGCCTCGTGCGCGAAGCCAATCGCCCGCGGACCTGGTGGCTCGCCGCCGGCGCCGCGGCGCTGGCGATCGGCTCGGCCGAGAACGCCTATCTGGCGGTGCCGCTGCTGCCACTGGTCGCACTAACGACAGGACACCGGCGTGCCGCCGTAGTGCTCGGCGGCGGCGTCCTGGCCATCGCTGTGCTGCACTTGTTCGTGCTGTCGCCGCAGCGCTCGGCCGGAGTCGACGACCGCACGGGCCAGTTGCTCGCTGCAATCGGCAGCGACGCAATCGGCTGGTTCGGCAGCGTCACCGACAACCTGGGCCGCTTCTTCCTGCACGGCATCGGGGTCGCCGACGACGCGTCATCCGCCGGCAAGATCCTCCTCGCCATCCTGTTCCTCTGGGCGCTGCTCGTCGACGTCCCCGGCCTCGGCAATGCCCTCGGGGCCTTCTTGCTGCTCAACGTGCCGGCAACGCTGTTCCCGTTCGAGGCCAGCCGCCACCAGGCTTACCTTCCCGCGATCGGCGCTGGTCTCGTCCTCGGCTGCGTGGTGACGCGATTGCGCGGCCGTGCTCGCATCGGCGTCACGCTCATGTGCGTCGCCGCATGCTCAGTGCAGGGGTATCGCACGCAATCGCTCTGGCAGGACCACCTCGGCCAAGCCGAACGAATGCTCGCCTCGACCGAGACGGCGATGCCGCAGGCACCGCCCACCAAGCCGATCCTGATCAACATGCCCGAGGAGTATCGGGCTGCGTTCCGCTTGCGCTTCGGCGATGCCGTCGAAGCCCAAACTTGGCCCGCGTTCCTCGTTCTATCGACGCGCAGCGAGTTGCTCGTGCCTGCGGAGTTCGAGCTACCGAAAGGGAGCGGCACGGTGCTGGAGTACGACGGGCAAGGCGTCGTGCGCACGACCTGGGACGCCTTCCGCGCGAGAGCGCGGGCGCCACTGGCTTGGCTCGCGCCGTCGATCGATGCGTTCGAAAACCCAGCGCGCGCGTGGGACGAAATCGTCGGGCACGACGGTCCGCTAAGAGAGATCTCGCGCAACTTCGTCGCTGCGCCGCAGCGGGGCAAGCCTGGCGGCAAGGCAACGGTGCGCCTACTGACGAAGGGGCCGCTCGCGCTGCCGTCGGTCCGCTTCTGGGAGATCGAAGCCGAGGTCGAGAACGGTCGCTGGCTCATACTCGGCTGGCTGCCGCTCAAGCTGCCCGCGACTCAGGAAGCGTGGATCAAGTTCCTGAAGCCGCTGCCGTGGCTGTTCGAAGTGCGCGTCAGCGACCTCGACAATGGCAAACCGGTCGATACGCCGACCTCACCCGCCATCGGCTTTCTCCCGGCCGTTTGGCTGGAGCCGGGCAGGCACCGACTCAGGGTCGAGCTCGCGGTGCGCGGGACCTAGGGACCTCGACTTGGCGCGGTTCTTGAAGGACCGCTACTCTCAGTTCGCCCTCCCACTAGCGGCCTTCGAAAGAGAAGAATGCACCGGCCCTTCTTGCTGACCTTGTTTGGAACCGCCGTCCTGGCGTCGTCATGGCTTATCGGCAGCGGCACACCAAAGACCTCTAAGGAGGCTACGCAGGACCCACACCACGTCTACCGCGTGATGACGAGTCGGTTCTGCGCCTCCTGCCACCCGGCGATCTACGCCGAACACGCGGAAAACACGCACGGGCGGGCCTTCACGGATGCCGAAGTCCGGCTCGCGACGGGCCGCTTCGGTCACGGCGACTGCATCCGCTGCCACACACCGCGTCCGGTATTCGAAACAGGAATCGGCCTCAATCCTGTCCGCCGGCACCACGGTCTCGAGGAGGGCAACACGTGCATGAGTTGCCACTTCAAGGCGGGGCAGGATTACAGCCGCTTCCAGGGCGGCGCCGACTGCAAGTCGGCCTTCGATGATCGCGTCGGATCGGTCGAGGCGTGCGCGTCGTGCCACCGTAACCACGGCACGCCATATCAGTGGGCGCGGGCACCGACCGGCCGCGCAGCCGGCAAGGAGTGCATCTCGTGTCACATGCAGCTCGTCAAGCGGCCAGTCGCCGTCGGCGAAACGCCGCGCATGGTGCGAGCACACGTGTTCCCGGGCGTGCGCAGCGAGCGTCAGGTCCGCAGGGCCTACAAATACACTGCAGCCATCGACGGCAACGAGGTCGTCATCAAGGTCAAGAACAAGGGCTGCGGTCACAACTTCCCGACCGAGTTGAAGCAGCGATCGGTCGAGTCGGTCGTAGTCGTGCGCGACACCGAAGGGCGTGAGGTCGGACGCTCGCGCATGATCTTCCGCGATCCCTACAAGCGGCCCTACGGGTTGCACTTGCCGATCAACACGCAGATCCCGGCCGGACAGACCCGTGAACACCGCGTGCCGATCAAGGTCGCGGCCGGCAGCGTCGAGTGTGAGTTGCACTTCAAGCTCTACTACCCGATCGAGGACCACCATCCCGACTTGAGCCGCATGCTCGAGCAACGTCGACTCGTGTTCGACGGCGTCACGCCATCGAACAAGAAGATCGAGTCGGCTCCCGTCGTCAGGGTCAAGACCCCCGAGAACATCCCGCCAGAGATCGCAAGCGCGCCAAACCTCGTCGACTACGTCCGACCGAAAATCGGCACCGTCAAGATCGAGATGCCCGAGGGAACGACTGCCGCGGACATCAAGCAGCTCATCGACTTCTTCCAGTTCCCGGTACCCGAGGCCAACCGGCTCGCCCAGGTACGCCTCGTCGAGATCGGCAAGCCAGCCATCCCGGCACTGATCGAAGCGCTCGGCTCGTGGGACAACAAGACCTTCAAGCAGTCCATGAAAGTGCTGCGCCAGCTCGACGAGGCGGCACCGGCACTGCTCGATGCGCTCTCATCCGATCAGCTCTACGTCCGCTTGCACGCGCGCAAGATCATCGCCGAGATGGGATGGGCCAAGACTAACAGCGCTACCGAGCGGCGCCTGATCAGAGACCTGGCTCGGCCGCACCCCGTGGATCGCATCAGCGCCGCGGAAGCGATCGGCTCACTCGGGTGCAAGAACGGGATCGGGTCGCTGCGCGCGCTGCTACAGGACAAGGCGCCCGATGCCGTGCGCGCCGCGGCCCTGAGCTTGGCCAAGCTCGAAGACAAGCAGTCGGCAGCCGTGGTGGCCGCGGCGATGCGCCGAGCCTTCTATGCCGAGACCCGCCGCGACCTCGCGTTCGCGCTGGCGCGGCTCGGCTCCGCGGACGGGATCCCGACACTCTTGCACGGCCTCGACCACCCCGACGAGTTGATCCGCGAGAGCTTCTTCGAGCGGCTGCACGCGGCGACAGGCATGCATGCTGCCTTCGATCCGCTGGCGCCGCGACCGGATCGGCTCATGGCGATTTCCAGGCTGCAGGGACAATGGGCCAAGATCGGCGGGCCGAGCGCCCTGGCCGAAACCCAGATCTACCCCGGTGATCGCTTGCATCACATCTCGTGGAATCTGGTGCAGAAACTCGGGCAGGACGACCGGCTGGTCTTCGACGAACTCGTCGATACGGGAGAAGACGCGGTCACTGCCCTCGTGCTCGGCCTCAAGTATCCGCCCGGCTTCGCGGACAAGCGCTCGCGCATCTGCGCCGCGCTCGGGCGAATCGGCAACAAGCACGCGGCACCGTACCTGGCTGCGGCTTTGCGCGACCCGGTCATCGCCGTCGCGGCATGGGCAGCAGCCGCGCTCGAAACTTGCGGTGATCCAGAGATCCTGCCCTCGCTGCGTCGCTTCCAGAAGCGACTGCTGACGCTCGCCGCCAACGGTCTGCTGCCGCCCGCAGCAGGAACGCGCGATCAGCTCCACGCGCGCGTCGCGCGCACGCGGCTCATGCTCGGCGACTCCCGAGCCAAGCGCGACCTCGTCAACCTCCTCCTGTCCAACGACGGTGGCGCGCGCCACGCGGCCATCGAGGCGCTCGAGGCAAGGTACAACGAGCGCCGCGGCTACAACCCCGACGCCACACCAAACGAGCGACGCACCGCCGCCAAGGCCTGGCTCGAGTAGGCGGGTAACCCAGGTTGGGTTGCCCCAGCGCGGGTGACTCGCTTACTTCAGACTCCGAGCGAGTTTTCCTGAACCCGACGGGCTTCGTCAGCGTCGACGTAGTCGCTGTGGCAAGTTGCCTTGTCGCCATCGACGGCGACGGAACTCTTGGTCTTGCCGGCGAGCCGGTGAATCTCACCCGGCGAAAGCACACCCCGCTTCTCGAGGATCTCCTGCTGCTCGGGTGTCAGCGCTGCCGTGATCATGGCGCGGTCGCGCGTGAACTCGGGGTCCTTGCCAGAAGCGAACTCCTGGATCTCCTTGGAGATTCGCACGGAACACCAATCGTGACCGCACATCGCACAGAAGTCGGTGTCGACATCGAGGTCCTCGTCATGGAAGGCGCGCGCCGTGTCCGTGTCGAAGGCGAGCTCGAAGTGCTGCTCCCAGTTGAGCGCGGCGCGTGCTTTCGTCAGCTCGTCGTCCCAGTCACGCGCGCCCGGAATGCCCAGCGCCACGTCGGCTGAGTGTGCGGCGATCTTGTAGGCAATGCAGCCCTGCTTGACGTCGTCCTTCTTGGGCAGGCCGAGGTGCTCCTTCGGCGTGACGTAGCAGAGCATCGAGGCGCCGTGATACGCCGCAGCAGTCGCACCGATCGCGCTGCCGATGTGGTCGTAGCCCGGGAAGACATCGGTGATGAGCGGACCGAGCACGTAGAACGGCGCCCCGTGACAGAGCTGCCGCTCGAGCTTCATGTTGTACTCAACCTGATCGAACGGCACGTGGCCGGGCCCTTCGACCATGACCTGCACGCCCTTGGCCCAGGCACGTTCAGTGAGCTCGCCAAGCGTCTCGAGCTCGGCTAACTGCGCGTCGTCGGTCGCGTCCGCGAGTCCGCCGGGCCGCAGGCCGTCGCCGATCGAGAACGTCACGTCGTACTCCCGCAGGATGTCGCAGATGTCGTCCCACAGGGTGTACATCGGGTTCTCTTCGCCATGGTCAATCATCCACTTGGCGAGCAGTGAACCACCGCGCGACACGATGCCGATGAGCCGATCTCGCACCAACTCGAGGTGGGCGCGGCGCACGCCAGCATGGATCGTCATGTAGTCGACGCCCTGCTTGGCCTGGTGCTCGATCTCGGTGAGGATCGTCTTGGCGTCGAGGTCCTCGAGGCGCTTGCCGAGGATCATCGCATAGATCGGCACGGTGCCGATCGGCACCGTGCTCTCGCGCAGGATCGCCTCGCGACACGCGTTGAGGTCACCGCCAGTCGACAGATCCATGACCGTGTCAGCACCCCACCGCACCGACCACCGAAGCTTCTCGACTTCTTCCGCGGTGCCCGAGCTGACGGGCGAGGCGCCGAGGTTGGCGTTGACCTTGGTCAGACTGGCACGGCCGATGCACATCGGGTCAAGCCGCTGGTCGAGATGTACGCGGTTGGCCGGAATAACCATCCGCCCGGCACTGACCTCGTCGCGCACCTGCTCGGCAGTCAGGTGCTCTTCGCGTTCGGCGACGCGGCGCATTTCAGTCGTGACTTCGCCGAGCCGAGCCCGCTCAAGCTGCGTCACGGCCCGCGACGCGTCGCGCGCTGCCGGGTTGAAGTCGTGCGCCGTCTTGTCCGACGGCGGCGGCATACCGGGCGTGTCTGGCGAGCTGAAGGCGAAGGGACCACCCACGTCGGGGCGGTTGGCAAATGTCCTCGATTGCATTCCTCGCAACATCTGGGCGATGCGTCCTTGCCATGTCAGAGAGGCTCGCCCGGCTTCAGGAGGGTCACTCCCCTACGCTGGTGCGAACGGAATCAGGTCCAACGGTGCGTCTAAGCGCTGACGTGCCGTAAATGGCGAGCGCCACGCGCCCCGAACGAACAAGGGCAACAGTAGGCGATTGAGTCAGGCAAGGCGAGAGCGCCTATACACGGACGCCGTGGGCGCCCGGCTAGGCCTGGGGATCCCACTTCTGCCGTGCGTCTCATCGCGAGGCTGCCGGCCATCCGCTCGCAACCTGCTTGTCGAACCGCATCAGGGTCTGACCGCCGGCTGTCGAGAACGACATCAGGAGTCCGACCGTCGCCGCCAACGATCCCGTTGGCCTGACTTTCGTCAGCAAAGTGGGCAGCGAGCTCGGTAACCACCGCCGCGCCGAATTCAACACCCTGCTGCACGGTCGGTTAGCTGGAACGCACGCGCGAGGACCGCCTGCGTGCCCGGGTCTTCGTCGAGCTGATCCAAGAGCAGCGGAACCGAGTTGATTCTCGGTTCCGACGCCGGAGAATTAGCAAGTCGTGGACGGCGTCAAGAGAGGGGGCAGCCTACTCTGTGGTCGCGAGGTTTCCCTGACGGGCCGCTTCGCATCGATGAGTCGGGATGAAGCCAAGGACCGCATTCGAGAGTGCGGCGGTCGCTACGTTGACACCCCGCACGACACCACCGACCTCCTCGTCGTCGGACTCGAGGGTTGGCCGCTGTCGAGCGATGGCCGGCTCACCAAGAGCCTTGAGCACGCGCACGCAATGCAGGCCCAGGGTCTTGGCATCACGATCGCCACCGAAGAAGAGTTCCTGTCTACGCTTGGTCTCGAGGATCTGCAGGTCGGCACACGCCGCGTCTACACGATCGGCCAGCTCGCACACATCCTCGACATCCCGATCGCACGCATCCGCGCTTGGCTGCGCAGCAACTTGATCCACCCCGTCAAGGAAGTGCGCCGGCTGTGCTGGTTCGACTTCCGCCAAGTGGCCAACGTGCGCGCGCTCGAACGTCTGCAGGAATCCGGCGCCACGCCCGACCGCATCCGCCGCAGCCTCGAACAGCTGCGCACCTGTCTGCCCGGCTTCGAGATTCCGCTGACCCAGCTTGAAGCCTTCGAGGATGGCCTCGTCGTGCGTCTCGACGACGGACGCATCGCCGAACCGACGGGACAACTGCGACTCGACTTCGAAGCCACGCGTGCGCAACGCACGGCCGTGCCGATGACCATCCCCACTTCGCGCCCCAAGAATCCGTCCACGGCCGAGGATTGGTTCCAACAGGGAGTCGCCGCGGAAGAAGAGGACTCCCTCGAGGACGCAGTCGCCTTCTACATGAACTCGCTGCTCGCCGGCGGGCCGCAAGCCGAGACTTGCTTCAACCTCGGCAACGCGCTCTACGGCCTCGGCCGCTACGGCGAAGCGATGCAACGCTATCTGCAGTCGATTGAGATCGACCCGGACTACGTCGAGGCTTGGAACAACCTAGGTAACTCGTTGGCAGAACTCGGCCGTCTCGACGAAGCGGTGAATGCCTACGAGCAGACGCTGCTGATCGAACCGGACTACGCCGACACCCACTGCAACCTGGCCGAGGTATTCGAGGATCTCGACCGCGCAAACGACGCGCGCAAGCACTGGAACGCCTATCTCGTGTTGGACCCGGACAGCGCCTGGGCCGAGGAAGTGCGGGCGCGCTTGGAGGACTGACCGCCGGGTTACCCGCCAGTCGCGTGGTCCTGCGGCTTGCCAATGGCCGACAGTAGCCCCTGGCGGTTGACCGGCGTGCGCCGATAGAGGTCACCGATCCGCGAGACGCGCGCCAGCATCCTTCGCATCGTGAACTGCGCCAGAATCATGCCCGGGTCGAGCTCGTCCCAGTCGAGCGGCGCCGACACCTGGGCTCGGGGGACCGGACGCACGCAATCGGGCGGCACGATGGTCTGGCCACGAGGGTTCTGCAGGAAGCCAACGCAGGCCTTGTCAAAGTCCCGTTTCTGATTGTAGTCGTCGAGGGTCTTACCCACGGCGTCACACTACGATGCGCACACCGTGAGAATCCCCCCCACCTTGTCGCTGGGACTCCTGGCCGTGCTGATGCTCGCTCCGGTGACCATGCCCGTGCCCATCCTGCGGGGCTTGGTACAGGATCGCTTCCTGGTATCGGACTTTCTGACGTCGCTGTTCATGTCGGTCAACATGATCGGCGCGCTGGTCACGGCGCCGCTCGCCGGCGCCATCGCCGACCGCATCGGCCGCCAGAGGACGCTGATCGTCGCGGCCCTCGTGACGGACGCTGTGTGCCTCGTGGCGCTGACTGCCCCGCTCCCGTTCTGGTTGTTCCTGAGCATTCGCTTCGTCGAGGGCTGTGCGCACATCACGGCTCTGTCGCTGCTGCTCTCGGTCGCCGGTCATGCCGCCAACGGTCCGGCCCGGGCAGCGGTCATGGGTGCCGTCGGCGCTGGCATCATGCTCGGAGTCGGCCTCGGCGCCCCGCTCGGTGGCATGCTCGGCCGGACAGACCCGATGCTGCCGTTGCGGGTCGGCGGAGCAGTCCTGCTAGTCGGCGCGGCGATCGCGGCGCTCACCGTGCGAAGCGGCGGACCGATGTCCCGACGCAGCCTGCGCCAGATTCTCGAGCTCGCGCGCCAGGAGACCGCGCTGCTGGTGCCGTATGCGTTCGCCTTCGTCGACCGCTTCACGGTCGGGTTCTTCACGACGACCTTCACGCTCTACATGAAGAACGTCTACGAGCTTTCGGCGGCGCGCATCGGCGTGCTGCTCGGTTTGTTCTTGCTGCCGTTTGCACTCCTGTCCTACCCATTCGCGCGGCTCTCCGAGAAACGATCGCGCATCGGCATCGTCATGGGTGGAAGCCTCGCCTACGGCGTCGCAGTCACGACACTGGGTGCGTGGTCGCAAGGACTCCTGCCACTCCTGATGGTGCTGCTCGGCGTTTTGTCCGCGGTCATGTTCGTGCCATCGCTCCTGATGGTGACCGATCTCGCGCCCCCGGACATGCGATCGACAGCCATCGGTGGCTTCAACGCCGCGGGGTCACTCGGCTTCATCGTCGGCCCACTGGTCGGCGGCGCCGTGAGTCAAACCGTCGGCAACGCGACGAACGTACAGACCGGCTACACGGCGGCCTTCGTCGTCGCCGGCTTGGCAGAAGTAGCCTGTGTTCTTCTGGTGTGGCCGGCGGTGCGGCGGCTT
>NYZE01000037.1 GCA_002685965.1 Planctomycetota bacterium | reverse complement strand
TGCGGCTCGTGAAGGCACCCGCCACGAGTTCGACCAGTACGGCATCACCGTTGAAGTACGACGACGCGTTGCGGTAGTCACGGAGGCTCCAGGTCTCGAATAGCTGCAGGTAGCCGTCCTTCAACGAGCTGATGCGGACGAAGCTATTACCATCGAGCTGTGTTGCCGTGCCAAAGCGCAGGCGCAGCCATGTGGCGCCCTTCGAACGAACGACATGCGTGAAAACGGCGTGCGCAGTCAAGTCGCGGTTAGCGACATGACCCGAGTCGATCATCGTCGGAACGCTACGGTAGGGGAACTCGCGCACCTGGGCGGACAGGCTGACAGCCATGACCACACTCGATAACGCGGCGAGGAGGGGAAGGTCTCGCACAGAGGCTCCTTGTGGTAAGTGGAGTGCTGGTGGGGACAGGGCGAAGGCCCAATCTAGCAGCGTCCCGTGATGCCGGACAGTCGCCTACCGGACGCGTCCACCCCACAGGCGGCGCAACCACTTGTGCTGTTGGAGGAGTTTCAGAGACAAACTGGCGGCTTCGCCCCAGCGTTTGCCCTGCACCATTGGCTCAACCTGCTCTTGCCAGCTGGCCAGAACCGCGAGGTTGTCCGTCAGTCCCGCTTTCGCCAAGAGGCGACGGTGTGCAGGTAGGCGCCCGAGGATTCTTCGCACCGCACGACGTCGGGCGACGACGTCGACCAGGGCCGCACCGAGGTTGCCGCGATTTTTCCGCGCATACCGAGTGCCGCGCTCGAGTGATTCGATCTTGTCGAGGATCCCATCAGCACGTTCGAGCTGTCCGTCACGTTCGAGCTGTCCGACACTCTGCCGCAGTCGAGCGGCTCTTTGTCTTCTTTTGAGATACGGGGCAGTGCGTTCGACTTGTCGGTGTAGGTCCCGAAGTTCTCGTTCGACACGTTGGCGCTCGGCCTGCAGCTGCCGCAACTTCGCGGGAGCCATGCCTTGGCTCCGCGATTCCCGCACGCGCCTGGTGAGGTCGGCGAACTTCTTGTCCAGCTCGCGCGCGCGTCGCCGCAGCTTGGCCGTTGCCGAGCCCGCTATCAGATAATCGAGCCCCGGAATCTGCAGCCGACCGAAGTCACTGCTGTTGAGGCCGAACACTCGCTTGGCGAGCTGCGCTACCTGGCTCAGTTCCTGGCGCAGGTCGCGCCCGTACTGCTCGCGCAGGGCGGCTCGCTTGGCCGAGTCGGCCGGCTGGTCCGTGTTCCGCACGCCTTCTTCGAGTCGCTGCCGCTGCCGCGCGAAAATCGCACGGATCTGCGGACCGGTGCGGCGCAGCGCGGCCGCCCACTCGCCGAACGTCTTGCGCCAGTTTCCCCGCAGCGACGTGTCTTTAGCGAGCCGCTCGAACAGCGTCGCCAGAGCCTTCGCGTTTCCCGTGATTCGGTAGAGGTCGATCAGACGTACCAGTGCCCGGTTGCGCAAGCGAACGGTGACACCGCCCCGCCGTGCCAGAAACTCGTAGGCGCGCACCGCGCCGTCGTAGTCGAGGTCGATGTGCTCGCATGCCCACGCTTCGGCGAACAGTCGCAGGCCGGACATCTCCTCCAAAGTCGTATCCACCGCAGGTGCGTCGGTCTTGCCCTGCTGTGCAGCGAGCGGACCAACGCATGCGGCCAAGGCCAGCCACAGGAGGATCGCTGCTCGTCTCACGCGACTACCGCCGCTACGAATCTGTAGCCGATGCCGTGCACGGTCAGGATGTGCTCCGGTTCATCCGGCGAATCCTCGACCTTCTTGCGGAGCCGTGCGATGTGATTATCGACCGTGCGAGTGGTCGGCAAGTTGACGTAGCCCCAGACCTTCGTCAGTAGATCGTGGCGGGTGACCACTTCGTCGCGATGCGCGATCAGGTAGCGCAAGATGTCGGACTCGAAGCGCGACAGCGGCCACTCCTTGCCCTCTCGCTCGATCACGTAGCGGCGGAAGTCGACTGTCAGCCCCTCGAAGCGGAACACCTCGGCGACGGGTTCGACGTCCGGATGCACTCGGCGCAGGACCGCGCGGATGCGCGCCATGAGTTCGGGTAGCCCGAACGGTTTGGTGACGTAGTCGTCGGCGCCGATCTCGAGCCCGGTCACCTTGTCCTCGGGTTGGCTCTTTGCGGTCAGCAGGATGATCGGAGTGCGGTCGCCCTCCTCGCGCAGAATCTCGAGCACCTTGAGTCCGTTGATCCCGGGCATCATCACGTCGAGCAGCAACAAAGACGGTGGATCGCGACGCACCGCGGCCAGCGCCTGCTCTCCGTCATAGGCGCACTCGACCACGTAGCCTTCGACTTCGAGGTTGTATTTGAGGCCCTCGACGAGTTCCTTCTCGTCGTCGACCACGAGCACGCGTTCTCCGGTTGTCTTCACTGTCATTCAGCCTGGCGATGTTCGCCATCCTCTTCAGCCCGCGGCAGCTCGATACGGAACACACTCCCGCCCCCAACCCGGGGCTCGTGCACGACCGAACCCCCGTGAGCCTCGGCGAAATGCCGCACCAAGGCTAGACCCAGTCCGGAGCCGCGGCGGTCCTCGGCTGTTTCAGCCCTGTAAAACGTGTTGAAGATCCGCTCTCGATCCGCCTCCTCGACGCCCATGCCGCGGTCGAGCACCTCGATCCGCGCCACCTGCGGGGTTTCTTTGAGGCGGACGTCGATGCGCCGATCTCCGCCCTCGATCGTGTATTTGCGGGCGTTCGACAGCAGATTGACCACCGCCTGGCTGAGCCCCTCCGGGTCGACCGCAGCAGTCACTGGCGGCAACGGCAGCCACATCAGGTCGCAGCCGTGCGACTGTAGGTGTGGTCGATAGCTCTCCAGCAAGCCGGTCAGATGGACGTCCAGGCGCGTCGGTACCGGCCGGTAGACCTTGGTGCCGGCCTCGATCTGCGAGAAGTCGAGGACGTTGTCGATCATGCCTTGTAGCCGATCGGACTCCTTTGCGATCACGGCCGAGAACCGGGCGATCTTCTGGGGATCCGAAACGCGGCCCATGGCGAGCGTTTCGCCGTACATCCGGATCAGGGCCAGGGGAGTTTTGAGTTCATGCGACACGCGGCCGACGAAGCGCGTCTTCATGTCGGCGAGTTCACCCTCGCGTCGCACCGTACGTACAAGCACCAAAGCGCCGGCACCGGCGAACACCGCGAGTGCGAGCAGGAAGCCGGCGCGAAGCGCGAGCTTGCGGCGCGTGGCGCGAGTCAGCTCGGCGGCATCGCGCGGCAAGGCCAGCAGCGAGAAGCCGAGTAGCGGCATCGTCAATACATAACGCGTCGCGAGTGCCAGTGCCTGCTCGCGCTCGCCGCCGACGAGCGCGTCGTCGTTGGTGCCAACGCTGTTGCCGTCGGCGTCCACCAACTCGATGCGGAACGGCTGCCCGGTCTTCGACAGAAGTTCCTCTAACTGCGCGGTCTGGAGGGGGAACAATCGCCCCGGGTCGAACTGAATCGCCAGCCACAGCTTGCGAGGCGGCTGCATAACGATGTCGACCGGGTGGAAGGCGACCAGAGTGGTCTCGGCCGGGCCGTAGAACGGGCGTGCCACGAGTCCAGTGGCGGCCGGGCCAGAGCTGAGATCAAGGCCGAGTGCGCGCACTTGCGCGGCGAGGATGCGCCGCGTGATGCGATCGCGGTTGCGTTCACGGCATTCTTCGAGCTCGAGTTGACCGCGCAGGTCGTTCTCTGCGAACTCGCTCGCGAGCCCGGTTGCTCGATCGAACAGGTAGTCGAGGCTCGTTTCGCCGACACCGTCAAACCTGCCGTCGGCGATACCTTGCGCGATCCTGTGCAGCCGCTCGAACAGCCGGCGGCGCAGTGAACCATCCTGATCTTCGGCCAGCTTGTTGCGTTCCAGTCCGAGTTGAGCCTCGGCTTGGGCGAGCATGATCATCAACAACAGGCCGTGTGTGTTGGTGCGGAACCGAGCTCGACCCATGCCCTCGAGCGTGGTGCGCGCGTCACGCAGTTTGGTCAGCGCCTCCTGGACACGACCGAGTTTGCGTAGCAGGCGGGCTTTCTCATAGCCGAGCCGGGCTTGTCCATCGGCAGACAGCGGGGCGTCGAACGCCTGCAGCTCGCCGAGCGCCTCATCGAACAGCCCCAGCACCGCGAACTGCTCGGCGTTGCGCACGGACCGCAGCAGTCGTGTGACGGCCGCGTTGCCGCCCTGCGGGCTGGGCGCGAGGTGTACGGTCGGTCCGGTGTTGCGGGCAACGCGTGGCCACCACGACAGACCTGTTTCAGCAACGAGAATTGCAGTGAGCACCGCAGAACCGCTCGTCCGGGATCGTGCGGCGATCCGTCCCAGCGTGGCCTGTGCTGGCACACGGTTCTGGTCGTTCATCTCGGCGACGACCGCGCGCACCTCTCGCTCGAGCTGCTCGCCGAACTCGCGCTCGGCTCCGCGGAGCAAACCGCTCGTGCCGCGCGACATGGTGGCGTTCAGCTCACCTTCGAGCCCACCAATTTGCGACAGCCCGAGCCAGGCGACGAGCAGAGTCGGCCCGAGCAGGAACAACAGCGAGACCGTCAGGCGCTTGGTTGTTGGTTTCATCCCGTCTGCCCATATTCTGCCCCGCTTCACGCACCAGCCGTGTCCCAACACGTGAGCTTCACTGCCGAATCCTCGCCCGCGGTCGCCCTGACCGACTACACGGTCCGCTACGGAAGCCACGTAGCGGTCCATTCGGCCACGTTTTCGATGCCGCGTGGGGCTTGTGGCTTGCTCGGCAAGAACGGCGCGGGCAAGAGCTCGATCCTCAAGGCCGTGCTCGGTTTGATCCGCCCAGCGGGCGGGACGGGCAGCGTCCTGGGACTCGAAGTGCGCAGCCAGGGGGCCGAAGTCCGAGACCGCATCGGCTACATGCCGGAGAAAGAGACCTCTCTGCCGGGGTTATCGGGACTCGACATGGTCATCCTGGCCGGGGGGCTGTCCGGGCTACCCGCGGCCGTTGCCAAGCAGCGCGCGCATGAGGTGCTGTGGTTGGTCGGCCTCGAGGAGT
Organism: Planctomycetota bacterium; assembly: GCA_002685965.1. GTDB lineage: Bacteria > Planctomycetota > UBA1135 > UBA1135. Next base: position 11,104 of record NYZE01000037.1, on the reverse strand, counting down.
CGCGCTATCGCAAGGTCGAGGGCTACTCCCTCGGCATGAAGCAGAGGGTCAAGTTGGCGACCGCGCTCGTGCACGATCCGGAGCTCTTGTTCCTCGATGAACCAACCAACGGCCTCGATCCGAAGGGGCGCCAGGAGATCCTCGAGCTGCTCGGCGACCTCGTGCAGAAGAAGGGCAAGTCGCTGATCCTGTCGTCGCACATCCTCCCCGACGTCGAAGAGATCTGTGATCACGTCGTGCTGCTCGACGAGGGTCGCGTGATTGGTCAGGGGCCGCTCGCCGAGCTCACCAAGGAAGCTGGCCGCTACTACACCCTGCGCGTGCAAGGTGACACAGTGGCATGTCACGCTGCGCTCGATGCAGCTGGTCTGCTGCGCGAAGTCCCTGAGCAAGCGGGGACCTTTCGGGTTTACCTCGCGGCCGACCAACAGCCAGATGTCGTGTTCCATCTCGTGCAGCAGTGTGCTTCGCAAGTTCGCTTGCTCGAGCCACAGCGACGGACATTGTCCGAGGCTTTCCTCGATGCCGTCGCCCACCCGGAAGCTGGCGCCAGCTGATGGCCATCCACGATGTTGGCTTCCGGGGCTACGAAGGTGCTCGCACGTCGGCGCTGGCGCGGATCACCGCGATTGCCAAGTCGGACGTGAGCCGCACGTTCAGGTCGTGGAAGTTCATGCTCTTCTATCTCGTGAGCATCGCCCCGGCCTTGTTCGCGCTCGCGATGCTGTACTTGAAGTTCATCATCATCGAGGGGCAGGGCAACACGACCGGTATCAGGCTGCCGCGCAGCGCGGGGAACGCGATCGACCGGTTGTTCACGGTCGAGGGCTTCCTCGACTTCGGACAGGGCGCCACCACGCTGCTGACCATCCTGTTCAGCGCCGTTGTCGGTGCGGGCATCCTGTCGCGTGACCGCAAGGCCGGCGCGCTGGAGCTTTACTTCACGCGCGGCATCCGACCGTGGCAGTACGTGGCCGGCAAGTGGCTTGGCGTGTGGTTCCTGCTGCTGTGCCAGGTACTGTTTCCGTTCATCATTGTGTGGCTGTTCGGCATCTCGGTCGCATCGGAAGAGTCCGGGTTCGTCGAGCGAACGTCCAAGTTCATGCCCTACGTGGCTCTGGCGCAGATGTTCATGTGCGGCACGCTTGCCTTCTGGCTCGTTGCGTTGTCGGCGAGCACCGAGTCATCGCGGTTCGCGTTGCTGCGTTGGACCGGTGGACTCTTTCTGCTGCAGACGGTCAGCAGTGTTCTCTGGAGGCAGTTCCAACAGCCGAACTGGCTGGCGGTGTCGCCGTTTCGCGTGGTCCGGCGGATTGCTGCTGAGATCTCTGGTGCCGCCCCCTATCCGAGCAACTTTGATTTTGAGCCCGCCATGTGGGTGTGGGTTGTGCTGACGGTCACAAGTGCGCTGTGGCTACGCCTCCACCTTCGCCCGATCGAGGTGGTTGCATGAGCCCGGGGCTGGAGTTTGACCGTGTGAGTCGGTGGTACGGCCCAGTGCTCGGCATCAGCGACATAAGCTTCCGTGTCGAGAGTGGTGTCGTTGGCTTGTTGGGCAAGAACGGAGCGGGCAAGACCACTCTACTCAAACTCGCAGCGGGACTGCTTGACGCGAGCATCGGTGCTGTGCGCGTGTTCGGTGGATCGCCGCAACGGCTGGCGGTTCGTGCGCGCATCGGTATATGCTCGGATGTCGATCGCTTCTACGAGCGCATGACCGGCCGCGACTGGGTGACTTGGCAGTTGCGGCTCGCTGGCGTCGCGAACGCGCGGGTGAGGGCCACCGAGGCGCTCGAGCGACTCGACATGCAGGACCGCATGGACACTCGGATTGGCGGCTACTCGAAGGGTATGCGCCAGCGCGTCAAGTTCGCTCGTGCGATCGCCGGTGACGCTGACCTCCTGCTCCTGGACGAGCCGCTCAACGGACTCGACCCGGTGGGTCGGCACGATGTGGTCAAACTCATCCAAGAGCTCGGGGAGTCCGGCAAGTCGGTGCTGGTCTCGAGTCACGTGCTGCAAGAAGTCGAGGAGATAACGCGCAGTCTGCTGCTGATTCACCAGGGCCGGGTCTTGGCCGAAGGCACGATCGAGAACATTCGTACGCAACTCGAGGAACGCGCCCACCTCGTCGAGCTTCGGGCGCGCGACCTGCGCGGGTTGGCGGCGCGCATCATCGGTTGTGAGGGAGTCGAGGGGCTCGATGTCGTCGACGGCCGGTTGGTCGCGCGCGTGCGCGATACCGATGCGTTCTTCGACGAGGTCACGAGCATTGGCAGCGACTTCGGAGTGTCTGCCGTCGTGCCGCTCGACGCCGGCCTCGAGGCAGTCTTCGACTATCTGGTGAAGGAGTAGCCGTGGCGTTCCTGCGAGGCCTCTGGCTGATCTTCACACAGACCACCAAGGAGCTGTTCTTCTCGGGCAAGACCCTGTTGTTCCTCGCCGGGTGTGGCATCTATGCGGCCGCGGTCGCGCTCGTGCTGAGCCAAGTCGGCGATCAAGAAGACAACAACGATCTGTTCGCCTTCCTCACGTTAGGCATCTACTGGCAGGGCATGCTGCCGTTGACGGCGATGTTCTTCTCGATCTCGGCGATCCGTGATGAGATCGCGGACCGGACCATCGTGTTCCTGTTCGACAGCCCGATCCCGCGCTCGTCGATCTGGCTCGGCAAGATGTTCGCCGCCTCGGTCGTCACCATCCTGATCCTGCTGATTGGCTACGCTGGTGCCGTGTTTCTCGCGACTCGCGTCGGCGACGACGGACACTACCGCCTCGCACAATCGACGCTGGAAGCGCCATGGCTGCCGATCGTGTGCGGCGCCCCGGCATACGCCGCCGTCGGCACGCTCCTGGCCGTGTTCTTCAAGCGGTCGATGATCGCTGGTGCGATCTACGTGATCGGTTGGGAGCAGTTCATCGGCGCGACGCCCGGCCAGGCGGGCGCGCGGCAGTTGACCGTAATCGACTCGGTGCGAACCATGTTCTATCACCGCGTGGAAGAAGCCGGACAGTTCCGCCGCGCCATGCGCGATTGGGCAACCGGGGGTGAGGATGGCCCCGCGCGGGATGCGGCAGCGGCGTTCGAATCCCTGCTCTGGCTCACTGGTATTTGTGTCGCGTTGGCCTTGATCCTCGGGGCCCGCAAGGACTATGACTCTGCTCCCAAGGAGTGAAGCATGAGACTTGATGTTGCTGTCATTGTTGCGGGCCTCGCACTGTCAGGAGGCGCGCCGGCTCAGGAGCAGGGCAAGGACCAAGCCACGGACCAGGCCAAGGTCGACAAGCTGGTCAAGGCCGCGAACGAGGTCATGAAAGAAGTCGAAGAGCTACGCGGCCGCAAGTTCAAGAAGGACGTCAAGAAGGGCGTGCAAACCGCGGCCGAACTCAGAGAGTTCATCGAGAAGAAGCTGTTCGACGAGGAGTTACCCCCCGAGAAGCTGCGCCGCCAGCAGTTGTTGCTGCAGTTGCTAGGCCTCATCCCGAAGGACATGGACCTCAAGAAGACGATCATGGATGTGCTGCTGAGCCAGATCGGCGGCTTCTACGATCCGTCGCGTGAGGCCTTCTTCATGATGGCGCGCGCCGCCGAGATGGGGGAAGCCATGAACCGGATGATGATCGCCCACGAGCTGACCCATGCGCTCGACGATCAGTACTACAAGCTCGATCCGATGATGAAGGCATGTCAGGACGAGCACGACGCGAGCTTCGCGGTCGGCGCTGTCATCGAGGGATCGGCGACCGCGCTCATGCAGCGTTGGGCGATACAGTTCGGCATGAAGAAATACGACATGATGAGTCAGATGCGGCAGGCGATGAAGACCGAGGCGGAGAAGGCCAAAGTGCTCCTGGCTGCGCCCCCCTACTTCGCCACGCTGATCGCGCGCTACATGGCAGGCTCACACTTCTTGACCAAGGGCAAGGGACCGGGAGCGTTGGCGCGGTTGGAGAATGGTGTCGACGCGAACGCCGAGAAGGCGTTCGGCAAGCTCCCTCTGTCGTCGGAGCAGATCCTGCACCCGGCCAAGTACTGGAACGAAAACAAGCTCGACTTGCCCGTACGGATCGCCAACGACGACGCCTTTGTCGCCAAGTTGGCCGAAGTCGTCGCGGGCAGGTTGCTCGAGCGTGAGACCTATGGCGAGATCCACATGGCGCTCCTGACAAGGTCGAGCGAGCGCAAGCTCAACATGGCTGCCATGAACAACGCCAGCTACTGGACCAACAAGGCGGCGCGTGGCTGGGGTGGCGACCGCGCCTACCTGTTCGCGCAAGGTGAAGCGCACGGCGTCGTTTGGGTCACGCTCTGGGACACCGAGGAGGATGCCGAGCAGTTCGAGAAGGCGCACACGCGGCACTACGCCAGTCAGATCGCCGCGCATGCGCGCGCCGGCCGTGCGGCGGTGTTCGTCTACGGGTTCACGAAGCCGCCGAGCGCCAAGGCAGTGCTAAAGCTCGTCGAGCAGCACGCAGAGCTAGTCAAAGGCGGGCAGACGTTCGCGTTGAAGTAGCGGAGTGCAGCACGCGCGCGGCGGCGAGGCCGAACAACGCCATGGCCGACATGGCGTAGAACGTGGTTCCGCCGTAGCTGTCGAACAGCTCGCCGCAGAGCAGAGTCGCTAGCCCGAGTACGACACCAGCCGTCATCGCGGCGAGCAGCGCTTGTGCGCTCGCGGTCTGCTCTTCGCTCACGTTCTTCGTGATCCAGCTGACCGCGGCCAGGTGCGTCATGCCGAAACTGAGCCCGTGCATCCACTGCACGGCGACCAGCGCGCCGAGATCGGTGAACTCTGCGAGCAGGATCCAGCGCACGAGTGCACTGGTGGCGCCGACCATCAAGAGCGTCGTCGGTCGCCAGCGGAACAAGCGCGGCGCAACGATGAAGAGCACGACCTCGGCGATCACACCCTCGGCCCATAGCCAGCCGATCCAACCCTCTTCGATCCCCGCGTTCTTCCAGTGGATGGACCCGTACGCGTAGTAGCAACCATGGCTGCCCTGGATGAGCCCGGCGGCGGCGAGCAGCAACAGAAAGTCGCGCCGCACGAGCAGTTCTCTTAGTGGCAGCCGGGTCGCACGCTGGGGGTTCTCTGGTGCCGGTAGGGCGGCTGCCGCAACGGCTGAAGCGGCGAGCCCGGCGAGAAGAAGGGCGATCACCCACTCCAGGGACCGGCCTTCGAGGAACGTGCCGGCCGCGATGCTGACGACCAAGAACGACAGCGAGCCCCAGAGCCGGAGGCGTCCGTAGTCGAGCGCGCGGACGTCGTTCGCCGTCCGACGCGTCCAAGAGATCGTGAGCCCATCGATGAGCGCGATCATCGGGAAGTACAGCATCGTGAACGGAATGCTCACCAACAGGATGCCAGCGAACCCCAGATCGAGCGTGAACAGTGCGCACAATGCCGCGCTGCCCAGGGCGAGCAGGAACACGAGTTGGCGATGTGCCGCCCGTCGGTCGGCGAGGTTGCCCCAGAATGGACCGGCCAGCGCGCGCAGCCAGATTCCGGCCGTCAGGATCCACGACACCTGCTTGGCCGAGACGCCGCGCGCTTCCAGCCACAGCGGCCAGTAGGGCAGCCAAACACCCAAGACGGCGAAAACCGCGATGTATGCGGGTGCCAGGCGGAGGGCGGGTCGGGGCGATGCGGCTACCAAGTGTCTACTGTCCGCTCAAGCTGTGCCCGGTCAAGGTCGAAACCAGCAGGATGAAGTCCCTGAGTGTCGGGATCGAGGATCGTCCACACAGCAAACCGCGGCGCTGGCCGATCACCCGATGAGCAAGACTGGAGTCCAGGAGAGAGAACGTGCGGTGCTGGCGCAACGGTTGCCCGCGGATCGTCGCCGCGCCACGCGGCCACACGGCCTGGTCAGCGGTCAGCGCACGGGGATACGTCGTCTCATGTCGCGCGCATCCGCCGCGATCAACCGAGCGCTCGACTGGCTGCCACTGGGGCGGTTGTTGCACGCGCACGTGCGCCACCTCGACTTCACGGAAGTAACGGTGGAGGTCACGCGCGGCGACCGCGGGCTCGATGGACTTCGCATCGCTTTCCTGAGCGACCTGCACGCGGGCAGCTTCATGAATGAAGACGAACTGTGCGCGATCTTCGAGTCCGTCAACGAGCACGCCCCGGACCTCGTGTGCCTCGGTGGCGACCTGATCAATACCCGCGAGTGCGAGATCTTGTACTACCGGCGTGCCCTGCAGTGCATCGACCCACCGCTGGGCGTGTTTGCCGTGCCGGGCAACCACGATTACTTCTGGGGTAGGGACATCGGCCTGTGGGAAGCGTTCCTGAGCGAGTACGGCGTTCAAGTGCTCAACAACCGTGGCGTGCGCATCGAGCGTGACGGTGCGACGCTATGGATCGCGGGCGTTGACGACCTGACAGAAGGCACGCCCGATCTTGCAACTGCTCTCTTTGGTGTGGGAGCCAACGAACCCATTGTGCTGCTGGCGCACCATCCAGACTTCTTCTTCGAAGCCGCCGCGGTCGATGTCGACCTGACGCTGTCGGGCCACACGCACGGCGGGCAAGTTGCGTTCAAGGGCTGGGCGCCGCTCAACCACAGTCGCTTCGATTACCTGGCCGGCATGTTCACCGTTGAGCGCTCGACGCTCTACGTCGGTCGTGGCGTCGGCGTGACGCTCCTGCCGGTTCGCTTCGGCGCGCGCGCCGAGATCCCGATCGTGACGCTCCGGAGCGTCGCAGCAGATCGCTGACCGACGGCCGCTGGCCGTAGAGGCGCCGCGTTTTGACGCTAGGATGAGCGGCATGTCGATCTGCCGCGACTGGAAGCGTGTCGCGATCCGGGCTGGACCGGCCGACGTCGCTCGCAAGCGTCCGGGATCCTGATCTGAACTACCAACTACTCGAGACCGACGGTGTTCCGATCAAGGCCTGGGTGCGTGGTGTACCGATCGAGGACGGGGCGCGCAAGCAACTCGAGAACGTCGCGCTGCTGCCCATCGTGCACAAGTGGGTGGCGGCGATGCCCGACGTCCACTGGGGGATCGGCGCGACGGTGGGCAGTGTGATCCCGACGCGCAACGCGATCATTCCGGCGGCCGTCGGTGTCGACATCGGCTGCGGCATGATGGCCGTGCAGACAACGCTGTCCGCCTCAGACCTGCCTGACGACTTGCGCGGCGTACGCACCACGATCGAGAAGGCGGTTCCGCACGGTAGGACCGACCACGGCGGAAAGCGCGATCGCGGCTCGTTCGACCGTGTTCCTGTCCGTGCCGAGGACACGTGGAAGGAGCTTCGCCGGGGCTACGAGCAGATCATTGGCACCTACAGCAAGCTGGACCGTGGCAAGCACGTAACGCAACTCGGCACGCTAGGCGGCGGCAACCACTTCATCGAAGTGTGCCTGGACGAGGCCGAGTCCGTGTGGGTCATGCTGCACTCGGGATCACGCGGTGTCGGCAATCGAATCGGCACGCACTTCATAGACCTTGCCAAGAAGGACATGCGCGCGCACTGGAACAACCTGCCCGACAAGGACCTCGCTTACTTCGAGGAGGGCGCGGCGCACTTCGAGCACTACGTGTTCGCCGTGGAATGGGCGCAGCGCTACGCGCAGGCCAACCGCGAGATCATGATGGCGGAGATCCTCGATGGGTTGGTGCGGCGCAAGGACCTGCCGCCGTTCAGGGCCGACAAGCTGGCCGTCAACTGCCACCACAACTACGTGACGCGCGAAGTGCACTACGGTGACGAGGTCTTCGTCACGCGTAAGGGCGCCGTGCGCGCCGGGGTTGGCGAGCTCGGCATCATTCCTGGTTCGATGGGCGAGCGGTCCTTCATCGTGCGTGGCAAGGGCAACCCCGAGTCGTTCTCGAGTTGCTCACACGGCGCCGGTCGCGTCATGTCGCGCACCGAGGCCAAGAAGCGCTTTTCGGTCGAGGATCACGCACTCGCAACTTCTGGGGTCGAGTGCCGCAAGGATGCCGGCGTGCTCGACGAAACACCCGGCGCCTACAAATCGATCGACCGAGTCATGGAGGCGCAGAACGACCTGGTCGAGATCGTGCACACGCTCAAGCAGGTCGTGTGCGTCAAGGGCTGACGGTGTCTTCAGCGGGCGCGTCCTCGGCCGGTGCGTCCGCCGGCGCCTCCAGAAGCGCGAGCGCAATCGTCCCGAACGGGCGCTCTTGCCGTGCGGTAATGCGTTGCTGTTTGAGCAGCTCGAGCAGCGCCGTGAATATACCGATAAGGCCGGACTTGCCTTCGCGCGCGTCGAAGGCCTGTTCGAAGCGCAACTCCTTGCCATCAGCGGCCTCGAGCCGGCCGACCAGTTCCTCGATGAAGACCGCGATCGACTTCTTCTCGCCTTCGATCGCAACGCTCTTGCCGAAGTCTGTCTCCTCCAAGAGCTTTGCGTAGGCCTTGAGCAGGAACCAGGCATCCAGGTCCTCGAGGTCGAGCGACGCTTCGACCTCCTGCTCGAACTTATCGTTGACGAGTTCGCGGATCTTGTCTGGGTCAGCTCCGGAGCTGCCGCGCCCGATCAGTTGCTCGCGGTCCTTGCCCTGGCGTTCGAGTTGCCGCATGAGATCGCGATAACGGCGGTACTCGAGCAGTTGGCGAATCAACTCGTCGCGCGGGTCCAGCTCTGCGCGCAGGTCCACGGTCTCGCGCGGCAACAGCTCCTTCGACTTGATCTCCATCAGCGTCGTCGCCATGACGACGAAGTCGCCGATGTTGTGCAGGTCGAGCGTCTCGAGGGCTCTCAGGTAGGCGAGGAAGTCCGTCAGGATGCGCGCAATCGAGATCTCGTGGATGTCGACTTCTTGCTTCTTGACGAGGTGCAGCAGCAGGTCGAGTGGCCCGGAGAACTCGGGGAGCTTGACGCGGTATTCCATGGAGACGATTACTGCTGGGGAAGCGAGGCGCGCATGCGCGCATGGTAGACATACGACGCCGGTGAGAGATCAGAAAACGCCCGGCAGAACGGTCCCGCACGCGCGGCATTCGTTGCCTTCGAGGGTGACGATACGCACGTCGTAGCCGGTGCGCGCGATCAACACCACGCCGCAACCTGCGCAGTGCGTGTCCTCCGCACCCGGCACCGCCCCGGGAATGTTGCCGGCGTAGACATGGTTGAGCCCCGCCTCGACGCCGATCTCGCGCGCCCGACAGAGCGTCTCGGCTTGCGTCCAGCCACGGTCGCGCATCTTGTAGTCGGGATGAAACGCAGTCACGTGCCACGGGATGTCCGGTGACAGGTCGACGAGGAAGCGCGCGATGTCGGCGAGCTCGGCGTCGGAGTCGTTGAAGTCGGGTACGATCAGGGTCACGACCTCGAGCCACAGACCACGTTCATGCACCATGGTGATGCCGTCGAGGACATTCTGCAGCGGGCAACCGAGCGACCGATAGCTCTTGTCGCGGAAGCTCTTCAGGTCGACCTTGTAGAGATCCATCACGGGTCGCAGCCAGTCCAACACCTCCGGCGTTGCGTTGCCGTTGCTGACGAACCCGGTCCTGAGGCCGCGTTCCTTGGCGAGCGAGAACACCTCATGCGACCACTCGGCCGTGATTAGTGGTTCGTTGTAGGTGCTGACGACGGTCGAGCAGTCCCGCGCGGTCGCCACCTCGATGATCTCGCTGGCCGTCATCGCGTGGGGCAAACCGCTCGCGTCGCGGTCGCGCAGTGACTGTGAGGTGTCCCAGTTCTGGCAGTAACCACAGTGCAGGTCACATCCGAGCGTGCCGAACGACAGCGCGTCGCTACCCGGATCCACGTGGAAGAAGGGCTTCTTTTCGATCGGATCGACCGCGATTCCGGCGACGTAGCCGGACGGCACGCGCAGCAGTCCGGCCTCGGCCCAGCGGACCTTGCAGATGCCGCGCGCGCCGTCAGAGAGCTGGCAGCGGTGTCCGCAGGCCAAGCACACGACCCTCTTGCCCTCTGTTCGGACGAGCTCGGAGGCGGCGACCGTCGCGTGCCGATCGAGCAGGTTCTGCAGGGTTGCCACCGGGTCCAGGCTACGCATCCATTTGGACCCATCTGAGTCCAGAATCCGTCAGAATCGGAGTGACGGCCCATTTGGCTCCTGGGTCTGCAAGACTGTGGCGATGGTCTCGAGAAGGCGAGTTCGGCGGGTGACGGAAGCGGCTCCGGCTTGGTTGGCCGAGGCGCAGACCGGCGATCCTGCCGCGTTTGACCGGCTCGTGCGCCCGCTGCTGGGCGGTTTGCTCGCCTTGTGCCGGCGGCTCAATGGCCCCTCGGCCGACGAGCTGCTGCAGGCTGGGTTGATCAAGGCGCATCGTGGGCTCGCCGGATTTCGCGGCGATTGCAGCTTTCGCGCCTGGGTCGTTGGCATTCTCTATCGACTCGCGACCGAGCCGGAGCGGTTTGATCCGGCCCGGCCGCTGCCCGGCCAAACGCCGCTCGAGGACGGACTCGTGCCGGACCGGCTCGACTGTGATCCGCTCGCGCATGTGTCGGCCAGAGACCTGCTGCACCGCGTCGAGGAAGCGATGGAGCGGTTGCCCGTGCGTCAACGCACGGCGTTGCACTTGCGCGCGGTCGAAGGCTGGGACTACAGCGAGATCGCCGGCGTGCTGCACACGAGTACCGGGGCGGCGCGCATGGCGGTGCTGAACGCGCGGCGCAAGCTGCGTGACCGTATGGGGGAAGTACTGTGAGTCACGAGTTCGATAGCTGTCAACTCGAAGACCTGATCGTAGCGACCTTCGTCGACGGCGAGCCGAACGAGAACGCAACCGAGCTCGGCGAGCACCTCGTCGAGTGCGAGCACTGTGCACGCGCTGTCGATGTGAGCCGTCGCCTCGATTCGATGCTCGCGGCGCAGACCGACACGAGCATCGATGACTCGCGCGTCGGTGAGTTGCTGTCCTTCCTTGAGCCGGTAGCGGCCGTCGGTGGTGCTGGCGGCCCGAGAGTTGGTTCACGGGAGACGGACGATGGGCGGACGGGCCGCTCCTGGCGTCTGACCGCTGCTGTTGCCGTTGCCGCCGCCGCTGCGGCGGTCGTTGCGTTCGCCGTCTGGCCGAGCGGTGACTCGGCGGAGCCGACCACTGAGCCGGTGGCTGAGCAGTTCCCCAAGCCGGTGCGGACTGGCGGG
>NYZE01000036.1 GCA_002685965.1 Planctomycetota bacterium | reverse complement strand
CCCCGCCATGTCCGTGCTCGCAAGGCCATGGCAAGGCGGACGACGCCGTCCGGGGCGTGGGATTCTACCGAAGGACGGCAGGAGTGCATGGCCATCGGCGTCGTTTCTCGACACTGGCTCTGGCGTGGGCAGGGCCGCAAAGGGGGCTTGTGACCGCGCACCGCTCATCACACGGCGATGGCTCGCTCCTTCTTCTCGGGAGCAAGCGAGTTGGGAGCAAGCCAGGCGTGGTGCTACCAACTGCGGCGTGCGGTGTCGCTCCACGGGTCCTCGGGCACTGACTCGTAGGCGTCACGGTCGCCGGCTTGCAGGCGAGTGAAGAACTCGAGGAACGTCCGACGAGCGATGCCCACCGATTCGAGTGCGACCAGAGTCTCTACGGTTGTGAGTTCTTGCAGGCGATCTTCGTCCGCCGCATTGCCGAGTCCGTCGCGGAAGCGGCCCAACGACTCGAGGAAGTCGAGCGCGTCCTTCGAGAAGCCCCGCGCTTCGACCGCTAGGCGCACGTCGAAGGCCCGTTCTCGCTCGGCTGTCCAGTTCTCGTGCACCTGATACCAAAGGCGCGTGCATGGCTGTGTCGCGAACCATGCCGTCGAGGCGAGCAACAACCACGTGGCGACTGCGGGCAGCAGAGTTGGCCGCATCGGGCGCCCGCCCGCCGTGGGCAGCCTGAAGCAGTAGAAGACCAGCAGGAAGCCGGTGATGAGCCCGCCGATGTGAGCCGTGTTGCTGATCACCGGCACGACCCAGCCGATCACCAGGTTAGCGACGATCATCGTCAGCACCGAGCGGCCGACCGCACTGTCGAAGAAGTCGCGATAGCTGCGCTGGTGGCGCAGCGTCATGGCGAGAAGACCCCCGAGCATGCCGAACAAAGCCGTCGAGCCACCGGCGCCAAGTTGCTCGGGCAGGTAGAGCATGCACGTTGCCACGTTGCCGCCGATCGCGGTCACGACGTAGAGGATCACGAAGCGTTGGATCCCTAGCTCGCGTTCCAGCACCGGCCCGACGTGGTAGAGGAAGTAGCTGTTGAACAGGAGGTGCAGGATGCCGATGTGCGCGAACGCGGCCGTGAGGAGGCGCCAGGGTTCCTCGACCACGAGCACGGGCGCCGCGGCGCCCGCCAGGATCAGATTGTCGTGGCCCGCTTCGTGCAGCCGGAACTGCACGAACACGAGCAGGTAGCCCGCGAGCAGGATCCAGGTGGCGATGGGGCGGTTCATGGCCGCCTTCCGGTCGCGCGTGCGATTTTGGTGCGGGCGCGCGCCAAGGCTTCTTCGGGGGTGAACGTCTTGCTCTGTTCCGGCGGCAGCTCGAGCAAGCGGGTCAGCGCCCGCCCGCGCTCGTCCATGTCGCCGAGGGCATGCGCGGCGCGCGCGTGCAGGTAGAGACCGCGGATGGTCGTGCCGAAGCGCTTCTCGTGCTGGGTTGCCGCGTTCGCTGCGTCCTGGTCGAAGCCGAGCTTGAGCGCGATCTCGCCGGCGTGCAGCCATGCTTCGCCGAAGGCGACGTCCTGGTCGAGCTTGAGCGCGCGGTAGACGGAGGCGTAGGCGTCCTCGAGCTTGCTGAAGCGGACGAGCGCGCGCGACAGCAGGTAGTGCGACCGCGCCGATTCGGGATCGAGCTCGACCGCCTTGATCAAGGGGCCGACGGCGAACTGCTCCTGCCCGCCGTTGAGATAGAGCTCGCCCAGCGACTCGAGGCCGCGAGCGTTCTCGAACTCACCCAGGCGCTGGTGCAGGTCGCGCGCCTCCTTGCGGTCGAAGGAGAGGCGACGGCCGGCGCGCTTCCACCAGAGGCGGATCGTGGGCCAAGCCGGCGGGTAGATCAGCAGCAGGGCGGCGATGCCCGGTAGGACGCCGAACAGGAACACGGTCCACAGGCGCGCGGTCACTACGTCGACGAGGCGCAGCGCGCTGCCTAGCGCCGCGGGGTCTGACTGCCATGCCAGCCAGGTGGCTCCGAGCAGGAACGTTGGCGCCAGCAGCACGGCGGTGATGCCGAGGCCGCGCGCTTCTCCGGGCTCGGCGGGAGCTTCCATGCCGCTCTTGTGAGGGGCGCGGGCACGGAGTTCAAGGTTAGGTTTCGTTCGCTTCTGCCATGACGGTGGCGATGGCGAACCTGAGGCCAGCGATTGCCAGCGACGCGCCTGGTGGGCGCACGGGCTCGATCTCGACGCTCCTTGAGCGTGCTACTTGATGATGATCGGCAGGCTCGGTGTCGAGATGCTCTTGAACGGCGTCAGGTTCGGTATCGCGAAGGTGAAGAAGCCGACGTACATGGTCAGGTTCGAGTTGCGTAGCCAGGCGAGGTTCGGGATCGCGAGCGTGCCGAAGGCCTCGCCGTTCGCGTTGAACGTGCCGATGCTGCCGAGCCAGATCGGTCGGCAGTCCGTCAGGAAGCAACTGAACAGGAAGTCCGGATCGAGCGGAATCTTGCCGTAGGGCGTCTGGAATCCGACCTTGGTGCTGCCCGAGATCATGCCGAAGTACCAGTCGCCTTGCTGACCAGGGGCGATGTACTTGAGACTGACAAAGCCGCCGGGCGTCGCGTTGCCGGACCACGTCACCGACACGAGCGGTTCGACGCACGCGCGCAAGACCCAGCTGCCACGGAAGTAGATCGGGCACAGCACCGGGCCAAAGCCGCGGTAGGTCATCGGATCGATCGGGCCGTGACCGATCGCGTCGATGATGTTGATGCCGGGCTTGCAGGTGTTGGCGTAGTCGACCGCGAGGTTGGCGTCGTAGCCGAACTGGCACGAACCGCCCGCGAAGGTCTGGAGCACGCGAAAGCCGACGACGACCGTGCCCGACTTGACGAGCACCTTCTTGGGCAGCTTGAGGGTGTTGTAGGCCGTGGTCGTCAACTGGACGGTCGTGCTGTGGTCGCTGAGTCGGAAGACTCGCGGGCCGAGCGTCCATTTGCCCGCGGCACTCACGGTCGCGCCGTCGTAGATCTCGACGTCGGCGATCATCTTGATCCCGTTGGTCGCGAACTTGTGCGCGAACAGGATGCCGACCTCGTTGACGTTGACCGGCCCGCCGACCTGGAACACGGACATCGCGGCCTCTTTTTCACAGAGGCCTGGAACGATGGCGAAGGTGTACTTGCCGCCGAGCTTGTCAGGGAGGATGTCGTTCTTGAGAAGAACGGACCCGCTCGCGCACTGGCCAGCCAAGCTGGGGGCCGCGGCGAGCAGACAGGCAAGGACGAAGGTGCGCATGGCAGTTGGTCCGTGTTGAGATATGGAAGTGGTGCCTGACGCTGGCGCGTCTCGCAAGCCGGCGCCGATCATAGGCGGTTGCGCTGTTTTAGCGTAGGCTCTCGCGCCGTGACGGAGACGACCGACGATTCGACGCCCTCATACGCGGCGTATCTGCAGCTCGACACTCTGCTTGGCTGTCAGAGTCCACCCGACTTCGGTGCCGGGGGTGTGCCACGTCCGCTGGCGCACCATGACGAGATGCTGTTCATCGTCGTGCACCAAGTCTACGAGCTGTGGTTCAAGCAGATCTTGCACGAGCTGACGGCGGCGCGCGACCTGCTCGGGCAGCCGTCCGCGCCGGTCGGCGAGAGTGTGCCCGAAGTCGTGATCCCGCAGATCACCGGGTTGCTCGGTCGCGTCAACGAGATCCTGCGACTGGCGCACTCGCAGATGTCGGTGATCGAGACGATGCCGAGCGTGCACTTCCTCGCGTTTCGCGATCTTCTGCTGCCGGCATCGGGGTTTCAGTCGACGCAGTTTCGCGAGTTCGAGATTCTGGCAGGGCTCAAGGAGGAGGATCGCCTGGCGAGTGTCGGGGGGGCCTACAGGTCCATGTTGTCCGATGACGATCTTCGCCGGCTGGACGCGCGGCGCGCCGAGATGTCGTTTCGCGAAGCGGTCAACGACTGGCTCAGTAGGACACCGGTCGAGGGCGTGTTCCCCGGTTTCGCTGCGGCCTACATGGATGCGCACGGGCAGTATGGTCGCGACCAGGCGCAGTCACATGGCGGTAGTCCCAACCTCAGCGCCGGGGCGCGACGGGAGGTCGAAGTACGCCTCAGCGGGCAACACGCTGATCTGGAGCGGTATCTGTTCGGTGATGACGCGCTCCCACACGCGGCGTTCTTGTTCATCGCGTCCTACCGCGAACAGCCGCTGCTGCGCTGGCCCTACACGCTGCTCGAGGCCGTGATCGAGCTCGAGGAGCGCTGGCGCCTGTTTCGATTCCGACACGCGCGCATGGTCGAACGCATGATCGGTTTCCGCGTCGGCACTGGCGGAAGCTCGGGCGTGGAGTATCTGGATCAGACGGCGATGAGCTATCGCGTGTTCGGCGAACTGCTCGAGGGGCGCAGCTTCTTGCTCAGCGTCGAGCGACTGCCGGAGCTGCCACATCCGGAGTTGCTGGCCTTTCGCGGGTTGGACGGCGGCGACACGGTGTGAACTCGCTCCTGTCGCCGTTGGCGATGGCCGGACAGCGGCCGGAAGGTCATCCACCGTATGCCTGGTTCATCGCGGCCTTGGTCGTCACGGTCATGCTGCTCGTGCTCGATATCTGGACCGGTAAGACCGGACGCAGGCGCGCTCATGTCGTGTTGGTTGGGATCACGATACCGTCGCTCGCGACGGCCGTCCTGCTCGCGGAGCGGGTCGGAACGTATTGGACGCTGCCGCGCGTTCCGCTGACGATTCACCTCGTGTTCGCCTACGGCGCGTCAGTAGGTGCGCTAGTTGCGACCGCGAGCGGTGTGTTGCACCTGTTCGGTCGCGTGCCGCGGCGCCGGCACGCGCGCTTGGCCTGGCTCTTTGTTGTCACGGCGACCCTGGCTGTCGTGACCGGTATCGTCATGTTCCTCGGAGGCACGCCCAAGGTCTGAGTCCTCGGTGCGACCGGGCGTGAGGTGCGCCGCTTGTGACGGCGTAGCCCGCTTGTCGATAGCCGCCACATGGGTGGCCCGACAGCAGGCGTTCCGAAGAGGCGCAAGCGCAACGGATTCTGGTCGACGTTGTTCGTCGATCTGCTGCGCGTCGCCATCGCGCTGGCCATCCTCCACGCCTTCGTCTTCAACTTCTCCTTGGTGCGTGGGTCCTCGATGCAGCCGTGCATCTTCGACGGCGATCGACTGCTCGTCGACAAGATCAGCTACTCGCTCGCCGAGGTGAAGCGCTTCGACGTCGTGATCCTGACCTGCCCGAAGGAGCCGACTGTCGACTACGTCAAACGCATCATCGGGCTGCCGAACGACCAGGTGGAGCTCAAGGACGGTAGGTTGTTCGTCAACGGCGAGACCCTGACCGAACCCTTCGTTCCGGTGTGCGACTACGCCGGCGATGGAACTTGGCGCGTTCCGGCGGGCCACTTCTTCGTGCTGGGTGACAACCGGCCCGTGTCGAGTGACTCACGCGAAGGCTGGTGTGTCGCGCGCACGGCGATCCGCGGCAAGGTGCGAGCGTGCTTCTGGCCGCTCGGTCGCGCGCAGGTCTTCTAGATCGCGCGTGATGCGACTTGATTGACGAGGCTGCCGATGCGTTCGCAGCGGACCTCGACGGTGTCGCCGGGGGATAGGGCGGATACGCCGGCTGGTGTGCCGGTGGCGATCAGGTCGCCCGGGCGCAGGGTGGTGTGGCGTGACAGGAAGGCGAGCGTCGGGGCGATGCGGTGCACGAGCATGCTCGTGCGCGAGCTCTGGCGGACTTCGCCGTTGACCAGGACTTCGATGGCCAGGTCCGGGGTCCCGTCGGAACGAACGTCGTCGAAGGCATCTTCGAATGGGATCACGCAGGGACCGCAGGGTCCGAAGGTGTCGAAGCTCTTGCAACGCAGCCACGGGAAGCGGCGTTCGCGGTCCTTGCTCTGCAGGTTCCGTGCAGTGACGTCGTTGATCAGGGTCAGGCCCGCGACGAGGTGTGTTGCCTCGCTTTGCGTGACGTCGCGGCCGACCGCGCCGATGACCAAACACAGCTCCCCCTCGTGGTCGACGCGGCCGACACCGGGCGGTAGCTCGATGGTGCCGCCCGGCGCCAGCAAGCACTCGGGCAGCTTGTTGAAGAACATCGGCTCGGTCGGTGGTTCGGCGCCGAACTCCTCGGCGTGCGCGCGATAGTTCTTGCCCAGGCAGAGGATCTTGCCTGGGTGCGCCACGGGAACCGAAAGCTCGGGAGCTTCGCTCAACAGGGTCTCGGAGGACAGTTGCTGCGCGAGGCGTTCGAGACCGGTTGCCGTGAGCGTGCGATCCGCCAAACGAGCGGTCTCGTCGTAGGCCGTGTCGCCGAGGATCGGCACGAGCGAGTGCCATGCGTCGTGGATGCGCATTCCGAGCGCACCGTCGGCGCCACGGAACCACGCACGTGCGGGCGAAACTGCTGCGTTGCTCAACGCGTTCTACTCGCTGAGCGCGAGCAGCGCGTAGGCGCTACAGACGAGCGGGTTGTCCTCCCACCAGCGACCGTTCTTGTCGTTGATCCACGACCCGTCGGCTTTCTGGAGCGACGACAACTTGGCGCGCAACTCGGCGCGCCAGTCACGCCCCTTGACGGTGTTGACCTCGGCGAGGTTGAGTGCGCGTGCCAGGGTGAGGTAGTAGTAGAAGAGTCCCTGGTGCTTCGCCTTGTCGCCGAGGCTTGGCTTGGTGCCGGGGTTCTCGTCGAGCGTGTAGTGGGACAAACACCAGTTGAGCGCGGCTACCAGGCGCGCGTCCTGCTTCGGCACGCCGCACAGGATGTAGCACTTGAGCAAGGCGTAGGTCATCGATCCATACGAACGCGGCACGTAGGCCCCGCCCGCAGTTTCGTCGTAGCCGGCCGGCGAGTTGCCGGGGTAATAGGCGGCGCCGCCGTCGCTGCCGGGCTCGAGGCGCACCTTCTTGGATTGACCCTCGACCTCGAGCGTCGTCGAGCCGCGGTAGCCTTCCTTGCCTGGTAGGTTCTGCGCGCGGCGCAGGTAGATCAGTGCCTTGGCGAAGGCCTCGTCCTGCACGTCGAGGCCGGTTGCGCGCAGGCCATCGATCGCCATCTGCGTGTTCGACAGGTCGCCACGCTGGTCGCCGCCGTAGCCGATCGAGCCGAAGTCGCGGTCGCTGCGCAGGACGCGCGCGTGCTCGATGTTCTGGATGATCAGCAGGTACTTCTGCGCCTTCTGCAACGCGACGCGCACGTCCTCGCGACCGGTGTCGGCGCGGGACAGCGCCATGATCGCGGCGCAGGTGACGTAGTTGGGCACGTAGGACGAGAACGACCCGTGCTGGGAACGCTTCTGCGAGGCGATCAGGAAGTCGACGCCGCTGTTCAGGATTGCGTTCTCATCCTTCGTGCGTTTGTCCTTTGGCTTGGATGCCAGAGCGGCGAGACAGAGCGCCGAGATGCCCGGGTCGGGGACAAGATCGCCCTTGGGTCCGGCGGGCACGAGCCACTTGCCGCCTTGTTGTTTGCTCAGCAGGTACTCGAGCCCTTTGTGTTGCACGGCGTGCCACGGACGCACCTTGGACTTTGGCTTTTGTTTCTTGGCAACGGCGCGCTGTTGGCTGGCGACCAGCAGCAACAGGTTCGAGAAGTCATCCCGAACCTGGACTGCACCGGGAAGCGCCTTGCCAATCGTCGCCGCGTCGTAGGGTCTGAGCGCTTGCACCAGACGTGGTCCCTTGAGCCGGAGACCTCTGGCGATCGTGGCGCGCAACGCGACCAGATCCTCGCCGTAGTGCTTGGCGTCGAGGTCGTGCAGCGCCTGGTAGACCCAGCAGCTGGTTTCGAGGTCGCCGAAGACACCCTTGTTGCCGCGCGCGCCGTAGATCACCTTGACCGGCTCGCGCACCAAGCGTCCGTCCTCGCGATCGTAGTGGCGGTGGCAGTGCCTGAGTGCCAGTAGCAGTACCGCTGCTTCCTTGGCGTTCTCCGGCGTCATGCCCTCGCTCACGGGCGGCGTGCCGCAGATCTTGCGAACGAGTTCGTCGACCTCGCGCTTGAACGGTGTTTGCGCACTCAGCGCTGCTGCGAGCACAGCGCCAGCGACGACGATGGGGGCGACCTGTCGGGAGAAGTGCATGCCTTACTCCTAGCCTGGAGTCTCTCGCGGGGCAAAACTAGGTTGCCCAGAGTTGGGTGACCCATAACCGGGTAGCCCACAATGGGGTAGCCGTCGAACGAGCGGAAGAGCTCAGTTGTTCATGGATTCCTGCCTTGTGTTGTTCGGGAAGGTGCCGATCCCGGGTCGTTGTAAGACCCGGCTGTGCCCACCGTTAACGCACGAGGAGGCCGCGGGACTCTATGCCGGCTTTCTGCGCGAGGTGGTGGTGGCGAGCCAGCGGATCCCGGACGTCGCGCTACGGCTTGCGGTGTACCCCTGGGAGCGGCGTGCCGAGTTGCCGGACCCGGACCTTGCGGTGGACATGATGCCACAAGAGGGCGCCAAGCTCGGCGAGCGGCTCGAGAACGCGTTCGTGAGCTGTTTCGCCGAGGGCTTCACTCGGGTCGTGATTCGCAACACCGACTCGCCCTGCCTTCCCGAAGCCCGGGTGTGCGCAGCGTTCGAGCGCCTCATGGACCCGGCGATCGACCTCGTGCTCGGGCCAGACTACGGTGGTGGCTACTACCTGATCGGGGCCAAACGCGCCTTGCCTTGCCAACTCATCGAGGCCCTCGAGGGTTCGCCGCACGAGGTCTTTCAGCGCACGCTCGGAGCTGCGCGCCGTGCCGGTCTCGTGACTGCCGTGCTGCGCTCGGAGCACGACATTGACGTGCCGGCGGACCTCGACCTTCTCGAGCAACCACGATGAACGAGCGCATCAGGGCCCTGAAGCCATACCCGATGGTGGAGCTGGCACGTCGCAAACGCGACCTGCTCGAACGCGGCGTCGACGTGCTCGACTTCGGCACCGGCGACCCGGTCGAGCCCACCCCGGAGTTCATCCGCGGAGCATTCCGCCGCGCCCTGCCCGAGGTGTCGCAGTATCCGACCATACAAGGCCAGAGTGCCCTGCGTGCGGCCTTCGCTGCTTGGTACGACCGTCGCTTCGGCGTCCACATCGACCCCGAGCGCGAGTGTATCCCGACGCGTGGCAGCAAGGAGGCAGTGTTCCACTTGCCTCTCGTCCTCGTCGATCCGTCCGAGCAGAAGCGCGGCGTCGTGTATCCGGTGCCGGGCTATCCCGTGATGGAGATCGGCAGTCTGTATGCCGGTGCCGACACCTTTGAGTTCAAGCTGGACGCGTCGAACGACTACTGCATGGACCCGGCGCAGGTGCCGACTGACGTGCTGCGCGACGCGCGGATCGTGTGGCTCAACTACCCGCACAACCCTACCGGTCAGGACTTGCCGGAGCACTTGTGGCGTGCCTGGTGCGATGCGCGCCGCGAGCACGGCTTCGTACTCTGCTCGGACGAGTGTTACGTCGACCTTTGGTTTGGCGACAAGCCGCGCAGTTTGCTCGAGTTCGACCGCGAGGGCTGTCTCGTGTTTCACTCGTTGTCGAAGCGCTCGGGCATGACCGGCTATCGGTCGGGCATGGTCGCGGGCGATGCCGAGTTGATCGGGCTCTACCAGGAGAGCCGCGCCGGCTTCGGCCAGGCGATGCCGGTGCCCACGCAGGAAGCGAGCCGTGAGGCCTGGTCGGACGATGTGCACGCCGAAGAGCGGCGTCGAGTGTTCGGCGACAAGCGCGCCGTGATCAGCGAGGGCCTGCGCGCGCGCGGCATCGAAGTCCTGGCCGCGACGTCGACCTTCTATGTCTGGGCCGCGGTGCCAGAGGGTGACACCGACGAGAGCTACGCGGCGCGCCTGCTCGATGTCGGGATCGTGGTTTCGCCCGGTTCGTTCTTCGGTCCGGGCAACGAGGGTTGGTTCCGGCTGGCGCTGGTGCCGAGCGTCGACGGGTGCAAGCAGGCGATCGAGCGCTGGGTCTGAGGCGTGACCGCTGCGAGCACGATGACTGGAAGAAGGTGAATCCGCAGGAGCGCTCCTCGAGCATCGGAGGATAGCTGGACCGCGGGGGCTACGACCGCTTTCCTAGGCGCATGAGCCACGACCCCCGTGCCGCACTCGTGACGGCTGCGTTCGAGGACCGTTCACGTCTCGAGGACGAGGCGCATCAGCGCGCCGTCTACTCGACTCTCGATGACCTGGATAAGGGATCGTTGCGTGTCGCCGCCAAAGAGGCCGGCGAGTGGGTCGTGCACTCATGGGTGCAGCAGGCGGTCGTGCTCTACTTCGCGCTCGCGCCGATGGAAGAACACGAAGCCGGCCCGGTTCACTGGCACGACAAGGTGCCGCTGAAAGGCAACCTGAAGGAGGCAGGCATCCGGCTGGTCCCGGGTGCGATCGTCCGCTACGGCTCCTTCCTCGAACGCGGTTGCGTGGTCATGCCCGGCTTCATCAACGTCGGTGCTCGGGTCGGTGGTGGCACGATGGTCGATACTTGGGCGACGGTGGGCTCGTGCGCGCAGATCGGGCGGGGTGTGCACCTCTCTGGCGGTGTCGGCATCGGCGGCGTGCTCGAGCCGCCCGGCGCACGCCCGGTCATCGTCGAGGACAACGCCTTCATCGGTTCGCGCTGCGTCGTCGTCGAGGGCGTGGAGATCGGGGCTGGCGCCGTGCTCGGCGCCGGGGTCGTCCTGACCAAGTCGACGCCGATCATCGACGTCCGAGGCGACGAGCCAATCACGGTCAAGGGCAAGGTGCCGTCGTGCGCGGTCGTGATTCCGGGAACGCGCAAGAAGCAGTTCTCCGCCGGCGAGTTCGAGTTGCCAGCCGCGCTGATCATCGGCGAGCGCAACGCCAGCACCGACGAGAAGACATCGCTCAACTCCGTGCTGCGTGAGTTCGCGTTGTCGTGATGAGCGCAGCGGAGCCGACGCCGCTCGAGCAACTGGCGCTCGGGTTGATCGCGATCCCGTCGGTGATCGGCGACGAGGTGGTGGTCTGCGACTTCTGCGACGAATGGCTGCGCCGCAAGAACGTGCACGCGATCACCCGCGCCGGTGACAACCTAGCCTTCCAGCCGCGGCTGTTCCGCGAAGGCGTGCCGACGCTATTGTTGCTCGGCCACCTCGACACGGTGCCGGTATCCGATGGCAACCCGGCGCGTATCGAGGGCGATCGCATCTACGGTCTCGGTGCATCCGACATGAAGTGCGCCGACGCAGTGATCCTGCACCTGATGGCGCGCGCAGTCGTCGAGGAGCCCCAGTTGAATCTCGCGGGCGTGCTCTATGCGCGTGAAGAGGGCCCCTATGTCGACTCTGGCATGCCCGAGATCCTGTCGGCGGCGCCTGGGTGCTTCGAGGCGGATTTGGCGATCGCCATGGAGCCGACCGACAACCGCCTCGAGCTCGGTTGCCTCGGTACGATGCATGCGCGCGTCAAGTTCAGCGGCAAGCGCGCCCACTCGGCGCGACCCTGGCACGGCAAAAACGCGATCCACATGGCGGCGCCGTTGCTCGCGCGCCTCGCGGCGCTCGGCTCGCGCGAGGTGACCTTCCAGGGCCTGCTCTTCCGCGAGGTGTGTAGCGCGACGATGATCGACTTCGCCGGTGCGCGCAACGTCGTGCCGGGCGAGTGTGCCGTCAACGTCAACTTCCGTTTCGCTCCCGACCGCGACAACGAAGATGCTGTCGCCTGGCTTGAGAGCTTCGTGCGCGAGTCGGTTGGCGAGGCGGCGTGGGATGACGTCGACTTCGAGGTCGTTGACCTGTGCCCCTCCGGTTCGGTCTGCGTCGACAACGAGCTCGTGGCAGGGCTCAGCCAGGCCGCAGACGGCACGCTCGAGACCGTGGCCAAGCAGGCTTGGACCGACGTCGGCCGTCTGTCGAACATGGGGCTTGACGCGATCAACTTCGGGCCGGGCCATACGGCGCAGGCGCACCAGGTAGGTGAGTACGCGTCGCGCGCACTACTGGCCGAGAGTTGCGCGGTGCTCGAGCGATGGCTGTGGCCGGCGTGACCGAGCAGCGCGTCGCGGCGAGCGTGATCCTGACGCGCGGAGACGGCGACGATGTCGAGGTCTACCTCGTGGAGCGCAGCAAGCGGCTACGCTTCTTCGGCGGCTATCTCGCCGCGCCGGGCGGTGTGCTGGACGACCGCGACGGTAGCGATCTGGTGGTGTGTGCGCTGCGCGAGTTGTTCGAAGAGACCGGTGTGCTTCTGTCACCGGTGGCGCAACGCATCGCTGATGACCAGCGTGACTCGATCCGTGCGGCGTTGCTCGATGGCGGCGACGAGCGATGGGAAACAGCGGTCGCGAGCGCTGCGGGGATCGGCGATCGGCTCGAGCCGCTCTGCGTGCTGACGACGCCGGAGTTCGCGCAGACGCGTTATGAAGCGCACTTCTTCCACGCCGAGTTGCCCCGCAACGAGTGGCCGACCATCATCGAAGGCGAACTCGTCGACGGAGCGTTTTGCAAGCCGGGTGAGGCGTTGCGGCGCTGGCTCGAGGGCGAGTTGCTGATCGTGCCGCCGATGCTGACCTTGCTACGCATTCTCGACGAGGCCGGCCCGGGCGGTTTCTACGAGCAAGTCGCCGTCGAAGCGAAGCGCTACCACGAAGGCGAGTTGCACCCGGTCTTCTTCTCCCCGGGCGTGCACATGTGTGCGCTGCGCACGCCGACCGTGCCGCCGGCGACGACGACCAATACCTATCTCGTTGGGCATCGCGAGCTGTGGATCGTCGATCCGGCGACGCCGGACGCCGACGAGCAAGCCCGGTTGTTCGACGCGCTCGATCGCTACGTCGACAAGGGACGTGAGCTCAAGGGCATCCTCGTGACGCACCACCACGAGGACCATGTCGGTGCAGTCGTGCCGACCAGTCAGCGCTACGGACTCGACGTGCACGCGCATCGATTGACGCTCGAGCGGCTGCCGCAGGGATTTTTGGCCGGTCGGGAGTTGAACGACGGCGACACGATCGAGCTCGGTCGCGCGCCGGATGGTGCCGAGGACTGGCGCCTCGAGGTCCTGCACACGCCGGGCCACGATCGCGGTCACCTCGCCTTTGTCGAGACGCGGTATCGGGCGGCGGTCGTCGGCGACCTGGTGTCCACCGTGTCGACGATCGTGATCGATCCGCCCGAGGGGCACATGACGACATACATGCGTAGCTTGCATCGCATGCTCGAGGTCGACATCCAGACCTTGTACCCAGCGCACGGTCCCGCCGCGCGCGACGGACACGCCCTGTTACGCGACTACATCACGCACCGGAAAGATCGAGAGGACAAGATCGTCGCGGCGCTGGCGGTCGAGCCGGCGTCGCTCGCCGCACTGGTGGCCACGGTGTACGACGACGTCGATCCGGCCGTTTTCGGTCTTGCCGAGCGTTCCTTGCTCGCCGGTCTCATCAAGCTCGAGGAAGAGGGTCGCGCGGGTCAGGTCGGCGACGCTTGGGTCGCGACATGAACATCCTCTTCGGTGACTACAGCATTCGCAGGTAGCCGGAGAGCGACGCGGCCGGACTCGTCCAGCACGCCAACAACCGCAAGGTGTCGAACTCGGGCAGGGCACCGCGCGCCGGGCCGGCGAGATCGGCTTCTGGTTTGGTGAGGCGTATTGGGGACGTGGCATTGCGACAGCGGCTACCACTCGAGGCGCGGCTGAGACTAGCGATCACGAAAGAGGGGCAGACCTTCGACCAGTTCGTCTATGCGCGGCTACGCTGACCGCGTGACAACGATCCCCTCTCCCGCCCTCACATGGGATCTCGACAGCCTCTGCCCGCACCCCGAGACCAACGAGTTCGCACAGCGACTCGACGACTTCGGCGACGGGTTCCCAGGCCGCTACCGCGCGCTCGAGGGCAACGCTGCGCGCTACACGGAGCTGGCGGGCCAGCGATGAGACAAGCGCTCCTGGCGGTCGTCTTGTTG
Source organism: Planctomycetota bacterium (assembly GCA_002685965.1). GTDB lineage: Bacteria > Planctomycetota > UBA1135 > UBA1135. Next base: position 21,195 of record NYZE01000036.1, on the reverse strand, counting down.
CTGCCGCAAGGCAACAGGCGCGCAGACCCATTCGCACCAGCTCGGCTGCGCGCGACCGTCTCCTTCCTCGCGTCCGATGAGATGCGCGGGCGCGGCACCGGGTCGCCTGAGGGCAAGATGGCCGCGGAGTGGATCGCTGAGCGCTTCGAGAAGATCGGGCTCGAGCCAGCGAACAACGGCAGCTTCTTCCATGAGTTTCGCTTCGGTGGCAAGGAGTGTCGCAACGTCGCGGGCATTCTGCGGGCACCGCCACCGGCCCGAGAGTTCGTGGTCGTTGGCGCGCATCACGATCACCTCGGCGGCATTGGCAAGACGATCTATCCGGGTGTCGATGACAACGCTTCCGGGGTTGCTGGCGTTCTCGCGCTTGCGGAGCACTTCGCCGCTCGGAAGAAGGGGCTGAAGCGGCACATGGTGTTCGTCTCCTACGACGCCGAGGAAAAGGGGCTGATCGGCTCCAAGCGCTTCGTCGGGCACGGTGTCATTGCGATCGACAAGACGGTGTTCATGCTGGTCTTCGACTTGATCGGCGGGGTCTTCCTGCCCGGCCAGGAGCAACGCGTCTACGCGCTCGGCAGCGAGCACAGCAAGGCCGTGCGTGCCGTGCTCGAGCAGCATCGCAAGGCAGAGGCGCTCGAGGCGATCCCGCTCGGTACCTATCTGATCGAGCCGGTCGGGCCTGCGTTCGCGCGCAGTGACTACTCGGCATACCGAGCCAAGCACGTGCCGTACTTGTTCATGACTGCGGCGACGCCGTGGTACTACCACACGCCCTTCGATCGTCCCGAGCGCCTCGACTACGAGAAGGCCTCGCGCACGCTCGGGATCGCGCGCGCGATCCTCGCCGACATCGTGACTTCGACCAAGCCGCTCGACTTCGTCGCCAAGCCGGCCGGGGAGGTACAGGATGCGCGTGACCTGGTGCGGATGATCGAGAGTGTGCTCGAGCGGCAGAAAGAGCTGCGCATCAGTGAGCGCCGTGCCGGGACCTTGCGCGCCCACGTCGAGCGGTTGGCCAAGCTCACCGCCACCGACGAACTCGGTGGTCGCGGCAAGCGCGCCTGTCAGATGGCGATCATGGATCTGCTGCGCGTGGCCCGGAGCTATCGTCCGCCGGGCTGGAAGCGCTGAGCAACCAGCGCACCATCTCCGTTGTCGCCCCTGGGCCATCGAGTCGGCTGCATATTTCCTCGCACGCGGCAAGCTGGGTTGTCCGCGGCGCGCCTTCGTCCCAGACCTCGAGTAGCTGGTCGAGGATGCTCGACCACGGGCCTTCGCCGTGGAAGGCGAACTCGGGGAAGGCGGCCCGGCCAAGGACGAGGTTTGGCGCCCCGAACCATGGTGCGGTCAGGAGCTGCCGGGTCAGCCATGCAGCGACCGGACCGCGCATCGCGTAGACGATGACCTGCGGCGTGCGGCACAGCGCCGTTTGTAGCGTGCTCGTCCCCGACTTGACGATTGCGGCGCGCGCGCCCGCCAAGACCGCGAAGGCGCCACTTTCGATGATCTCGAGGCTGGCGAGGTCCCGTGTTTCGCTCGCGATGCGCCGCGCCAGTTCGAGTTGGCGCGTGTTCTGTTGTGGGATCACGGCGCGCGCGTCGGGGTGCTGCGCCTTGAAGCTCTTCCACAACCCGAGCATCCCCGGCAGGTGTCGCTCGATCTCAGCGCGTCGACTGCCCGGAAGGATCGCCAGCACGGGGTCGCGCGGCTCGGCTGCGAGGTCAGGCACGCGGGGCAAGAGTGGGCTGCCGGCGAAGGCCGTTGGTATGCCCTGCGCTTCGAACAGCGGGCGTTCGAACGGAAGAATCGAGATGGCGCCGTGCACGGCGCGGCGAAAGCGCCGCATGCGCCACGGCGCCCACGCCCAGTATTGCGGGCAGATGTAATAGAGCACCGGGATCCCGCGCTTCTTCGCTTCCTCGGCGAACAGCATGTGCAATCCCGGGTTGTCGAGTAGCACGACGACGTCCGGGCGTTCGCGCTCGAGGAACTCGACGTAGCGCGACAGCACTCCGACGAAGAAGAAGAGGTTGACGATGACCTCCCAGGCGCCGATCACCGCGACATCGACGAGGTTGCCGAGCAGGCGCACGCCTGTTGCCTCGAGTGCCCGCCCGCCGAAGCCGACCAGTTGTACGTCGGGCAGGTGCTGCCGCAGTTCCGCCACGAAGGCCCGCGCGTGCCCTTCACTCGAGGTCTCGCCGCACGAGATGAAGATGCGGCGTAGCTCGACGCCGTCGAGGTGCTGCCGGAACCGAGCTCGCGCCGCGGCGTTGAGCTCGCCGATCTCGTCGGGTCGCAACGGCGCATCGAGTAGCTCGGCAGTGCGCCTCTGCCACTTGCGGCGGCGTGGCAGGTAGAGCAGCATTCGCACCGGAACGCCGATCGCACGGCCGAACTCGGTCAGGCAGCGCTTCGCGGTCGTGAGCTTGCTCGACAACGACACGCGCGCGGAGTATGCAGACCTACTGCCCGCGAGTCACCACTCTCGGAGTCATCAGGCATATGCGTCGCCTCTACTGGACCGCCCTCGTCATGGATGCCGCGTTTTTCTGCGGTTGGGCGACGGTTCCGTTTCTGGTCAAGCGCGGTGACGCCCTGCACCTGGATGACGCCGCGCTGGGGCTCTTGCTGGCCCTCAGCGCGCTTGCCTACGCAGGCGGCGCGTTCTGGCTGGCACCCTTGTGGGCGAACCGCAACCAGATCGTGTTTGCGCGGTTGGCGTGTCTGGGGACTGCTCTGAGCTTCGTTCTGGCGGCGATGGCGACGGCGCGGTGGCAACTCTTCGTCTGGCTCTGCTTCGGGCGGCTCTGTCTGTCCGTGTTCTGGCCCAACCTGATGGCGCTCGTCGGTGAGGCTCCGCGTGGCGACCTCGAGCGTCGCATCTCGGACTTCAACTGCTGGTGGTCTTCAGGCAAGGCGCTGGCGTTCCTCGCCTGTGCTGCCTTGCTGGACCGCTTTGGCGATCCGCGTGTTGCCCTCGTGGTGTGTGGCGTTGTGGCAACGCTACCGGTGTTCCTGGTGCCGTCCCAGTGTGCCGCGGCAGACGTCGAGCCAGCACCGATGGGCGTTCGTGGTTCACAGCGGCTCTTTCTGGCCGGGCTTGTGGGCGTGTTTGTCGCCTGGTTTGTCGGGGCGATCTGGGAGAACCAGTTCCCCAAGGGACTAGGTGAGGCGCGGTTCGCCGAGGTGTTCGGCAAAGAGGGTTACGCCTTCTGGATCAACCAGTTGTTGTTCGCCCTCTACGGCGGGCAAGCCGTCATGTTCTTCGTGTTACGCGCGTGGCGTGGATGGCCCATGCGTGCGTGGATGGTCGTCGTCGGTGCAGTTTTGATCGCGGCGAGCCAGGTTGGCACGCTCGTTTCGCATTCGCCGGTGGTGGTCGCTTTGCTGTTGTTCGCCGGTGGGGCGGGCTTCGCCGTCGTGTATGCGCAAAGCCTCTATCACGCACAGGCCGGGCGCGCCGACAAGGTAAGACGCAGCGGGATTCACGAGGGCACGCTCAACTTGGGAACGATGTTGGGTCCGCCGGTTGCCGGGGGCCTGGTGGTCGCCACCAGTAGCTTGGAGGCAGCGTTCGTCGTGACCGTCATCGCGGGGGTCGGTTGTCTGGTTGGAGTCAGCGTGCTCATCCGGCGCTGAGGTCGCAGCGTCAACCGCAGTCGCACCGGGAGATCTTGTTGCTGATGGGGCACGGGGTCAGCTTGTGTCGGTTGCGGTCCCACTTGTGCCACCCTTTGCTGTACCGTGGTTTTTGCGGTGTAGTCGTCTCTCACAGCCTCTTACCGAGCCCAGCCATGATCCATCACCTCCGCGTCTTCACTGGCGTCATTTTGCTTACGTGCATTGGCGGGTTGGCTGGCCAGCAGTTCAAGACCATGACCCGCCCAGGGCTGCCGTCAGGCAAGCAGGCGACGTTCAAGCTCGCGGTCGGCGATGTCAACGGCGATGGGATGCCCGACATTGTCTACGCGAACATGGGCACCACCGTGCCGGGCACGCAGAACCAGCTCTACCTCGCTGACGGCAAGGGCGGCTACGTCGATGCCACCAAGACCAACCTCCCAGTCAAGACCGACTGGAGCGGAGCCGTTGTTCTCGCCGACCTCGATGGTGACTCCGACCTCGATATCGTGTTCGGCAACCTCGGCGGCGACAGCAAGCTCTACCTGAACGACGGCAAGGGTGTCTTCAAGGACGCCGGTACCAAGCTGCCCTACGTGCCGACGACGATCTACGCGATCGTGGCCGGCGACGTCGATGGCGACAAGGACCTCGACCTGGTCATGGGTTTCTACGTCCTCTTGAACGACGGCAAGGCCACGTTCAAGTTTGGTACGTCGCTCCCCGTCCAGAAGCGGTCATGGGGCAGCGCGATTGGCGATGTCGACAGTGACGGTGACCTCGACGTCATCGTCGGCGGGTTCCGGCTTCAGCCCAACCTGTTCCTGAACGACGGCAAGGGCGTCTTCAGCGACGGCACGTCCCAGTTGCCGCCCATGTTCGTGGACGTTCGCGGTAACTTCGGCTTGGGCGACGTCGATGGTGACAAGGACCTCGACATCTACTTCCCGAACATCAATGGGCAAAATCGGCTCTACCTGAACGACGGCAAGGGCAAGTTCACGGATGTTACGAGCGCGCAGCTGCCCCAAGTCTCGACCCAGGAGTACGCCTCGGTCCTGGGTGACGTCGACAACGACGGCGACCTTGACGCCATGACCGCTGGCACGACCGGGGCCGTGGCGACCCAGAACAAGATCTACCTGAACGACGGCAAGGGTACGTTCAGCGACGACACCAAGACGCGGGTCCCGAGCGTCAGCGACAACTCGGTCTGCTGCGTGCTCGCGGACATGGACCTGGACGGCGACCTCGACTTCGTCATCGGCAACTGGGAAGCGCAGAACACCCTGTGGATCAACCTGCATCGGCACACCTACGCTCAGTCGCAGCCGCGCATCGGCCGGAACTACGCGTTGGATTTCTACGGGCTTCCGGGCTACGCGACCGTGGCGCAGGCGGTCGTTGCCTTCGGCGGCCTCGTCCTGACGCCGCGGGTTCTGGTCTCGCCCTACGGCTACCTCGGCGTGCATCCAGTCGGTCTGTTCCTGCTGCCTAGCGGAGTGATCAAGTCGCCGGGTGGCAAGTTCACGATGTCTCTGCCGATCCCGAACGACTCCAACTTCAGAGGCTTCGAGCTCGCCTGGCAGGGGCTGATCCTGCAAAAGTCGGCCTTGCGCCTGACCAACGCGTTCGTGGACAAGGTGCGGTAGCGCCCGGCGACGGCCAGTCCATTCACTCCTGGCCTGGCGTCCGACCTTGCCAAGATCCCTGGTGCGGCGGCTTGTCGGAACGTCGGCCGCTCACAGATCCATGCGGCGGAAGCGTAGATAGGCTACCGCCCACAACAGGCAGCAGGCCGCCAGGATCCAGATCTCCTGCCCGAAGAAGAACCGCCAGAAGTGGACGTTGCCGGCAAGGATCGGCCAATAGACGTCGTGATCGGACAACATGAACGCGCTGCCGTTGCGGATCACCTGGATGAAGTACAACCCGACCTGGATGATCACGATGACGCCGATCGCGAAGGCGACCTGAACTTGCGACTTGATGAACGACGACAGGCACAGCGTCGCGACGAGAACTGCTACCGAGAACAGGGTCGAGTGCCAAGCCGCGTGCATCAAGTAACCGAAGTTGGTTCCGGTCTTGATGTACTCCGCATCGATGCAGTGTTCCAGGAGCGGGATCGTCGCCGTGCTTGCGAAGATCGGGATGGCCGTGCACAACGCCAGGACCCAGGTCTTCGACCACAGAATCCGCAATCGCGACACGGGACGCGATAGCAAGAGCTCGAGGGTGCTGTTCTCGCGTTCGCCGGCGATCGCGCCGGTGCCGATCAACACCGCGGTGGCGATGCCGACGGTGTTCGCGCTCTTGAAGAACTGTTGCGTTGCGATGTAGGCCGCGAAGCCGTGGTCACCCCAGGTCGAGAGCAGCCGCTTGATGAACTCGCCGGGCGCGAGCAGCTTCATGAACGCAATGCGCTGCTCGAGGTCGGCGGCGATCTTGGGCCAAAACATGACGGCGGCGAAGAGCAGCACTTCCATGATCAGGAAAGAGGCGACCATCATCCAACGCGTCTCGCGCCAGGTCTTGCGCGCGATCATCGGGCGAGGTCCCCGAGGTAGAGCGCTTCGTAGACCTCCTGCAGGCTGGCTGGACCGGTGCTGAGGCGGCGGTGCGGGTAGCGTTCGACAGCCGCACGCACAGCGTCGACCGTGACGCCCGCGGCGGGTTCGAGGAAGCAGACGTCGCCGCGTTCTGTGGACACCGTGCCGGGCGGCAGGTCGAGGTCGGCCGGCCGGTCGCGGAACACGACGCGCACGCCGCGCGCGAGTAGCTCGCGCTGCCCGCGTACGCGGGCCGGGTCCACGGTCTTGCCATCGAGCAGGAAGACGACTTCGTCAGCCAAGGAGTCGAGCTCGGCCATGTGGTGCGAGGACACGAGCAAGGCTTTGCCGCGGCGGCGCAGCGCCTCGATCAGGCGGCGAAGATCGTGGCGCATCGATGCGTCCAACCCCTTGTCCGGTTCGTCGAGGACGTGGAGCGGAACGTCGGGAGCCACGGCGATCATGATCGCGAGCATCTGCTTCTGCCCGGCCGAGTAGGTTTCGACCTTGCGGTCGAGTGGCACCGAAAAGTGCCCGAGACAGAAGTCCAGCACTTCGCGATCGAGGTCGGGATAGAAAGACACGCCGAAGTCGAGCGCTTCCTGGCCGCGCATGTGCTTGTAGAGCGACGTCTCGCCGGGCAGGTAGCCGGTGCGACGGCGGCTGGCAACCGGGTCCGCGAGTGCATCGATGCCGTCGATCTGGACGCGGCCGGCGTCGGCGAAGGTCAAGCCGAGCAAGCAGCGCAGGCATGTGGTCTTGCCGGCGCCGTTGGGACCGACGAGGCCGAGCACCGTGCCCGCGTCCACTTCGAGACTGACATCGTCGAGCACGCACGAAGTGCCGAAGCTCTTGCTCAGGCCTGTGACGTGCAGCACCTGGCGGGCATGGTCCGTCACGCTGCCGACCTCCGGGTGATGATCTGCAGGAATCGGGACAGGATGTCGGCGCCGACCGGAGTACGGAACGACTCCGGGTGGAACTGCAAGCCATAGCGAGGGAGGTGACGATGGCGCATGGCCATCAGCGTCCCGTCATCGGACCAGGCCGTCGCCTCGTAGTCTGGGGGGAGGTCGTCGATCACGAGGCTGTGGTAACGACAGGCGAGGAAAGGGTTCTCGATTCCGTCGAACAGCTCGCTGTTGTCGTGACGCACCCAGGAACAGCGGCCATGGAAGACCTGGTCGGCGCGCAGGATCTCGGCCCCGGCCGCGGCAGCCAGCGCGTGGTGCCCGAGGCAGACGCCGAGGATCGGCAGCTGCGGCGGCGCGTGGCGCACGACGTCGAGCAGGCAGCCGGACTCCTCGGGACGGCCTGGCCCAGGTGACAGAACGAGCGCCGCTGGTCCGGTATCGAGCACCTCGCTGGCGGTCGTCCGGTCGGTGCGGACGACGCGCGTGAGCACATCGCTGGCCCCGAGCGACCGGAACGCCTGGTCGAGGTTGAAGACGAAGGAGTCGCGGCTATCGAGTATCAGGACGGGAAGGAGAGTCAAGGAGGCTAGTATTCACAAGCGACGCCCCTGGGAAACGGTTCCTTCCTTCGGGGCACTCGCTCCTATGCTCTCTCCCCCGCATGAACATCTTGATCGTGGGTTTGGGCGAAGTGGGCTATCACATCGCCAAGGTTCTGTCGGAGGCAAAGCACTCCGTGACCGCCGTCGATCCGGACGTCGCCAAGATCAAGCGCGTCGGGGAGGTACTCGACGTGCAGACCCTGGTCGGCGACGGCACTCTGCCGCGCGTCCTGGACGAGGCGGATGCCTCGTCGATGGATCTGGTGCTCGCGGTGACCAACAGCGACCGTTCCAACATGCTCACCTGTTTGTTGGCGCGGCGGATGGGGGCTGAGTCGGCGATCGTGCGCGTGCGCGATCTTGAGGACTATCGGAACTACCGGACGTTGCTGCGCAAGAACATCCTGTTCGACGAGATCTTGAGTCTCGAGGACCTGGCCGCGGAGGAGATCGCCAAGATCGTGCGGCGCAACCAGGCCGTCGCGCTCGAGAACTTCCTCGAGGGCCAGGTCACCCTGCGGGTGCTGCGCCTCAAAGAGAAGTCGCCGATGCTCGGCCAGCCGCTCAAGGACATCAAGCTGCCCGGCAACGTGCTCGTCGTCGCGACGCGGCGCGACGGTACGACGAGCATTCCCGACGGCGCGCACGAGTTCCAGGAAGACGACGAGGTCTATGCCCTCGGTAAGCCGTCGACGGTCGAGGAGTTCGAAGCGTGGGTGGGCACGCATCGTGGTCGGCCGCGCAACGTCGTGATCTTTGGCGCGAGTCGCGTCGCCTTCCACACCGCCCGCACGCTCGAGCGGCACAACATCAAGATCCGGCTGCTCGCCGACGACAGGGAGGCGAGCAGGCGACTGGCCGACAGCCTCTCCAATACGATGGTGCTGGATGTCGATGGCATCGACACGCAGGCGTTCAAGGAAGAGCACGTCGGCAAGGCCGATGTCTTTGTCGGTGCCAGCGACGTGGACGAGCGCAACCTCCTGTCGTGTCAGATCGCCGGGAAGCTCGGTTGCCCGCGCACGATCGCGCTCGTGTCGTCGAGCGCCTACATCGACATTTACGAGGAGATCGGCATCGACCGTGCCGTATCGCCGCGCCTCTTGTGCTCGGATGCGATCATGGCGCGCGTGCAGGCCGGCAAGCTGCGCATGCTCGCGATGTTCGACGAAGGTGCGGCCAAGGTCTGCCATGTACGGCTTGCTGCCGGTGCCGCGCTCGTCGGCCGTCAGCTTTGCGACGCCGGATTCCCCAAGGGCTGCGTCGTCGGTGCCGTGCAACGCGGCGAGAACGCCACGGCCGAGGTGCTGATCCCGCGTGGTGACCAGGAACTGCGCGAGGACGATGACCTGATCCTCTTCATGCTCTCGGCCGTCGAGCAGCGCGTGTTCGATCTCGTGGAGGCTCGCGGGTGACACAGCGCACCGTCTGGTCGTCGATCGACCTGGCGATCGTGGCGAAGGTGCTCGGCGCGTTTGCCATGCTGTTCTCGTTGACGATGCTGCTGCCGTTGGCGGTGGGGGCGGTCAGCGGCGAGACGTTCGAGCAGAAAGCCGGTAACACCGTCCGAGGGTTCGGGATCGCTGCGGCGATCGGCGTCGCGTTGGGGCTTGTGCTCGTCTTGCTCGGTCGCAAGTCGAAGGGAGAGTTCTTTCGGCGCGAGGGCATCCTGACGGTCGCCTGCGTTTGGCTCCTGGTCGGCGCGCTCGGCGCGCTGCCGTTCTGGATCTCGGGTTGGTTTTCGGGGTTCTGGGACGCTTTCTTCGAGAGCGTCAGCGGCTTGACGACGACCGGCTCTTCGGTCCTCGGCGCGGGAGGCAACAGCCAGGTCGAAGAGCTGCCGCCGTCGCTCTTGTTCTGGCGTTCGTGGCTGCACTGGCTCGGCGGCCTCGGCATCGTCGTCATGTTCCTTGCCTTCCTGCCGGCGCTCGGGATCACCGAAAAGACGCTCTTTCAGGCCGAGGTAGCTGGCGTCAGCAAGGAGGGCCTACGGCCGCGGATTCGCCACTCGACGTTGATGCTGTTTCGCATCTACGTGGTCATCACGAGCGGTTTGTTCCTCGCCTACCTGGTCTGTGGCATGGGGGTGTTCGATGCCGTTAACCACGCGTTCTCAACGATCGCGACCGGGGGGTTCTCGACCAAGAACGCGAGCATCGGTGGCTTTCACAACGTCGCGATCGAGATCGTGGCGGTCATCGGCATGCTCATGGCCGCGACGAACTTCGGCCTCTATCACCGTTTCACGTCGCTGTTCCGGCCCGTGTTTCGCGACGGCATCGTGCCCAAGCTGAAGAAGCTGCCGACTCCCAAGGCGGTGCTGCGCGTGTTCTTCGGCGATCCCGAGTTCCGGCTCTACGCCGCGGTGTTCGCACTGGCCACCGTGGCCATCATCGTGACGCTCGCGGTCTCGGGCACCAACGTCGAGGACCCGGGCGCCGGTCGCGTGCAGGCCTATCAGGACAGTCTCGTCGACTGTGCCCGCGCGGCGCCGTTTCAAGTGTCGAGCATGATCTCGTCGACCGGGTTCGCCAACTCGAACACGCTCGCGTGGCCGCTGCTCGCGCAAGCGATCATCCTGATCCTCATGCTCGCAGGTGGCTGCTCCGGCTCGACGGGCGGCGGCCTGAAGATGGCCCGCGTCATGATCCTGTTCAAGCTGATCGCGCGCAGCCTGCGACGCTTCGTGCGGCCGCGCGCGGTCGAGCCGCTGCGCGTCGGGCAGGACCCACTCGACCAGGAGATCGCCGACCGAGTCGTTGCTCTGGCTGCGTTGTGGATCGCGACGCTTGCGGTCGGCAGTCTCGCGATTCAGCTCATGGAGCCGCAGCTCGATCTGCTCGGGTCGTTCTCGTCGATGGTGACTTGCCTGTGCAACATGGGACCGGCCTTTACATCCGTCGTCGGTGGCGAGCCCTTTGGTCCCAACATCGGGTCCTATGGATCGTTTGGCGAGTTCGGTGCCGGCACGAAGGCGTTCATGGCCTTTGTGATGGTCCTGGGGCGGCTCGAGATCTACACCGCCTTGATCATCGTCTTCCCAGGGTTCTGGAAGGACTGAGCGGCACTTCTAGTGGGAGGGCATGTCCCGTTAGCGCCTGCCCTTGCGCAAGATCCGCGTGCCGTCGGCGCGGTAGATCGCTTCGAGCTTGGGGACGGCTGGCTGCGGTCGCAGGAAGGCAGCGCGCAGCTCAGGTAGGCCGGCCAGTAGGAGGTACTCCTCGCCGCCCGTGACGCGCGCCGATGCCTTGACGAGGCCGACCAGAGCGAGGCCGGCGTCGGTGTCGCGGAACACGCCGGCGCCCACGTGCTCGGCGGCGAGGACGAGGCCGGCCGGACGGCGCACCGCCGTGCCATACACGATGGGGTCACTGCTGACTTCGACCGGGTGGGTGCGGACCTCGTCGCCGTCGAGCCACATCATGATCAGCGACTCCGAGGGCCGCAGGGGCTCGAAGCTGATGGGCACCGTCGCCACCGGCACGTCGAGCAAGACTTCGAAGATCGAGCCGCCGACCGGTACAACGCGGCCCGCCTCGACGACCGGCGCGGCGTCGATGTGGTAGAGGACCTTCGCTGGTCCCTTCTCGGCAGTGCGGCCGAGGAATAGCACCCCCTGGTCGGTCGCGACACCGAGCTCCTTGCCGCCGGTAGTCGTCACGCCGACGATCGGCACGTCGGCCGGATATAACTTCGTGTTGCGACATGCTCCGAGCGCTGCGCACAGTGCGAGGGCGGCGACGGCCCTCATGCGGCGCGTTTGACGTGGTCCTTCCACGCATTCTCGAGTCGGTTCCAGTCGATGCCGGCGAACGCCGCGTCGAAGGTCTTTTCGGTGTCCTTCGTTTGTAGTGCGACGGAGATGTGCTTGTCGAGGATCTTGCTCCACGATGCGTTCCAACCGGGTGTCTTGTTGCCGCGCGTGAACAAGTCGATCACCGACCAGCCTTGCGCGTAGTAGTTGACCGTAGCAGGACCATAGAACTTGTCCTCGCATCATCAAGAAGGCGACCGGCGGCCTCATGCGCGAGAACCAGCTCGCCTCTGTCTAGCAGAGCCGAGCATGGCCGACATTTCACGAGCTGGTGGTGGAAGCCTCCAGAGTCAGGGAAGCGAAGGGGGGGGCTTGGTGGTCCTGCTTACTCGGCGTCGGTCTTGGGCTTCTTGTCCGGTTTCTCTGCGGGTGTCGCGTTCTTCTTGTCCGTCTTCTTCTCGCCCGCGTTCTTCTTGTCCGTCTTCTTCTCGGCGGACGTCGTCTCTGCCTTGGCGCCTTCCTCGTACGACTTGCTGCGGTAGTCGGTTTCGTAGAAGCCGGAGCCCTTGAAGAGGATCGCGGCGCCACTACCGAACAAGCGGCGGAGCTTGCGCTTGCCGCACTCGGGGCACTTGACGAGGAGGTCCGCGGTGATCGACTGGAACTCCTCGAAGGCGTGCTCGCAAGCGTCGCAGACGTAGTCGTAGGTCGGCATTGCTTGCTGTCTCGCCCTACTCGTTCCCGGACGGAGCGTCCTCGGTCGAGTCCTCGGTGGCCGGTGTACTGTCTTCCCCTTCCGGGTCTGGGTCGGGCTCCGTTACCGGGAGACCCTGGCTTACGACGACGCGTGCCGGACGCAGGATACGGTCGCCGAGCTTGAAGCCCTTCTGGTGCATCGCAACGACCGTGTTCGGGGCCACGTCGTCGCGCGGCTCGACGCCGATCGCTTCGTGGTGGTTGGGGTCGAAGGCGACACCTTCGGCGTGGATCGGCTCGACGCCGTGGCGGCCGAGCAGGTCCTCGAGCATGGAGTGCACCATGCGCATGCCTTCCAGCAGCGCGTCATGCTCGCTGTTGGCGGCGAGCGCGAGCTCGAAGCTGTCCATGATCGGCAGCATCTCCTGGGCGACGCGACCCACCGCGCCCTCGGTTGCGCGCTTGAGCTCTTCGGCCTGGCGGCGGCGCATGTTGGCCATGTCGGCGAGCGCGCGCTTGTGCTTGTCCTCGAGCGCGCCGTGCTCGGTACGCAGGTCGTCGAACTCCTTGCCGGTCGCGCGCTTCTTGCTCCTTCTGCCCATCAGAAGATGTCCTTGATCTTCTCGAAGAGGCCCTTCCCCTTGTCGTCGGCGTCCCTCGGCGTGGTTCCGCTGGCGCGGCGCTTCTTCGCTTGGATCTCGTCGAGCTCTGTCATGAGTTCGCCTTCGCGTGCGGTGAGCTTCTTCGGAACATCGACGCTGACGCGCACGAGCAGGCTGCCGTTGCCGCGACCATCGCCGCGTGGCAGGCCCTGGCCCCGCAAGCGTAGGATTTGTCCGGGTTGCGTGCCCTTCGGGATCTTCATCTCGACCTGGCCGGTGAGGGTCTGCACCTGGATCGATGCACCAAGTGCCGCTTGTCCGTAGCGGATGGGGACGTCACACAACAGGTCGGGTCCGTGTCGCTCGAAGAGACTGTGGTCCTCGACGTGGATGACCAGTACCAGGTCGCCCGGTGGGGCGCCGGCTTCGCCCGCCTCACCCTGGCCGGGCAAGCGCTCGACGTGGCCTTCCTCGATTCCTGGCGGGATGCGGATCTTCTTGGCTTCGCGCTTGCGGGTGGCACCGGCGCCGCGACAACTCGGGCACGGGCTCTTGACGACCTGGCCGCGACCCTGACAGGTCGGGCAGGTGCGGCGGATGGCGAAGAAGCCCTGCGACTGTTGCACCTCGCCGCCGCCGCCGCACATGCTGCAGCTCTCGGGGCGAGTGCCAGCCTTGGCACCCGAGCCGTTGCAGGAGTCACACGTGTCGAGGCGCGTGACTTCGATCTCTTTCTCGACGCCTTTTGACACCTCTTCGAGGGTCACGGCCAGGTCGACGCGCAAGGATGCGCCACGGCGTCCACCGCGACGTCCGCTGAACAGTTCGTCGAAGCTGAAGCCACCGAAGCTGGTGGTGCTGCCGCCGCGCCCACCGAAGATGTCACCGAACGCCGAGAAGATGTCGTCGACGCTGAAGCCGCCGCCTCCACCGAAGCCAGCCTGGCCGTTTACGCCGGCGTGACCGAACTGGTCGTAGCGCTGCCGCTTCTCGTCGTCTCCGAGCACGGCGTAGGCCTCCGCTGCTTCCTTGAACTTGGATTCAGCGTCGGCGTCGCCCTGGTTGCGGTCGGGATGGTATTTGAGCGCGATCTTGCGGTAGGCCGACTTAAGATCGTCGGCAGAGGCGCCGTTTTCGACACCGAGCACCTCGTAGTAGTCGCGCTCCCTCATGTTGTTGTGGGCTAGTGAATAGCGCCTTCGACGGCCTTCTTCTTCTCCTTAATGGTCGTCACGAGGCTGTCCGTAGTGAGCATCAATCCGGCAATGCTGCCGGCATTCTGCAATGCCGTGCGCACGACCTTGGTCGGATCGAGGATGCCCATCTTGAACATGTCGCCCCATTCGCCATGGATGACGTTGAAGCCCCAGGTGGCTTTCTTCTCCAGCGCCTCGGCGGCGGTGACGCTGCCGTCATGACCTGCGTTCTCGGCGATCTGGCGCAGCGGAGTCTCGAGTGCACTGGCGAGGATGTCGGCGCCGAGCTTCTCGTCGCCGCGGAAGCCGCGCGCCTCGCGCACGGCGACTGACGCCCGCAGCAGGGCCACACCACCGCCGGGCACGACGCCCTCGGCGACCGCGGCCTGTGTTGCGTTCAGCGCGTCCTCGACCCGCTGTTTCTTCTGCTTCATGTCCGCTTCGGTCGCCGCGCCGACGCGAATGACTGCGACGCCGCCGGTCAGCTTGGCCAGCCGCTCTTGCAGCTTCTCGCGGTCATAGTCGCTCGTCGTTTTCTCGATCTGCGTGCGGATCTGGTCGGCGCGCGAATCGATCTGCGTCTTCTCGCCGGAGCCGTCGACGATCGTCGTGTCGTCCTTGCCGATGGTGATCTTCTTGGCCTCGCCGAGATCCTCGAGCGTCAGGCTTTCGATCCCCTTGCCCAGGTCGTCGGAGTGCACGGTGCCGCCGGTGAGGGTCGCGAGGTCTTGCAGCATCGCCTTGCGCCGATCGCCGAAGCCTGGCGCCTTGATGGCGCAGACGTTGAGGACGCCCTTGAGGCGGTTGACGACGAGCATCGCCAGGGCCTCGGACTCGATGTCCTCGGCGACGATCAGGAGCGGGTAGCCCGAGCCATTCACGGCCTCGAGGATGGGCAGCAAGTCGCGGACGTTGCTGATCTTCTTCTCGCTGATCAGGATGTAGGCGTCTTCGAGGACGCACTCCATCGAGGTCACGTCGGTGATGAAGTAGGGCGAGAGGTAGCCCTTGTCGAACTGCATGCCCTGCACGTGCTCGAGCACGGTGTCGAGCGTCCGACCCTCTTCGACCGTGATGACCCCTTCCTTGCCGACGCGGTCGACGGCATCAGCGAGCTTGCCGCCGATCTCGTCGTCGTTGTTGGCGGAGACCGTGCCTACCTGGGCGACCTCCTCCTTGTTGCGGATCTTCTTCGACTGGTCGTGGATCGATTCGACCGCGATCGTGACGGCCTTCTCGATGCCGCGGCGCAGTTCGACCGGATTGACGCCCGCGACGAGGAACTTCTGGCCGGAGCGGTAGATCGCTTCCGCGAGCACCGTTGCGGTCGTTGTGCCATCACCAGCGATGTCGTTGGTCTTGGAAGCCACCTCGCGCACGAGCTTGGCTCCCATGTTCTCGAACGGATCCTCCAGCTCGACCTCCTTGGCGACGGTGACGCCGTCCTTGGTGACCTGCGGTGATCCGAACGACTTCTCCATGATCACGTTCTTGCCGGATGGGCCGAGCGTGACCTTGACCGTTTTCGCGAGCTTCTCGATGCCTGCCATGATCTTGCGGCGGGCTTCCTCGTCGAACATGAGTTGCTTGGCCATGTCGTGTCTCCCTCGTCTCAGCCTTCGACTCGCGCGAGCACTTCGCTCTCGCGCATGATCTTGAACTCGTCGTCCGCCACCTTGACGTCGGCGCCGGAGTACTTACCGAAGATCACGAGATCACCCTTCGAGAGCTCGAGGGGCATGCGTTTGCCGTCGTCGGCGAGCTTGCCGTTGCCGGTCGCGACGACCTTGCCGCGTTGCGGCTTTTCCTGTGCGGTGTCGGGAAGAACGATGCCACCGGCCGTCGTCTCTTCCGCTTCCAGAACTCGAATCACGACTCGATCGTCGAGGGGGCGGATTGCCATCTGTCAAAACTCCGTGGGTTTGTATCCGTGTGTGTGTGTGTGTGTGTGTTCCGAGCGCGAGCCCGACGCCGCTACATGTCGTCGTCGTCGTCGTTATCGTCGCCTTCGTCTGCTTCGGGCTTGGTCGTGACGATGGCGTCCGTGGTCAGCAACAGAGTCGCGACTGACACGGCGTTCTCGAGGGCCGAACGCGTGACCTTGGTCGCGTCGACGATGCCAAAATCGAACATGTCGCCGTATTCGTCGGTCAGTGCGTTGTAGCCCCAGGCGCCCTTCTCCTTGAGCACTGTGCGGGCGACGACCGCGCCGGGCTTGCCGGCGTTCGAGGCGATCGTGCCCAGCGGCGCTTGGACGGCGAGCTTCATTGTCTCGACGCCGAGCCGCTGGTCACCTTCCATTTGGAGTTTATCGAGCGCTGGAAGCGTGCGCAGAAGTGCGACGCCGCCACCCGGCAGTACGCCTTCTTCGATCGCGGCGCGCGTCGCGTGCAGCGCGTCGTCGAGCAGGGCCTTGCGCTCCTTCATCTCGGTCTCGGTCGCGGCGCCAACGCGAATGACGGCGATGCCGCCGGTCAGTTTGGCGAGCCGCTCCTGCAGCTTCTCGCGGTCGTAGTCGCTCGTGGTCGCATCCGACTCGCGGCGGATCTGCTTGACGCGTCCGGACACGTCAGCCGGATCACCGAAGCCGCCGAACACCGTCGTGTTGTCGGTGTCGACGATGACCTTCTTGGCGCGACCGAGTTGGCTCAGCTCGATCTTCTCGAGGTCGAGCCCGAGGTCTTTGAAGATCGCCTGGCCGCCAGTCAGGATCGCGAGATCCTGCAGCATGGCCTTGCGGCGATCGCCGTAGCCGGGCGCTTTGATTGCGGCGCACTTGAGGTTGCCGCGCAGCTTGTTGACGACCAGGGTCGCGAGCGCTTCGCCCTCGATGTCCTCGGCGATCAGGATCAGAGGCTTCTTGCTCTTCATCACCTTCTCGAGCAGCGGCAGCAGCTTCGAGACGGACGACAGCTTCTCCTCGTGGATCAGCACGTAGGGGCCGTCGAGCACGCACTCCATCGCGTCGGGATCGGTGACGAAGTGGGGCGACAGGTAGCCGCGGTCGAACTGCATGCCCTCGACGACGTCGACTTCGGTCTCGGCGGCGCGGCCCTCTTCGAGCGTGATGACACCGTCCTCACCGACGCGCTTGAGTGCGTCTGCGAGCAGCTTGCCGACCGACGGGTCGTTGTTGGCGGAGATCGTTCCGACCTGGGCGATGGCCTTGGTGTCGCTGAATGGCACCGGCTTGGACTGCTTCTTGAGCGACTTGGCGACCGTCGCGGACGCGGCCTTGATGCCGCGGTTGAGGTCGATCGGGTTGACGCCGGCGGCGAGGAACTTGTGCCCGGACTTCAGGAGCGAGTGGGCCAACAGGGTTGCGGTGGTCGTGCCGTCGCCGGCGACGTCGGAGGTCTTGCTCGCCGCCTCGCGCACGAGCTTGGCGCCCATGTTCTCGTTCGGGTCGGCGAGTTCGATCTCCTCAGCGACCGAGACACCGTCCTTGGTGATGCTGGGGCCACCCCAGCCGCGGTCGAGGACCGCGTTGCGTCCCTTCGGTCCGAGGGTCGAGACGACCGCGCGGGCTAGTTTGGTCACGCCCGAAAGGATTGCCTCGCGGGCGTCGAGGTCGAAGGTGAGCTGCTTGGCCATTGCCGGGTTTCCTCCCGCTGGGGGTGTCTCAGATGGAACGTGTTCGCATTGCGGGTTCGCAAAGAGTGTGCCTTGCCAGCGGAAGAGGCGTAAGCAGCTGTCAATAAACACTATACGGCGATCGGAGTCTCTCGAGTGGGCATGCGTCGGTGCCAACCTGGCAGGAGCCTGACACTGGGGACTGCCAAACCCGTCGCCTCCTTTGGCGTTTGCTGCCTGGAGCTTTGACCCACGAACTCCCGCGCTAGAACAGACACATGGCCGGACGCTCGCTCCTGCTCGCATTGCTGCTCGTGCACTTGCTGCCGGGGCAGGACTTCACCCTCATCGGGACGGACGGCGTCAAGGTCGAGGGCAAGCTCGGTGCCTGGAAGGACGGGGAAGTCCAGATCGGCGGTGCAACCGTTGCTGCGGACAAGGTGCTGTTCTTCCACGGCCCGGCGCCGCGAGTGAACCGAGTGGCTGGGATGATCGTGCATCTTGTCGATGGGGATGTCGTCGCCGGCACGGTCGCGGGAGGCGACGAGGACGGCGAGGCGGTGATGGTCACGTCGAAGGCCGTCGGCAATCTGCGGTTGTTGCTCGACTCGGTGGCCCTCGTCCGCGTCAAGCAGAAGGACGGCTTCCAGGCCCCGGAGCGCTTCGCGCTGGCCAGCGGGGAAGCCGGCAGGGAAGCGCTCTACCGCTGGACGCCGATCGGTCTCGACGTCATCACTGGCATCCTCGATCGGATTTCGCAGCAGGGCGTGCACTTTGAGTGGCGCAAGGAGAACAAGGCCGAGTTGTTCGAGTGGCATCGCATCGCCGGACTCCGGCTGCCAGTCGATCCGGCGGACAAGAAGACCCTGTCGACCGGGCTCGTCGTGCTGACGGCCGGCGGTTGTCGCATCAGTGGTCGTCCGCTCGGAATCCTCGACGGCAGGCTCCGCCTCGAGCCTCGCTCGCTCGGCAAGGTCGGCGTGCTGCTCGACCAGATCGTCGCCGGCCACGTCCTGGCGGCCAATCGCGTCTGGTTGTCGAGCCTCAAGCCGACGAAGGTCGTTGAGCGGCGCTTCCTGCCGGAGCCGACCTTCTTCCCGTTCCGCCGCGATGAGTGCTGCCTCGGCGAGTTTCCGCGAGTGCGCGACCGTTCGTGGACCGTCGGGCTGGGCTGCCACTCGCTGTCGCGCCTGAGCTTTGCGGTGCCGGAAGGCGCCCGTCGGTTCATGACCTGGATCGGTGCCGATGCCTCCGCTGTCGAAACGGGTCGCGCTGGTTCGATGGACTTCGCGGTAGTCCTCGACGGCAAGGTCGTCGCGAGCAAGAAAAAGGTGAAGGGCGGCAGCGAAGCGATGCCGCTACCGGCCGTGAACGTCAAGCCGGGACAGATGCTGCAGGTCGAGCTCGGCTACGGCGAGTGGTTCGACATGCTCGATCGTGGCAACTGGTTGGCGCCGGTGTTCTTGAAGTGACGCGCATGGCCGGCGTGATGCTGCAGATCGCCGTCCCCCTGACCTGCGCCGGCCTTGTCGCTGCGGGAGCGGTTGCCCTGCTTGGTCCTCCGCCGGTGGTGCGGGAACAAGAGGTTGCTCGCTTCGAACAGGGCGTGCCAGGCGCGACGAAGGCAGCGCCCGTCGAGCCGCACGACACCGTCTTTGTCGTTCGGCGTGAGACGAACCCGGACACAGCGGCCGCCACCCCGGATCCACTTGCTTTGCGCAGCAGCGTCCTCGCTGGCGAACCCCTCCGTGTACTCTCGCCGGACGCGATCGAGGTCGTCGCACAGGCGCCGCCGCGCCGGTCGCGACCGCTGCGCTTGAGTCTGCGCATTCGCGGCGGCAGAGCAGCCGACACCGTCACTCACGATGGCGATGTCATCCTGATGCGTGCCGTTGCGGGCGAGTTGCGCGGCGAACTCGAGCTGCCGAGGCTCGAAGGCGAGTCTGTTCCGCTCTCCGTGGAGTGGAGAGGGGTCCGAGATCGACGCAGCGGGCGGGTGCGTGCGCGTTTCCGTGTCGCGGTGGGGCCGGTGCCAGGTTTCTGGTTCGGTCCGGGCGTCGACGCGGCGCCGTTGGCAGAAGCTCTGCGCGTGCAGGGATTTCAGCAACGCAGCCGGCGCGCCGACTGCGACGTCGCGGTCATGTCGATGAGGCATGCGCCACCGCCCGGGGTTGTTGCGGAAATCGATGCTGGGCTCGGCTGCCTGCTCGTCGCCTCCGAACCCGGCTTGCACCGGGGCTGGGCGATGCTCGCTCCGGTCGTCCGTGGATCGGCGCCAGTTGCGAAGCCGATCGATGCCCAGGCCGGTTCTTCCAGCTCTTCGGGCGCGCGGAGAGCGAGCGAGCGTCCTCGGGACGAGGCCCGCGACAAGCCGATTGCCAAAGTGCAGACGCCGCCAGACCCAAGGCCGCTGCGTCGCATCGGTGATGTGGCGGATCGGGAGCGTGAGCTGGCAAAGGCGCGCAGGAAGCGAGTCAAGACCAAGGCCGTGGCCCTCGTGCTGGTGGTCGACCGGTCCTTGAGCATGCTGGACTACTCGCGGATGAAGATGGCCAAGAGAGGTGCCCTCGCTACAGGGAAGGCCCTCGGCGAGGGCGACGAGATCGCTGTCGTTTCCTTTGGCGAGACGGAGAAGGTGGTCCTGCCCCTCATGTCCGCGACGAGGCAGCAGAAGCTCGAGCAGGCCCTCGACAGTCTGCGCGCGACTGGCCAGACCACGCGGTGCCACGCGGCCCTGGTGCTGGCCTGGGAGATCTTGAAGACGACGGATGCTCCGGTTCGGCACATCGTCCTGCTGACCGACGGCGAGTTCTTCGACAAGTTGGCGGGCTATGAGGAGACTCTGTCCGCCATGAAGGAGCAGGGCATCGGCTTGACGGGGCTGGGTGTCTCCGATGCCGGTGGGCTGGAGAAGGGCAGGTTCGTTTTTCTGAGCAAGCAGCTCGAGAGTGTCGGTTTCAAGTTCGCGGCCACGAAGCGAGCGGATGAGATCCCGTCCCTCATGCTCGGTGAAGTGCGCGAGGTGCTGGCCGGCGCGCGCCCCATGAAGGCGGGCGGCGGGCCGCCGCGCGATGAGCCCGCGCCCGCGAAACCAACCGAGGCCGAGTCGGCGGTCGGGACCGAGCCTGACCCACCCGATCGCCCCGCACCCAGGCCTGAGCTGGCCAAACCGACCGCGCACCGGCTCCAGGTCGTCGACATCGAGCCCGTCTTGGCCGGAATCCCGACGGCCGATTGGCCGGCCGTGCCCGGCTACGCGCCCTTTGAAGCCCGTGCGCGTGCGCGGGTCCATGTCGCCGTCGGTGCGCTCGGGCACATCTGGCTTGCCACGGCCCCCTATGGCCTCGGCCGAGTGGCCGTGTGGAGCGCTGGATCGTCAGAATGGGTCGCGCCGGTCGCCCGGAAACCCTGGTTCCCGAAGCTCGCCGGGCAGCTCCTGTCCTGGTTGCTGCCCGCCAAGGCGGAGCGCAAGCTGCCGTTCGTGTCCCGCATCGGCGGCGAGATCCTCGAGGGTGACGGTCTGGCGCCCGAGGTCTTGGCGGCCCTCACGGACCGACTCGGGAGCCTAGCGCCGCCTTCCACCGCCGTTGCCCGGACCGGTGAGACCCCGAGAAGAGTTTCCTTCTCGGAGGCCGGCTCTGCGCTGCCTTGGCTGCTCGGGATCCTCGGTGGGCTGCTGATG
>NYZE01000035.1 GCA_002685965.1 Planctomycetota bacterium | reverse complement strand
GCGGCGGAGATCGGTACGATGAAGGTCTCCGAAGAGATCGAAGCCCTCGAGGTCATGTCGATCGACCCGGTGCGCTACCTGGTCATGCCGCGCGTCGTCGCGCTGTCGCTCATGTGCCCGGTGCTGACCGTTCTTGCCAGCATCGTCGGCATCCTCGGCGGCAGCATCGTTGCCCGACAGCACCTCGACATCAGCTTTTCCTTTTATATCCACAGCGTTGTGGAGTCGTTGAGCCAGAGCACGACGTTCCTACCCAAGGACGTTTACGTCGGCGTCTTCAAGGGCTGGGTGTTCGGCTTGACGATCGGCATCGTTGGCTGCTCGGCCGGGCTGCGGGCAAACGGCGGCGCGCTCGGCGTCGGTCGCGCAGTCCTGAACGCCGTACGCAACTCGGTGCTTTTGATCATCGTGTTCGGCTACACCATCACCTGGTTCTTCTACTACTTCAGTATCTCGTGACCCTCCCACACCCGACGACCAGCATTGGTCAAACTGAGGAGAAGCGCATCGTCATCAAGCTGACGGATGTGTGGAAGAGCTTCGGCAAGCTCGACGTGCTGCAGGGCATGAGCTTCGAGGTCGAAGCCGGTCAGACCTACGTGATCATGGGTGGTTCGGGCGTCGGCAAGAGCGTCACGCTCAAGCACATCATCGGTCTCCTGAAGCCGGACCGGGGCGGCGTGCTGGTCGACGGGCAGCACGTGCCGAACCTCGACAAACAGGAACTGATGGCGCTACGTCGTAAGACGGGCTACCTGTTCCAGTCCGGCGCGTTGGTCAGCTGGTTGACGGTGTTTGAGAACGTTGCTCTGCCGTTGCGCGAGCACGGCCACCTGACCGAGGGCGAGATCCGCGAGCGGGTGCTGGAACGCATTCACCTTGTCGAACTCGAACACGCAGCCGACCAGCTACCAGCCAGCATCTCCGGCGGCATGAAGAAGCGCGCCGGCCTGGCGCGGACGCTCGTGACGCAACCAGAAATCGTGTTGTACGACGAGCCCAACGCGGGACTCGACCCGATCATGAGTGAGACAATCAACCGGTTGATCCTCAGCGTGCAGGATCGCTACCGCGTCACTAGCGTAGTCGTGACCCACAAGATCGCCTGCGCCTATACGACCGGGGATGTGCTCGCCTTGATCGACAAGGGCAAGGTCGTGGCGCAGGGCACCCCGAACGAAATGCAGAGGTCGACGCACCCGCTGGTGCGGCGCTTCCTCGGCGGCATAGATTGACAGAGAGGGAATCATGGCAATCAAGGTTCAACGAGACTCCGTCCTCGGCATCGTGTTCTTCGGCGGGCTGTTACTGCTTCTCTGGGGCACGTTTCAGCTAGCGGACTTCTCCTTCGGGCCGAAGCCGTCCATCGATGTCGCCTTCCCCGATGCTCGCGGCGTCAAGCGCGGCGACAACGTGTTCGTCCTGGGCACCAAGTTCGGCGTCGTCGAGTCCGTGGACTACCTGCCAAACCGCAAGCTACCGATCCACATGAAGCTGACGTTGGCCGGCGATCTGACATTCAAGGCCGACTATGCCATCGAGATCGCCGACGCGTCGCTGCTCGGCGGCAAGCAGATCTCGATCTCTCCCGGCAAGTCGACGGACTCGAACGAGAAGCCACTGATCGGCAAGGCCCCGCCCCACCCGCTGAAGGCGCTCGGCGACCTGTTCAGCGGCGAGGACGACAAGAAGAGCCTCGGCAAGATGCTGCAGAACTTCGGCGACCTCGCTGAGGACTTGCTCACCGGCAAGGGGACGATCGGCGGAGCGATCGGGTCGGCGCGGACGGCCTTCGAGCGGGTTGGCGCGGCAGCCGAGGAAGTGCGCATCGCAGTCGCCGACGCCCGCAAGGGAACCGGCAACCTCGGCTGGGTGGTCAAGAAGGCCGGGGACTTCCTCGCTTCCGCCGACGACGTCGCCAAGGCGGTCCGCAGTGGTGAGGGACTAGCCTCGCGCCTGCTCTCAAACCGCACCCTGGCCGACAACGTCGAGAAGTCGATGCAGAACCTGCGCACCGTCACCGACGAGCTCGCGGCCGGCCGCGGTCCGCTTGGCCGCCTGCTGCGCGACCCGGCCATGGAGAAGGAGATTCAGCTGATCGTCCGCAACCTCAACGAGGCGATGACCGCCCTGAACGAGGGCAAGGGGCTGGCCCAGGCGCTGCTCCACGACCAGAGTCTGCGCGACAACGCACGCAGCATCGTGAGCGACCTCCGCGGGGTCGCCAATGATCTCGAGCTGGGCAAGGGAACCATCGGCCGACTCATCAAGGACGAGACGGTCTACCTGCAGATCGAGCGCCTCCTGAACCAGGTCTCCCGCGTGATCGAGGACCAACGTGAAGCAGCTCCGGTGTCGACCTTCTTCAACATCTTCACCGGCGCCTTCCAGTAGCCCGGACCGCCAAACCTCAGGCTGGCGAGTGACCCTCCGCGGGTGACCCTCCTGCCTGAGGTCTTGCAAGCTCATGGCCTTCGAGGAGGCGCTCAACGTACTTGGCGAGGACGTCAACCTCGAGGTGGACGGGATCGCCGGTGGCAAGCTGTCCGAGGGTCGTGGCCTCGAGCGTGTGTGGGATCAGGGCAGTCGTGACGGCCTCGCCATCCATCGCGGCGATGGTCAAGGACACGCCGTCGAGGCCGATCGATCCCTTCTCAACGCAGTAGCGGGCAAGGTCCGTCGGCACCCGGAGGCGCAGGTCCGAACCGTCCCCGTGCGACTCGAGGCCGAGGACCTCGCCGACGCCGTCGACATGGCCCTGGACGAAGTGACCGCCGAGTCGGGCGGTCGCCAGAAGGGCTCGCTCGAGGTTTACCTCTGTTCCGGGAGCCAGGCACCCGAACCAGGTCCGGGCCAGGGTCTCACGGACCATGTGGAAATCGGCTTCGGCGCCGCTGATCCGGGTCACGGTCACGCAGCAGCCCGAAAGGGCCACCGAATCCCCAACCGCCAGGCCCTCGACGATGGGTCCGAGGTCGACGGTGACGTCCATTCCGTCCCCATCTGGACGGACCGTGAGGACACGGCCCTTGCCCTCGATCAGCCCAGTGAACACAGTATCAGGGTCCCACCCTCACCCGCGGCCAGCCTTGACTGGCTCGGATGCCCTATCTAACGTATCCGCCCTTCTTTCCGGCGCGGTCAGCATGCTGTGCTCGATCCTGACGCTCTTTCCTGAGGCCATTCGGCCCTACTTGGACGAGAGTATCCTCGGCAATGCCCAGAGGACAGGGCGGGTGCGCTTCCAGCTCGTGAACTTTCGTGACTTCACGAGTGACCGACACCATTCCGTCGATGACCGTCCTTTTGGCGGTGGTCCCGGGATGGTGCTCGCGCCGGAGCCGATCTTTGACGCCGTGGAAGAGGTGGAGAGAGCCTACGGGCCCCACCATCGGATCTTGCTGTCACCCCGGGGGCGGCGCTTCGATCAGCGAGCCGCCCGCGAACTCGCCGAGGAGGAGCGTCTGATGCTCTGTTGTGGCCGCTACGAGGGATTCGATGAACGGGTTCGGCTCGGAATCGAGTGGGACGAGATCTCGCTCGGCGACTTCGTGTTGTCGGGCGGCGAAATCGCCGCGCTCGCCGTCGTCGAGGCGGTCGTTCGGCTTCTGCCGGGCGTTCTCGGCCATGAGGAGTCAGCAATGCACGACTCCTTCATGAACGACGGGCAAGTCGATCACCCGCACTACACCCGGCCTCGGAGCTTCCGAGGCCTCGAAGTGCCCGAGGTGCTCTTCTCCGGCAACCACGGTGAAGTAGACGACTGGCGCCGACAGCGGCGCATCGAGCTGACGCGCCAGCGGCAGGCTCGAGCAGACACGGCAAGAGACACGCCGTCGCAGGACGGACAAGAGAAGAGCTGAGGAGAACCATGGACATCATTCGCAAGCTCGAAGCCGAGCAGATGAAGCAAGAGCTTCCTACGTTCTCCGTCGGCGACACGGTGAAGGTCAGCTACCAGATCCGCGAGGGCGACAAGGAACGCGTGCAGATCTTCCAGGGCACGGTGCTCGGCGTCCGAGGCTCGGGCATCCGCCGGACGATGAAGGTGCGAAGGATCGTCGCCGGCGAAGGCGTCGAGCGGACGTTCCCGCTGCACTCCCCCAAGCTCGCCGGCATCGAGGTGACACGGATGGGCCGCGTTCGCCGTGCCAAGCTCTACTACCTGCGTCAGCGCGTTGGAAAGGCCACCCGGGTCAAGCAGATCTTCGTCAAGAAGACGAAGAAGGCCGCGACCGAACCCGAGCCCGAGCCGACCAGAAGCGCGGCGGTCTGAGCTTCTGCTCCCTGACCGATCACTTCGTGACCGAAATCTGGCATGCCAGCCGCGGCCATCCCATAAGGGATGCCGCTTCGCAGAAACCACCTAGGCGATTGACCGCACGGGTCCCCCGGACCCGGGCGGCCCCGTAGAACGAGGACCACGATGGTCGAGACTCCTTGGCGCCGCTTCCTCTTCGTCATCCTGCTTGGAGGCCTAGGGGCGCTGGCCCTCTGGCTCAACGGGATCAACCTCGGGCTCGACTTGCGCGGTGGCACCAGGCTGCTCTACCGCGTCGACATCGAAGCGGAGAAGAAGGCCGGCAACCTTCCAAAAGACGCGGACGCCAAAGAGTTGATGATCGAGATGCTGACGATCATCTCGCGCCGCATCGACCCACAAGGCCTCAAGGACGCTGCTGTCACGCAAGCCGGCAGGGAAGGCATCCTGATCGAGCTGCCGGGCGGCGACGAGCGAACGGCCAACGCGATCCAGGCGCGGATCGAGGACCTCGGTGCGCTCGAGATGCACCCAGTCGTCTACTCCGACTACAGCGGCAAAGCCGTTGACGGCCGGCGCATGCCGGACGGCAAGTCCTTCGACCCCGACAAGGAGAAGGAACGCCTGTCCAAGTGGCTCGAGAAAGAAGAGAACCGCCAGCGCCTCATCAGCGATCCGGTCAAGGCCATCAAGGTGTTCAACCAGCTGTCGCCAGCCAACGGCGGACCGCTCGACGTCAAGTACGCCCGCTGGTTCGCAATGCACCGCGACAAGGGCAAGGACGCGACCAAGACCGACCCCAAGTGGGTGTACGAGAATCACCCGGAGGCCTATCCGGACGGGCAGGACCAGAGCAAGCCGAGCTTCATGCTGCTCAACATGTTCGAGGTCGAGTTCAAGGGCGAGGACCTCGACGCCAAGGCGCTCTTCGAAACACCTGACCCAAACACTGGTGAGCCAGGCATCGACTACTCGATCCTGCCGGCCAAGGCCGGCTACTACCGCGACGTCTCGGTCGCCTTCCTCAAGAAGGCGCACGCAATCGTCCTGAACGGCTCGGTGCGGCTCGCGCCGCGGTTCAAGAGCGCCATCGACGGTCGCGGCATCATCAGTGGCGGCTTCACCTCACCAGAGGTGTCCAACCTAATCGTCGTACTCAAGACGGGCTCGCTCAAGATCATCCCCGAGCTCGAGAGCAAGACGACGGTGGGCGCGACGCTCGGCGCCGAGGCAATCGAGAAGGGCCGCCTATCGATCTCAATCGGCGGCACGCTGATCCTCGTGTTCATGGTCCTCTACTACCGGATCACGGGGCTCGTCGCGATCGGCGCGCTCCTGCTGAACCTCGCGCTGATCTTCGGCGCGATCTCGTTCATGCGCGCCACCCTGACCCTGCCCGGCTTGGCCGGCATCGTGCTGACCATTGGCATGGCAGTCGACGCCAACATCCTGATCTTCGAGCGTATCCGTGAGGAGCTCGACAAAGGCAAGGACCTGTTACGCGGCGTCGAAGCGGGCTTCGAGAAGGCGATGTCGACCATCATCGACGCCAATGCGACGACCTTCCTGACCGGCCTCATCCTCTACAACGTCGGCGTTGGCCCCATCCGCGGCTTTGCCGTGACGCTCATGCTCGGCATCGCGTCGTCGGTGTTCTGTGCCATCTTCGTCGGCAAGCTGCTGTTCCACGCGCTGCTGGTCGGCGAGAAGCTCAAAGAGCTCAAGATGGCGCGTCTGTTCGCGACACCGACGTTCCGGCTCCTGAGCTTCCGCAAGGTCACGATGGTCCTCAGCCTCATGCTCGTGGCCGGCGGTCTGGCGGGCTTCTTCTCGACCGACAACCAGGACAAGTACGGGCTCGACTTCACGGGCGGCGCCGCGTTCCGCATCGCGCTCAATCAGCCCATGACACCGACCGAAGTGCGCCGAACACTGCAGCAAGACGCGCAGTTCCAGGAAGCACAGGTCACTACCGCAGGCGCGATCACGAACGGCAAAGCCTCCTCCTACCTGGTCAAACTCAAGCTCAACGCCGCAAAGCGGGACGAGTACACGAAGAAGCAGAAGGAAGCGAAGGACAAGCAGCAGACCTATGTGCCGCCATTCATCGACGGCGTGCGCTCGTTGATGAAGGGCAAACTGGCCTACGAGCCGGTAAGCCACATCAAGTCGGCACCCTTCGAGGCAAAGAACTTCAGCATCGTCGAAGGCCGACTGCACTCCTCGACCAAGCTCAAGGTGGCCGAGGTCAAAGCCATGCTCGAGCAGGCCTGGCCAACCGTCACCGAGGTCAAGGGCCTCGATGCGTCGGGCAAAACGTCGGACATCGCCGAAGCCACGGACATCCACATCGTTCTGCGCATGGACGCCTACAAGGACGACGCGGACGTCAAGCGCAAGTTCGAGGCTCGTGTGCCACTCGCGTGGCAGGAAGCGCTGGCGAAGATGAAGGACGCGAGCGGCAAGGCAATCCTCTTGTCGTCGCCATTCCCGGAGTCCTCGCTGATCGGCTCGCGCGCGGTCGGTGACCTGCGCGACCGCGCCATCGGCGCGATGCTGTTGTCGCTCTTGATCATCGTCCTCTACATCCGCATCCGCTTCCACGAGTACAAGTACGGCGTCGCAGCCGTCGTCGCACTCCTGCACGACGTCATCATCACGCTCGGCGTTATCACGATGCTCAACGCGGCCGGCATCATCCACGCCGAGATCGACCTCGCTATGATCGCGGCCTTCCTGACGATCATTGGCTACTCGCTCAACGACACGATCGTGGTGTTCGACCGCATCCGCGAGAACGTCGAGTTGCAGAACAAGCTCGGCGGCAACAAAAGCTTCGAGGAACTCGTCGACGGCTCGGTCAACCAGACTCTCTCGCGAACCGTGCTCACCTCGATCACGACCTTCGTCGTCGTGGCAACGCTGTTCGCGTTCAACTACGGCGCTGGAAGCGCACTCGAAGGCTTCGCCTTCTCCATGATGATCGGTGTCATCATCGGCACCTACTCGTCCATCTGGGTCGCGAACCCCGTCGTTCTGTGGCTAACCAACCGCGAAGCCCAGCACTCCCCGCCCCAGGAGCGGACGAAGGCCACGAAGTCAGCGAAGGCCCAGCCCGTCCAGGCCGTCTAGGCGGCGGCGCAGGCGCAGAAGCCTCTGCGGCGGCCGTGCTCGTGCCCGGCGCAAACCGATTGCCCGTCAGGGCACGAGGTTTGGCCTGCCCTCCCCCGCGGATAGACTCTCCCCCACCAAATGCGTCGCTTCCTCCGCATCGCCATTCCGATCCTCGTCCTCATCGGGCTCGTTGCCGGGGCGATGGCCTGGCAGGAGGGGCTGACCGGCTCGACCGAGGCTGCTACGCGGGATCCGAACAAGCGCGATGTGCTAGAGCTCGAGGTCGGCGGCAAAGCGCCTAGGCTGCAGGTGGAGGGGACTCGCTGACCGTCACGCCGCGGTCGCCGAGGGCGCCGAGGGTGGCCGGAGTGGCGCGCACCCGGAAGAACGCCGCGTCGTCGGCGTAGCGCACCTCGAGAACGGTCGCGGCAGTGCGGAGTTCGTTGTGCACGGCGGACAAGGCATGCGGCACGCACAGCCAGACCTCGATCGACGCTTTATCCAGGGCGAGTTGCACGCGGTCGGCCAGCTCTTGCGCGCCGATCCCGGTACGGGCCGACACCGCGACGGCATCCGGGCAAGTGTTGCGCAGCATGACCAATCGATCGACATCCGCGGCGTCCACCTTGTTGAGCACGACGATCTTCTCGCGGGTGTCGGCGCCGATGTCGTCGAGCACTTCGTTGACCGTCGCTATCCGCTCCTTGGCGTCCGGGTCGGAGGCGTCAACGACGACCAGCAAGAGATTCGCCTCGACCGCCTCGGTCAGCGTCGCGTGGAAACTGGCCACGAGGTTGTGGGGAATACGACGAATGAAGCCGACCGTGTCCGAGAGCAGCACGCCGCGACCTTCGCCGAGCTCCCAGCGCCGAGTTCTCGTATCGAGCGTCGTGAACAGCCGATCCTCCTCGAGCACGCCCGCGCCGGTGAGCCGGTTCATCAGCGTGGACTTGCCGGCGTTGGTGTAGCCGACCAACGACACGAGGAACTCCTTCGAGCGGGACTCGACCTCGCGCTGCCGCCGCGCCTCGATGTCGTCGAGCCTCCGGCGTAGCGACCTGATGCGTTCGGACAGGAGGCGACGATCGACGTCGATTTGCTTCTCGCCCATACCGCCGAGGAAGCCCTTACCGCCACGTTCACGGTCGAGGTGCGTCCATAACCGTTTGAGCCGCGGAAGCTGGTAGCGCCGTTGCGCGAGCTCGACCTGGAGCCTCGCCTGCGCCGAGTGCGCTCGGGCAGCGAAGATGGCGAGGATCAACTCGCTACGGTCGATCACGCGCACCTCGAGCGCCTGCTCGAGCACGCGCCCCTGCACTGGCGAGAGCTCCTCGTCACAGACGGCCAGGGTGGTGCCGCTTTCACGCACACATTCGGCCAGTTCCACGACCTTGCCGCGGCCGAGGTAGCCGGACGGACTCGGCGCATGCCGCACCTGCACGAGTCGATCGACCGGCTCGATGCCGGCAGTGCCACAGAGGCTGGCCAGTTCGTCGAGGCGCGCAACGTCCGTGGGCCCTTGGCGTAGCACCGCGAACAGCACTGCCGTCGCGG
>NYZE01000034.1 GCA_002685965.1 Planctomycetota bacterium | reverse complement strand
CGTTGCCGCTCTTGTCGCGTCGGTCGCCGCCCGAGCCGAAGTTGAGGTAGAGGTGTTTCACGGGCAGCGTCGGGCCGGGCTGTGCGAACAGGAACGGCGTGCCCGGCAGGGTCGATACTTGTCCCATCGCGACACTGAACGGCAGGGACCAGCCGCATCCGCAATAGATCGCCATCGGTGGCTTGATCATCATGCCGCCGCCGCTGACGGCGTCGAAGAGGCAGCTCATGCGGCTGTGATAGAACGTGTAGAGCCCGTCGTCGTTCAGCAAGTCGTGATATCCAACGCCAAGCGACCGGCCGAAGACGAAGTATCGCGACGCGGAGAACTGCCCGCACTGTTTCCCGTATCGGCAGAAGACCCAGTCGACCGTCTTGCCCGTGATGGGATGCTTGCGCTGGCGACGCTGGCCGGTTCGGACGTCGTAGCCCCACGGCTCGGCGTAGATGATGCCGTTGGCGACGACGGGCCGCGTGCGGTAGTTGGCGTACTTGCTCCACAGGAGCTTCCCGGTCGCGCCGTCGTAGACAGTCAGCGCCCGCGTCTTGTACTTGCCGCCCGGCCACTGTCCCCAGAACTTGTCGGCTCCGCTCTGCGTGGCGAAGATGACCGCGTTGTCGCTCGCCATCATGAACGGCATGATCGACGGGTTGTAATGTACGCTGTTCCGGCCGGTGTAGAGGAACACGTTCGTTGTGTCGATGCCGGTCTCGTAGAGGAGCTTTCCGGTTCGGCCGTCGATGGCGGACAGGCCTCCCAGCGAGCGCTTCTTCGGATCGAAGTCCTTCAGGCGTTCGGGCGAGTGCTTGCGGAAGTAGGCCGTCATCTCATCAATGGCCTTCTTGCGACGTGCGTCGGTGAGAGAAGCGCCGCAGTACAATCGTCCGTCGTTGATAGCCATCCATCCGCCCCATTGCCGCGCCTGCCCGACACCGCCGAGCGTCCAGAGTATTTCGCCCGAGGTGGAATCGGCGGCGAAGATGCCGCTGAAGCTGTCCTTCTTCTGTGCGTGGCCGTAGACGATCTTGCCGTCGTTGCTGGCGGCCATTTGCCCGATCTTCCCTTGCTGCATCGATGCGGGCAGCGTGACGGGGCCGAGCAGTCTTCCGGTATCGATCGCGATACGTTCCCACTGACCACTGTCCGTGGGCCGCTTGTTCTTGATGAACCGCTTTCGCAGGTAGATGGTCTTGCCTGCGATGATGAAGCGCGAATTCTCGGGGCACGCGTAGTGCCAGAGCTTGCGGCCCGTGTATTGATCGCATCCGAGGAGGCCGTCGGAGACGGGCAGCACGAAGATGCCATCGGCGACACGGGCGGGCATGCTGTTGTTGCCGTATCGAAGGATGGGATCTCCGTACCAGAGGACGCCCAGGGGGCCTTTAAGCGCTCCGTCGTCGCTGCCGCCGGTGTGGCCGGCGTTGCCGAGCCGGTGCGTCCAACTGCCTGCTTCTGCGAGCGCCGGACGGACGCGCTTCGTCCAAGAGGCACCGTCGGCCCTCACGACTTTCCAATCCTTCTGCCCCGTCGCTCTGCTCCACCCGCCCAGCGGTCGGGCGCTCGCCTTGCCGCCGCCGATCAACGCAACACCCCGAATGGGCTTCAAGATGCGCGACATATCTGCGACCGTCTCTCTCGCCGGCAGCTTTCCCTTCGCGGCCGCTTCGGAAACGATGAGGTCCGCATAGAACGACGGGAACGGCAGCCGTGTGTTCGGCGGCCGATAGTAAGCCGTGATCCGCGAGGCGCCGAGATTCGCTCGCAGATACGCCGTTCGTGCGGCCTGTGCTTTCGCCTCGTCGTCGAAGACGGCGCAGATCGATAGCTTCGTCTGCCGGGCGAGCTGGTAGGCGAGTGCGCCGCTGTCGCAATCGAGCACGAGCGCATAACCTTCGCGAATGTTCGACTGCTTAATGATCGATGCGGCGATGGGCCGGAACGTCTTCGCATCGTCGATTGGGGCGTCGCCGACGGATTCGGTCGTCGTGCCGTGGTCCTTGGCGCCCTGCGATGCGAAGCAGTAGATCGTCCCGCGCCGCGTCGTCGCAAACAGACGCCCGTTGGCAACGATCAACTGATTGACGCGCTCGGAGACCTCCGTCGACCATAGAACGTTTCCGTCTTTCGGCAACCGTGCGACGATCATCGAGCCAACGCCATTTTTCGGATCGAATTGGAACATCGACTGGTAGACGACTCCGCCGGCGTAGACGACCGTGCACGCGTCGGGATCGGTGCGGAAGTAGACGCCGCCGAAGCGGTACTTGCTGCTGCCGAGCCGCAATCCGAGCGCCGAATCGACGTCGGTCCAGTACCCCGAGTCCTTCGTCCGCTTGTCCCACACGATGGGCGGCCGCTGGTTCCTCTTGTGCGTGGCCGCCTCCGCCCTGTCGCCAAGATAGCGAGTGTTTCCGACGATGGCTCCGTAGACGGGCGGCTCTCCGCCGTAGGGGATCGCGTCCGGATCCTTCACCTTGACGGGATGCCGTCCGCCCTCGCGTTCGAATGAGGTCAGCATTCCGTATCCGAGGTGATCGCGCGGCACCCAGATCGT
Source organism: Planctomycetota bacterium (assembly GCA_002685965.1). Lineage (GTDB taxonomy): Bacteria > Planctomycetota > UBA1135 > UBA1135. Next base: position 6,945 of record NYZE01000034.1, on the reverse strand, counting down.
CTTGCCCGAGACGATGAGGTGCCCGGCGGGCGCAATCGCCTCGCGGCGCATCGCGGCCCCCTGGGATGCGTTGCACCAGAGCTGCTTGCCGGTCTTGGCATCTACGGCGAAAAGGAACGTGCCTTCGTGCGGCAGGATGCCGGCTGTGAAGTAGGCGACGCCGTCATCGACGACCACATCCGAACGCACCGGCCAGACCGATACCAGTTTCCCGTACGAAATGAGCCACCGATTGCGCGGCACTGCCTTGAACTTCCAGATCTGCCTGCCCGTCTTTGCGTCGAGGCAGTAGGCGTGTCCGTCGTCACTGCCAACGTAGACTTTGCCTTCGTAATAGCTCGGCGTTCGGTTCATCGCGGCCGCGGCGGTGAACTCCCACCGCGTCTTGCCGGTCGCGGCATCGAGGCAGACGGTCCGGCCGTCGACGGCGCTGTTGAAGAAGACCAACTCGCCGGCGGAGCTGATCGGCAGCGTGTAGTGCATCATCCACGGATACGCCGCCCTCTTCGGGTCGGACGTCGGAACCGGCGCGTCCTTCGCCTGCCGCGACCGAAACGCCCACACCTGCCCGAGCGGCAGCTTGAGCTTCTCGGCCGTCACGGCCGAACGCATCGGGTCGTGTCGCCACGTCGGCCAGTCTTCGGCCGCAACCGGCAAAGGGGCCCACGCTGCGAGAACGGTGCTCAAGACGAGAGCGGACAGAACAATCTTGCGGAACATAAGCAGGTGTCTCCTCTCAGTTGCCTTTGCTATTTCGGCCGGCCCACGCACGGCTTGCCGGGGCACTGGTTCTTCTTGTCATGGAGCCAGGCGCCCTGATTGTCGCGCAGCACAGGCATCCGCTTGGCGAGCGTGGGCGGGTTCTTCACGCGCGTCGGCTTCGCGGCGTACCAGTAGGCCACAGACGACATCTCGTTGGTGAGGTCGTTGGCGTGGCCGTGTTCGATTGTGACCTTGATTTCCTTCCGGAATCGAACCGGGTTCTCGATGTGGAAGACGTAGCTGGTCTGGTAGCCGTGTGTGTTGTGCTCGAAGACGGACGATCCGTTGCGGAGGAACGCGTTGTCCTGCATGCCCCACGCCTGATTCAGATAATCTTCGCTGCCGGTTCCGTGCAGGTCGGGCGGCCATTTGTAGCCGTCGACCCAGATCATGTCGTCGCCTTCGCCCCACCAATGCCCGTGGAAGTTCGTCACGGACAGGTTGCATCCGATGTAGTGCCCGCGCCCTTTGGTCTCGAGGATGACGTAGTTGTTCTGCCACGCCATCTTCTCCTTGTTGATACCGATGCCGTTGTGCCGGCCGCAAGGATTCAGGCGGCGAAACTCGGCGTGGAAGTATGCATCGTCTTCGGGAACTTCGTCGAGCGTTTCGTAATCGACGTAGAAGTACTGGCGGTGATCTTCCTTGCTCTCGTTGAGCAGTTCGACGACGGCCCGCTCGCGGAACGGCATCGGCGCATATGCATTGAGTGCGCAGCCCGCATTGAAGCGATCGTTGTGCTCGGTCGACGCGGAGAAGAGCGCCGACTGGAAACTGTTGACGATCCCGTTGCCGAGGCAGAAGAAGTCGCCGAGCGGCACGAGCACGCTGGGCTGCTTCGCGTTGTCCCAGGTGATCTTCAGGAGGCATTCGCGGTAGTGATTGGGCTGCGTCATCCAGATGTGCGTTATGACGCCCGGCCCCTTGATATCGGCCAGGACGCGCGATTCGCCGGGCGGAATGCTCCAGGCGTCGTTGTTGCCGCCCGTCGTGTCCCACGACGAAGCCCGGCCCGTCCTGGCATTCTTCATACGGCACAGATCCTTCAGCATTCTCCCATCCTCGGACGAGTTGGTGCACTTGCACGCGATTATAGCATCTATGCCCCTGGTCCGGCGAAAAAAGTGGGCCATCGTTGGCGGAGCGTTCAGATGGGTGAGCTGAGTGGGATGTGGCAGGATTCAAAGTGGTCACACGTTACATAGACAAGACGCCGCGCCACTGTTAAGCAGCGCGGCGCTCCGGGCCAGTATCTTCTTCGCTATTTCTCTACCGCTGTCTCTTTCGAACGGCCAACAGTGCGAGGCCGATCACGCCCAGACCAGCAGGCTCGGGGATAACTGGCTCGGGCGGCTCCGGCACGGACATCACATACCGCCACATCACCGCATCACCCGAGGTCGGGCCGTTGCCGGAGGACGTCAGAAGGACGCCCTCGGAGAGGGCGCTATGGCCTCCGAAGGGAAAGGTCCCAAGCAACACCCACTTGCCAGAGCCGTAGACGTCGTCGCGCAGGTTCTGATCAATGATGATGGTGGTAATTGTGCTGGGGTCGGCGAAGCTCCAGCCCGCCTCGTAGACTTTGTACACGGCCGCCGAGTCTCTCGCCAGATAGGTATCCGGATGGTCCGGGTCTTCGGCGCTGTACCACACATACACCTCATAGAGGTACATGATCGGAAGCGCCGTCCTGAGGTAATCACCGTTGTCATCAGCCCACTGCTCGTAATTACCCGGCGGGTGCCATTCCATCGTCTTGCCCGCAGCAGAGGCCAGACGCGAATCCCCGGCCCACGAATCCGATGCGTTGTCGTCGTCCCAGCCCCCCGATTCCTTCCATGGCCCCCTCTCCTGCCCAACTCTGTCTCCGTCGTCGACGATGAACTCGATCGGCTCCAGCTCGCCCGGAGCGAGACCGAGAATCTGGACGCCCGTGATCTGGAGCCCGTCGGACGGGTCCAGCCGCAAGTCCAGCGTGTCGTGGAGCATGTTACTGAGCTTCACGTAGTTCTCCCCGGGCCGGAAGCCCGCGCCGCTGCTGTACGAGAACGAGCCCGTGGTCACTGAGATCTCCTCAAGCACGTTCGCGTCGCGAGCGCCATTCAGGGCCTTGGCAACCCCGTCATACACAATGACGTTAGGCGTATTCCCGGAACCGCCCCCTGCTATGTTTATGATCACCTCGTACCCGTGGGGGAACTCTGTTTGCAGGCCCTCGAGGAACGTATGAGTGACGTTCGGGTCGAGTATGCTTTTGTCGGCAATGGCAGCTCTTGACTCGTACAGGTTGAGATTGGGGTCCGCCTCGCGGCCGGTCACGGAGCCAAGTGCGCGAACGCGCCCGTTTTGCAGGAGCGACAGCCAGACGGCGGGAGCGCCCGACTCGTCCTCGAATCCAGAGTACGTCTTCGGAGTGCTTTCGACGCCGAAGTACTCGATGTTGTTCCAGTTGTCGGCCGGAACGGCGCCGGCTCCGTCCTCGACGTCCGGGATCACGCCCGCGTCGAAGGCAGGGTCGCCCTTGATGTTTATGCTGACGATCTTGTTGTACGGATCTCTGGGCAGTTGCCCCAGGATAGGTACTTCTTCTTCATCGCCGTAGACGCGGAGCCGCACGGCATCTTTGCCTTCGCCATTCTGCTCGTACCTCACTTCCAGTCTGTCACCCAGAGCAAGATGGTCGAACTCCCCCAACACGGTGCCGGTCTCTGAAACGATGAGGTCGTAGGTGCCAGCCGGCAGGGTGGCCGATACGATCACATTCAGCGAGCCGCCGAGGTTGACGTTGCCGTCGACGTGGATCGGCGATATCCCGGTGTCGTTGGACGTGATCTCGAGCGCTCCACCGACCGTCTGCGCATAGGTGCCGACGTTGATGGTCGACGCGTCGCCTTGAACCGCGAACGAGCCCCCGCTGATGTTCAGATCGGCCAGGATGGCGGGGTCGCCGCCGCCGGCGAGTTGTCCCAGCGTTCCGCCACTAACCGCCATCGACGCCGAGCCATTGGCCGCAGCTATGTTGATATTGCCGACCACGATCAGGGCGCTGTCGTCCTGCAGTTGGAACGTGCCCTGGCCGCCGCCGCCAACGTGCAGATTGGCGCCGATTGCCAGACTGCCGTCGGCCGTCATCGTCCATGTTGCGAGGTCGCCGCTGGCGTTTCCGAGGAAGAGGTTGGTCTCGAGCGACACCACGCCGCCGCTCTGGGCCACAGTACCAAAATCGTTGCCGCCGCCGGCAACGTTCACGTTGCCGGTCGCGGTCAGGGCCGCGCCGGTCTCGATGTTCAACGTGCTGAACCACGCGACGTCGAGTGTGGTGACATCGCCGAGCGCGGCAGCATTAAGCGTGACAGTTCCGCCATTACCAATGTACGCGTCCGTGTCGATGGGGACGCCGGCGCTCCAGTTCCCGCCGAGGTTCCAGTTGCCGTTGCCGCCCGTCCAGTTGGAACCCAACGCCGGCGCCGCCAGGCACATCGAAATCGCCACCGCTGCAGCAAGAATCTTCAATGCTTGTCTCCTTTGTTCCATGCCTCAACTGTTGTACGTCGCACGAGGGCTCCGTACTTGTCCATTCTGGTCCCGTCCGGGAACTTTCGTTCCCAGACGGGTCCTTCGTCTTCAGCTGCCAGCAACCACGCCTCGACAAGCTCAGCGTAAACCGGTTACTGATAACCAATCACTTACCGCTACGAACGTCTGCGACGAACAGCCAACAACGCGGGCGATCCCGCAGGCGATCATAACGTGATCGCCCGATCGCCTTGGACGAACCCCAGCAAGCTGGGCTTCGTCAATCCACCTATCGCCTTCTCTTCTTGAGAGCAAGAAGAGAGAGGCCAATCAGACCCAAGCCAGCGGGCTCGGGGATCGGCGGGTCTTCAGGCGCCAGTTGGATGTTTGTGCCAATGATCGAGATGCGCCAGTCGTTGCCAAGCAGACCGGACGGCCGACCGAGGAAACCGTCGTCGTAGACAGTCGTCCACAACGCAACATTGTCGTCCCAGGTGGCGGCATCGCCGGAGATGTCGTAGAAGCCCATCGCCTGCGGGAAGCCGACATACAACCTCTGTCCATCAGCACTGATTTCGAGGCTGTTGTACGCACCGAGCCCCAAGGGATCGAGCTTCCACATCTGGCCCTCGAGCGGGATGCTGCCGTCGATGTAGGCGAACTGGACGGAACCGCTCCGGCCGGAGAAGACGATGCCGTCGCTTTGCCGGATGGCAATGTCCGCAGCACCGAGCATGTTGGGGCCGCCATGGACCATCTCGTTCCAAGTGCCGTCGGGGTTCTGTTCCCACGTAAAGAAGTCGTTGTCGCCGTCCTTCATGTACGCGGTGTTGCCATAGACAGAAAGCATGTGCCGAATGCCGGGCACGACCACGCTGGTCATCTTGGTCATCGTGTCGTTGGGTGAGCCGTCTTCAAAACGCCACATCCAGCCGGCGCCACCTGCCACGGCGTACAACTTGCCGTCCTGCGGGCCCACGATAACGTGAGACGGTTTTGACTCTGCACCGTTCGCGTTCCAGCCCTGCGTGTCTCCAGCCGACGCGGCCGCGAGACCGTTGGCGAGCAGGTCCGCCAACCCGACCTGGAACTCGTTGTTGTCGTTGCCGTCTGTGAAGAACAGGGTGTCGTTCGCCTCGTCGTACCTTGCGGTTCGACATGCATTCGGCGCACCGGGCGACCCAGCGATGTTCTGCAGGAGATTGAGGGTGCCGTCCGGGTTGATCGAGTAGATAGCGTCGCCACCGGCGTCGTCGCTCGTGCCGATGACCATGTACTCGTTGTCGAACGTCATCGCAGGGGGCGGCGACGTGTCGTAGGAGGTCGACTGAAGCGTGAGCTTCATGACGTTCTGGGTGCCCGAATCGTTCGAGATGTAGAGGTGTGTGCCATCCGTTGCGATACCCTCAGGATCAGAGTCCCATCCCAAATCCCCCGTACCATACTCGGCCACGAAGGCCTTGGTCACCGGGTCGAACGAGACCACCCGATCGCCACCATCGTCGGCGACAAACAGGTTCCCATCAGGACCCCAACCAAGTCCTTCACAATCGTCGACGCCTGCGCCGCCAGCACCGGCATTGGCATCGGGCGTCCACGTGGCGCTGAGTGGCGTGCCCGCCGCGTCGCGCTCTGTGACGGTATCGAGATTCTGGTCAGAAACGTGGAAGTCGTTGCCGTCAACGACCGCAATTCCCGAGTTACGGTTGCCGGCGGTGTAGAGAAGGGTGCCGACCCCCGTGTTCCTGTTCACTTCCCACACGTCAAAATCAACACCGACTATGAAGTTGGTGTTCGGAAGCGTAGCGATGCCCCTGATTGTTGATGGGAGGCCTGTCACGGCCAGGGTTGACTGCTCGACGCCCGTGGTGTGATCCCAGAAGCGCAGGAGCGTCGATCCATCGGCCGTTACCACGTGGCCGCTCGTGGCATCATACGCCACGCCTTCGCCGTCAGGCACGGCCCAGGCGTTCACCAGGTTCAGACTGTGCACCGTGTACGCCTGTGCACTGCCGGCCATTAACATAATGGCCATTATTAAAGCTAATTTCCTCATTGTCTCTCTCCAGTTGATCGTTGCCTTTCGGCAACAGACTAGTCTCGCGGCTCCAGCCAATCCAAAGCCGCGGGTCCGTCAGTTGCTCCACATGAGCGTCCCTCCTCTTCCCATGGGGCTTCCCTCCAAGCCCACGTTCACGACTGGAACCAAACAACACAGGTGCAACATCGCAATCTCCTCTATGCCGCCGCTCATTGCCTACGCGGCAGCGACCTGCTTCCGTTTCTTGCCGAGCGACTGTGCCGACAGGGTGCTCTTGCACGCGGGGCACTGCCACAGCTCGATCGGGGGTAACTTGCCCAGGCGCTGCACGCCCAGGAAACTGGCCCGCTCGTGATGACATATCTGTCTCGGCGCCATTCGTCCAACTCCTGCTCTTACTCGTACTCTTACTCTCGTTGCGGCTCTGGTCCCGCGCGGCAGATTGCTCCACCGCACGGGGGCTTTCGTTACGAACGTCTTCTTCTCATCGCGAGAAGCGCGATACCGACAAGACCCAAACCAGCGGGCTCGGGAATGACGGGCGGCGGCGGCTCTTGCGTCCGGCGCAGGATCTGGAAGCCGGGAATCGAAACCGCGTGGAAGTTCGAGGCCGAGTTAATCATCTG
>NYZE01000033.1 GCA_002685965.1 Planctomycetota bacterium | reverse complement strand
GGATCGGCGGATGCGACTGGCCGAGACCTATGTAGGGCTCGCCGACAAGGCGCTGCTGAAGGAGCCGCCGGCCCACAAGGAGGCGATCAGCTTCCTCGACCTCGCGATCGGTCTGGAGCTGCCGGAGTCGAAGGCGCACGAGTTTGGCCTGCGGGCGGCGCGGTTGGCATTCAAGGCCAAGGACTGGCGCAACGCCGCGAACCGTTTCCAAGGGCTCGTGAAGAAGGTGCGCGGGGGTGTTTTCGGTCAGCGCCGCGGGCCGGCAGCATTCGAGGACAGACTGTGGTTGGCGCGCGCTTGGCGTCGCGCCAAGAAGGTCGCGCAAGCGCGTCGTTTGCTCGAGGATCTGCTGCGTGAAGGCATCGATGGCGATCGGCGACCGATCGCGGTCTTCGAGCTTGCACTGTCGCACGGCAAGAACGCGCGGGCTGTCGATGTCCTGCGTCGCTTCTTGAACGACCACTCCGAGCACGAGAGCGCACCGGAGGTCGCCTATCGCCTCGCCAAGACGCAGGCCAGCTTGGGCCGACTGACCGACGCGCTGGCGACTCTGGACATGCTGCTCAGTCGATACGCGGATCGACCCGTTGATCACCTCGCGCAGGCAGCGGCCGATCGAGGCGATTACCTCGCTCGGCTGCAGCGTTTTGACGAAGCCAGCGCTGCTTGGCGCAGCTACCTCGCCAGGTTCCCGGCCCACGGCCGCTGGATGGACGCGCAGCGCGCCATCGTCGACCTCGACCTGGCGCAGGCCGACAATCTGCGCAAGCAAGGCAAGGAGCGCTACGACGAAGCGGGCAAGCTGTACGCCGCGTTCCTGGTCGAGCACCCCTTGGATGGGCGGGCCCGGACCATTCATCTGACGCTGGCGCGGATGGACCAGGCACGCGACAAGTTCGAGGCGGCGGAGAAGGTCTATCGCCGTGCCGTGAACAAGTTCCCGCGGACGCGTGAGGCATCGGAGGCTCAGTTCCGCATCGGCTACCTGCGCGAGACCAAGCTGTTCGACTACCCGGCGGCGCTGGAGGCGTACAAGGAAGTCACGGGGCCCTTCGCCCGGCAAGCGCAGCAGCGGCTCGCTGTGCTTAGGAAGAAGAGCCTCGCAGTGGTCACCGAGCGGGTGTTCCGCACGGACGAAAAGCCGACCATCAAGGTCCGGTCGCGCAACATCGAGAAGCTGCGTCTTCGGGTCTACAAGCTCAGCCTCGAGACCTTCTTCCGTGGCACGCTCGGTCGGGGCAACGTCGATGCTCTCGCGGTCGAGGTGATCTCGCCCGACAAGAGCTTCGAGAGCCGCGTCGACAGTTACGTGCCGTACAAGGAGACTGAGCGCGCGGTCGAGCTACCGTTCGGTGGCGCTGGGGCGTTCGTCGTCAAGACCGACGACGGGGAGCTCGAGGCGACCACCCTCGTACTCGTGTCGGACCTCGCCCTGATCTCGAAGGCGTCACGCGGCGAGCTCTTCGTCTTCGCCCAGAACACGCGCCAGAACGTGGCCCAACCGGGTGCCAAGGTGTTCCTGACCGATGGCAGCAAGGTGCTCGCCGAAGGGAAGACCGACGAACGCGGCAGCTTCCGCTTCCGTGGCAAGGCGCTTGGGTCGGCGAAGTCGCTCTACGTGTATGCCCAGACCGGCGACGGCAGCGCTGCAACAACCCTCAACGTATCCGGTCTCAGAATCTCAGCGGGATTGCAGTCCAAGAGTTTCCTGTACACCGACCGTGCCGCCTATCGACCGGGCGAGACCGTGTCCGCGCGGGCCATCGTCCGCGACGTCAGCAAGGGTGCCTACGCGATCCCCGACCAGAAGGACTATCGCATCGACTGGTTGGATGGGCATGGCCGACTGCTGCGCAGTCAGGCCGTGACGACGTCGGTCTTCGGTACTCTCAGCACTTCTTTCGACGTGCCGGAACAGGCGCAACCGGGCCGCTTCTCGCTGCGTCTCGTGCGCAAGCGCGACGAGCACGTGCTGACGACCGGGACGGTTCAGGTCGCGACCTTCCAGATGCCGCGATTGTCTCTGACCGTCGATGCCGAGCGCAAGGTGCTCGTGCGCGGCGAGAAGATCGAGGGCCGCGTGCGTGCGCAGTGGTTCTTTGGCGGTCCGGTTTCGGGCAAGCGAGTCGAGGTCACGGCCACGCTGGGCGGCAGTCCGCGCGTCGTCGCGGGCAAGACCAATGATGCTGGTGAGCTCCCGTTCTCGTTCGAGACCGCTGCCTTGGCGAGCAGCACGGTCGTGCGGGTCAGCGTCTCGATGCCGTCCGAGCAGGCGCACGTCGAAGAACGCTTCTTGTTGCGCGACACGGAGTTCAACCTGGCGCTGGAGTTGCCGAGCACCGTCTACCTCGCCGGCGATGACCTCGAGGCCGCCGTGCGGTTGCGCACTTGGGACGACAAGCCGTCGGCGCGCGATGTCGAGGTCGGGCTGTACCGCCTCGTGCAGGAGAAGGGTGCGGTCCAGGAGGTGCCGGTGCGTGTGCTGAAGGTTGCCACCGACGCCAAGAACGGGCGAGGCTTCGCGCGTTTTCAGGTTGCTGACGGCGGCAAGCACCGACTGCGCGTATGGGCGATCGACCGCCTCGGCAACCGCATAGATGCTCGTCGTGACTTCTACGTCTCGGGCAAGGACGACGACGTCAAGCTGCGTGTCCTGTCGAGTGTTCAGCACGGCAAGGTCGGCGACACTGTGGTGCTGAGGGTCGTGAACCGCGTTGGCCCCAAGCTCTGCCTTGTGACGACCGAGGGCGATGGCGTGCTGGCGTTCTCGACACGCGTGTTCGGCACGGGCGAAACTCGCGTCGAGTTACCGCTGACCGAGACGCACGCTCCCAACTTTGCTTGGGCGGTCTCGATTGCCGGCGAGAAGAAACTGTTTCAAGCGCGTAAGGAGTTCATCGTCGGACGACCGCTCGTGGTCACGGTGACGCCACGCGCCGATCGTCTACAGCCGGGCGGCAAGCTAGCCCTCAACATCGTCGCCAAGGACAGCCACGGGCGTCCGGTCGAGGCCGAGTTCTCGGTAGCGCTGGTCGACCAGGCCATCCTCGACGTGTGGCCCGACATGAGTCCTGATCTCTACACGGTGTTCTACGGTCCTGGCATTCGACGCTCGACCGACATGCGCACTGCCAGTTCGTGTTCGTTCCGGCACGCTGCCGTCACACACCGCGTCAACACAGAGCTCAAGCGTGATGAGGTGCAACGCATGCGCGAGGAGAAGCGCGACAAGGAGCGCCAAACGTGGGGTGAGAGCGTCGACGACGGTCTGGTGTTGCTGGGCGAGGCGCGCAAGAAGATGAGGGGGCCCGGCGACTCGATTGCGAAGTTCGACAACATGAATGCGATCGGCCTTGGTGGTGGAGCCGGCGGCCGGTTCGGCAGGCGGCCCCAGGCGCGTGGCCCGTCCAGTCCGGCGCCAGTCGGGCAGTCGGGGGACATGTCCGGTTACGTGCAGTCGGGGGGCAAGCCCCTCGCGGCCTGGAGCTACAGGGGTGGCGCCTTCAACCTGGCCAACCCGAACAACGATGCCGGTGGGGAGGGCGGCGCCGGCGAGCGTCCGCGGCCGTTGGCGAGTGATCGCGCGGTATGGCACGCGGCGATCGCAACGGGCAGCGACGGCAAGGTCACGGTCGAGATCGAACTGCCGCCGCGGGATGGTCGCTGGGCGATCCGTGCGCGCGGCGTCAGCAGGGGCACGCTGGTCGGCGAAGCGAAGACCTCGGTGGTCACCGCCAAGGAGTTGCTCGTGCGACCCGCGCTGCCGACCGTGTTGACCGAGGGCGATCGGGCGCGGCCACGGCTGCGCGTGCATAACCTGACCGACAAGGACGCCAAGGTCTCGTGGCATATCGAGTCGGGCGGCAAGACTGTCGACGGCGAAGCCTCGGTAGAGAGTCAGGGCAGCATCGAGAACGACTTCCCGCTCGCCACCGGCGAGGCCGGTGATCAGAAGATCCTGCTGTCCGCCAAGAGCGAGGCTGGCGCGGTTGATTCGGTGCTCTCCGAGATCACCGTTCTGCCGTGGGCGATCGAGGAGCGCACAGCGCGCTCGGGAGTCCTGTCCGGTGACGCCACGATCAAGCTGAGCTTGCCCGAGGGTGAGTACCGGTCGCGGGAACTCGTGGTCGAGCTGGGGCCTGACATCGCTGAAGAGTTGCTACCGCTGGATTCGATTCGGCGCACGCAGCTGAGCTGTGGTGGCGCTGACTGGGTCGCACCGACGCACGCCAACCGAGCGGCTTCGGGACTCGCGGCGCTCGCGTTGCACGCGCACTGGGCCGCGAGCTCCCACGACAGCGGTGCGCTGGCGCGTTTGCGCGCGCGTATCGAGACGACGATCGCGGCAGTGCAGTCGCTCGAGTCGGGCGGCGAGATTCGCTGGATCGGCAAGCGTGGCACCGGCAGCGCCGATGCGCGCAGTTCGTTGTTGGGTTTCTTGTTCCTGGTGCGGGCGCGGGGCCGTGGCTTCGCCGTGGACGACGGCGTGCTACAGCGCTTCCGCGGCAAGATCGCGAACCTGACGCGCAACCGCGACCGTGACATCGCGACGTCGGCGATGCTGTGTAGCGCCGAGGACAAGAAGGCGGACTTTGGTCGTTTCAACTCGCTCTACCGGGCGCGGCGCGACCTGAGACTCGGCGCCAAGGGCCGGTTGGCGCTGGCCGCGATCGCCATGGACCGTCGTGGTCTTGCGAAGGACCTTGTCGCCGATCTGGCGGCCAAGGTGGCGCCGCTTGTGCGCGCCGGCCAGGTCGAAAGCGAGGTGTTGCTGCGCGTCCGTGAATCGAACGTCGAGCAGACCCTCTGGGCCTTGCTCGCGCTACAAGCCGCGGGCGGCCACGGGCACCTGCTCGAGCAGGCTGCACGCTGGCTGTGGAGCAAGCGTCGGCCATGGGGTTGGTCCAATGCCAACGTCACGGCTCTCGCGGTCGAGCTCCTGGCGAAGCGCAAGCGTTCTGCCGATCGAGTCGCCAACAAGGTCGATGTGCTCGTGAACGGTCGTTTCACGAAGAGCGTCGACTTCACCAAGGATCGGACGCACCGGCGCATCCTGATTCCGGGCGACGCCGTGCAAGCGGGCGCTAACAGCATCACGCTGCGCACATCCGGTCGCGGCAGCGTCGTTTGGTCGGCGTTGCTGACGGGGTTGACCAAGGACCTGCCCGAGAAGCGCATCGGTTCGCGCTACTTGCGCCGAACCTATGAGCAGCCGGCGCGTTTGCTCGACGGCCAGGCGCTCCCGTTTGGCTTCCGAACGGTAGACAAGCTCGAACAGTGGAAGAACGAGGCGACCCAAGTGCAGGTTGGCGGACGCGTGCACGCCGAGTTGACCTGGTCGCCGCGGGCGCAACTACACGACAAGGTCGGCAGCTTCGTGCTCGAAGAACCATTACCTGCCGGCACGCTCGTGTTGCCGAGTGAAGTTTCGGGTAACCACGATCACGTGGAAGTAGGACCGGGCTTCCTACGCTTCTTCGTGCATCGCAAGCGCGGATGGCTGCACGTGCGTTACACGCTGCGCGGTGTCGTCGCCGGTGAGTACGGCGTGCTGCCGCCGCGCGTCTTCTCGCTCGAAGATCCGGCGGTCGTCGTTTACGGCAGCCCTTCGAAGATCAAGGTCCTCGGTCCCGATGGCGAGATCACCGACCAGAGACGGTCGACGCCGGACGAACTGCACGCCGAAGCCGTGCGGCGGTTCGATGCGCTGTCCCGCGAGGAGCTTGCCGCGGGTTCGCCTGCGCGCGACGTGGCAGAGCGTGCGCTGTCGTCGTTGTGGACGAAGTTCGGCCGGCACCTGAAGAGCGTCCCGTTCCGCGAAACTGCGCGGCGACTTCTACGCATTTCGTTGGCGCGCCAAACTCACGCTCGGACGGTCGAACTGTTCGAGGAGCTCAAGGATCGCGACGAGAACTGGGTGCTGAGCTTCGACGACATGGCCAAGGTCGGACTTGCCTACTTCAGTACTGGCGAGTTCGAACGAGCCCTGATCGTCTATCAAGCCATCTGCGAGACGTCGTTCCTGCGCGAGGTGCAGATCGCCGGCACGCTCGACCGGCACGGCGAGATCCGCTCGGCTGTCGACTTCATGAAGGGCCTGTTCTGGACGTTCCCGGACGTGCCAACGGTGCGCGGCGCGATGTACTCGCTGGCGCAGAGCCTGGGACGCAAGGCGACCGAGCTCGAGGGGAGTGGCAAGGCGGATCCCAAGGCGGGTCGGCCGGCCGAGCTGAAGCGCAAGGCGCGTGACCTGTGTTACGAGTTCCTGCTGCGCTATCCCGAAGACGCTGACGCAGCCGAAGTCACGTTCACGCTTGCGTCGATTGCCCTGGAGGCCGAGCAGCTTTCCGAGGCCATCGAGCTGCTGCAGCGGGCGCGCAAGGCGCACACCGGATCGACCTGGTTGGATGAGTTCGTCTATCTCGAAGGCTACGCACGCTTCCTCGAGGGCGAGCCGGAGCAAGCGCTGGCACTGCTCGAGCGCGTTGCAAAGAACGAGTTCCCGCTCGGCAACGGTCGCACCGGAACCAGCGACAGCAAGTGGCTTGCGCTGTTCCTCACCGGCCAGATCCACCACGCCGCCGGGCGTCCGAAGCAGGCGTTGGCCGAGTACTCGAAGGTGGAGAAGCGGTTCGCCGACGCGAGTGAGGCGGCGGACTACTTCCGCGACCGAAGGCTCGCGCTTCGTGAAGTGACGCTGGCCAAGCCGAGCGAGGCCGCCACGGTCGAGCTGAAGCTGCGGAACATCGAGCACATCGACATCACGGTCTACAAGGTCGACTTGATGCGTCTGTACTTGATGCGCAAGTCACTCCGTGACATGGGCGAGGTGCAACTCTTCGGCATCGCTCCCGTGCACGAGCGGCGCATCACGACAACGACCGGTCGTGATTTTGTCGACCACGAGCTCAAGGTGAAGCTGCCTGTGCAAGAGGTAGGCGCCTACCTCGTGCTCGCGCGAGCGGGCGAGCTGAAGAGCTCTGGCCTGTTGCTGCGTTCCGACCTGCGCATCGAGGCGCAGGAGCTCGCTGACGAGGGCCGCATCCGTGTCAACGTGCGCAAGGGCGAGGGCTACGTCGCCAAGGCCGAGGTCAAGGTCGTCGGCGAACGCGACGGACGCATCCGCACGGGCAAGACCGACCAGCGTGGCATCTACGTCGCCGACGAACTGCAAGGTCGCGCCACGGTGCTCGTCCGCGTCGGCGACGCGTACGCCTTCCATCGTGGCAAGGTCTACTTCGGCGGCATGCCGCAGCCCCAGACTGCCGAAACGAAGGCAAGACCAGCTCAGAAGAGCAAGGGTCTGCTTCGCTTCAAGGCCCTCAGGATGAACGACATCCAGAACTTCCAGCTCCAGCAACAGCGGGACAAGCTGCTCAAGCAACTGTACCGGAACCGCCAGCAAGG
>NYZE01000032.1 GCA_002685965.1 Planctomycetota bacterium | reverse complement strand
TGGGGTCGAACAGCGCGATGCCCAGTACGCCACTAACGTCGCTGGCCGCCCCGATCGAGATCCGCGAGCTGCCGTGGTCCTTGTAGGGGACCAGCGCCATGTTGGCCGGGAAGGCGCCAGGGTCGGTGAAGGTGAACTGAACGTTGACGCCCGGGTGGAAGGCGGCCAGTTCGCTCTGGAGCTTCGTCTTCAAGAGGTCCAGCGTGACCACGTTCGAGTCCTTGCTGCCGATCACGTTTGCGATCGGAATCGGGGTACGCAGGCCGAGGATGATGAGGTCTTCGAGGAAGTCCGAGACGCTGTTGGGCGTGGCGGTTGCCGAGAGGAGGATCGTGACGCCGTTGTTCGTTGTCAAACTGGTCACGGTGTCGAGGTCGCGCGCCAGATCCAGAAACCAAGTCTGCTGCGCCGCTTTAGCCGTCGGCTCGAACGGCCGGATGTTGTCGTTGATGGCCTTGACGCGGAAGGTGAACTCCCGCGCGATGGACAGGTTATTGGTGTTGTCGACGACCGTCAGCGAGAGCGTGGGATCACCTTGTGGGAACTCGACGTTGGCAGGCACGGTTAGCGTGAAGGCCCCCGGACCGACACTCGTCTGGGTCAGGCTGCCGAACAGGTTGGTCCCGGCAGAGACCGAGTTGCTGTTCACGTTGACCGCGACGTTTGCCGTTAGCAGGGAGGCGGCGGTATTGATGCCGGGAGCGTTCGTGAACGGTGCCGTATCGGAGTAGGTCGCATCGACCGTGAACCCGTTGACTGGCACCTGCAGAATCCCCTCGGCGGCACCGGTGCCGTTGAGCTCCGAAGGAATCCCATTGAGCCTCAAGCTGTCCACCGTCGGGCGCGCGCCGTCGGTCAACGACGTGATGACGGGGGCCCCCTCATCGAGTAACCGTGCGGATGTGTCCTGAATCGCGTCCTGTGTCTTCAGCAAGCGGACGGTATCGGCCCCAGGCGCAAAGCCCGCCCCAGTGCCGAGGATGACGCGAACGGAGCGAGCGTCGATGAGGGTTGGCGGTAACCAAGGGGTTCCGAGGCTACCGGCCGACAACTGCAGGTCGTCGTCATCGATGACCTTCCCGGTCACGAGCGAGACGTCTCCGCTGAAGAACAGGAACAGGAAGTCGCCGGCGCTCGGTGTTGTGTCACCGGGCCCGGACCCCTGGAAGACGGCAAACAAGAGGGTGATCGGGAGAGGGCCGGCACTGCTTCCACCGCTGCCACCACCGCAACCACCGAAGAGGGAACACGTGAACAGGAGGAGGACCCAGCGGCGCCAGTTTGAGGTGGGTGGTCGTGTCATGTGCGATCCCTGGGAGAACTGTCCGTGGTATTGGCCCAACTGCCAAAACAACTCAAGCAGGTCAGCTGGTTTCGAGCAACACGGACTTGCAGGCGGTGGCGGGCCGCGGCCTCACCTGCTCACGGAAGGATGCTCCACGTCGCGCTTGGCGCTGACCGCAGCGTGCCCTGCGATGGGGGCTTCGCCGGCCGTGACGAAAGGGCTTTTGCTTGGCTCAACTCCCGTCGTGGCAAGGTCGAAGAACGTGGCGGACCTGGGGGGGGGAGCCGGTTCGCACGGACATGATCAACATCGCGGTCGGAGAAGTGGTTGGTGACTACAAGGTCACTCGATTCCTGGGACGGGGAGGCTTCTCCAACGTCTGGCTCGGAGAGGATCGAGAGACCGGTGAAAAGGTCGCGTTGAAGTTCGGCAACGCGGCCGGCGGTGGTCACTATGTAACGCGTCTGTTCGAGGTGACCTCGCAGCGTACGCTCGACGGCATCAGCCCTGATGAGACGCCCGGTGAGGCTGTCTTCTATCACGGTGCTGGCGTTCGTGTGGACTTTCTCGATCGCGAGGAGATCGATCATCTGATCGAGCACGAGGGCGCCTTATTGAAGGGTGTCGTGTCGCCGAATGTCGTGCAGGCCAAGCGAGTCATGCAGCACGATGGCCGTCCCGTGCTCGTGCTCGAGTACGTCCGTGGCAAGACGCTGCGCGAGAAGATCCGCAGCCTCGAGGGTATTCACCTCAACTGGTTCTTGGCCGTTGTGCGGGCGCTGCAGGCGCTGCAGACCGAGGGCACGCTGGCGTTTCACGGGGACCTCAAACCCGAGAATATTGTCATCAAGCCGTCGGGCAAGGTCGTGCTGATCGATCCGGCCTACCGCAGTGAGGGTGCCGACACTCTGTCGACGACTCCTTACTACAACCCGCTCGTCTTGCGTGACAGCAAGGCCGATGTCATGGGCATCGGCATCATGATCTACGAGATCCTGACCGGGACCCTGCCCTTCGAAGAGGTGCCGTGGAAGTACGCTGGCACCGAGCGCAAGGGTGAGACGACGCGGCTGTCGCTGTCGTACTTCCTGAGCTACCAGCCGCCGAGCCAGCTCAACGCGAAGACGCCTCAGGGGCTCGAGGACATGATCTGCCGGTGCGTGACGGTCCCCGCCTACGGGTTGGACGAACTGCGCCGGGATCTGGAAGAGTTCATCGGCAACGCGTGAGAGCAACGCGCGTGCCCCGCGGCACTCGCGTTGCGCCGTCCATGTCCACGGTTGCGTGCTCAGCTGTTGTCTTGGCCGCGATCGATTTGGACTGGGTCTATTTCGGTTCGCAGGCGGAGGGTGATGCGGACCAGGAAGATGATGGCGACCGAGCCGAGGCCGATGACGAGGCCCCACCAGAGGCCTTGGGGTCCGAGGTCGAGGCGGAAGGTGAATAGCCAGCCGAGGGGCAGGCCGAATAGCCAGAAGCCTGCCGCGTGGATGAGCATGGGCGAGCGGACGTCGCCGATGCCACGCAGGACACCGCCCGCGACGACCTGGATCCCGTCGAAGATCTGGAACACGCCCGCGATCGGTAGGAGGGCGATCGCGATGCGGACGATGTCCGGGTCGGTGCTGAACCAGCGCGCGAGTGGACCCGGCAGGGTCAGGAACAGGATCCCGGATACGAGCATGACAAGGGCGCCGGCCGTCAGCGAGACGAGGGCTGATCGGCGCACGGCTGCGTGGTCCCGGGCGCCGATGCCGTTGCCGACGCGGATGGCGGTGGCGTTGGCGATGCCGACCGGCAGCATGAAGGCGAAGGATGCGTACTGGAGGGTGAGGTAATGGCCACCGAGCTCAGCCTCGCCGGTGCCGATCCAGCCCATCTGGTAGGCGATCGAGGCGAAGGCTGCGGCTTCGATGAAGTACTGCAGGCCTAGTGGTGTGCCCAGTCGAAGCATGCGCAGGAGGGGCCCGACGCGAAGCGCCTTGCGCCAACTGCAGCGCAGGTGCGGACCGAGTTCGGACCAGCCGAAGCCAAGGACCGACAGCAGCATGATCCAGCGACAGACAGTCGTGGCCCAGCCACAGCCGACGGCGCCGTAGGCGGGCAGGCCGAAGGCGCCTCGGATCAGGATCCAGTCGAGGACGACGTTGGCGCAGTTGGCAACGACGATGCTCAGGAGGATCGCGCGCACGTGGTGCATCGCTTGCAGACTGAGCCGGAGGGCGAAGAAGCAGTAGAACGGCAGCAGGCTCGGCACCATCGCCTGCACGTAGTCCCGCGCCGTCGGGATCAGCGCCGCCGGTTGCTGAAACAGCTGGAGGGCGGGCTCGATCAGCATCCAGAGCACGCCGATCGGGATCGAGATCAGTATGGCGAGCACGAGACCGCGTTGCAGGCCCCGGCGGACCCCGGCCTCATCGCGCGCGCCGACCGCCTGTGCGACAACGGGGTCAAGCACCATCAGGAGGCCGAGGCCGAGGTGCGTGATCATGAAGCCGTAGCTGTTCCCCAGTCCGACCGCGGCGAACGCTTCCCCGCCGACGAAGTTGCCGACCATCCAGACGTCGATGATGTTCATCGCCATCATGCCGAGGTAGGAGGCCGTGATCGGCGCCGCGAGGCTGGTCAGGCTGCGGAGCTCTTGCTTCCAAGGGTGCACGGGCAGGCGGACTCTGGGCTCAGCGCTTGCGCGCGGCAACCTGGAAATGTCCGGCGCCACCGAGCCAGTGTGGCGAGGCGTTTACCCGTTCCTCGGCCTTGAGGAGGTCGCGACGGCGCTCGGGGTCTTCGAGCCAACGCTCGTTGAAGCGCTGGACGAGGCAGGTCTTGGCGATCGTCGACGCGACCTCGAAGCCGGCCTTCTCGAGCATGCGGTGCAGCTCGGTCGGCTCGAACATCTTCATCGGGAACGATTCGTCGGTCCGCTTGGCCAGCCACTTGGTTCGTCCGGTGCGTAGCAGTTCGAGGGCGGCATCGGGCGTCGGCCGGTCGAGCAGGGTGCGCACGCCGGCGATGCGGTTGTCCACCGAGAGCACCAGGGCGCCGCCGGGTTCGAGGACTCGGGCTAACTCGCGCACTGCTCGGTTGGCATCCTTGCAGAACGAGAGCGGGTCACCCTGTGCAGTCGCGAAGGCAAGCGAGGCCGTCTCGATGGCCGAGAGGTCTTCGAGTTCCTCCTGGAGGTAGCGCACTTCGAGGCCACGCCTGCCCTGCGCTTCGACGGCGTCCCGGCACTGCTCGATCATGGCCCCTGATGGATCGAGAAAGACCACCGACATGCCGGCCTTGAGCAGCCGACGACCGAACCACCCGGTGCCGCAGCCCAGGTCTGCAGCCGTTGCTGGCCGCTGCTCGGGCAGGAAACCGCGCATGTGTCGCCAGGACAGCTCGCGGTAGAAACGCCAGTATTCGGTGTCGTAGACTTGGTCGTAGCGGCGCGCGACGCGGTCGTGGTAGCGGCGGTTGCGGCGGTCGACCATGGGCCGATCCTAGGGCCAGCGACCGGGCTCTTGCGGGAAGATCTTTGGCCCAGGCTCGTCCAACGCTCTGCCGCCGCTTACTTTGTGCCGCGAAGCAGCCAATCCCGAATGAAGTCCATACGCCTGATTCCGCTAGTAGTGATCTTCGCCGGTTGTCCGGCTTGTTCGGCAACGACGCCCAACTACCAGGAAGAGGGCCTCGCGGCCCTCGAGGCGGCGAACTACACGGAGGCGCTGCGATTGCTGCGTCTGTCGATCGGGCAGTCGCAGGATGCGCCCGAGCTCCGGCGTCTGGTCAGCGACGTCTATGTGCTGGCCTTGATCGACCAGCAGCGCGAGCACGTCTTCGCCGGCGCCAACGTGCGAGCGCTCGAGGTGCTGGCGCGCGTGCTCGAGCGAGACCCTGACAATCACATCGCGATGGCTTGGCGCATGAAGGCGCGCGGCGCGCGCGGTGCCGAGTTGACTACCGAAGGCGAGACGCTGCTGGCTGCCGATCGGCTCGACGAAGCACAGGCCAAGTTCCAAGAGGCGTTGGAGTTCGTGCCGGGCGACGAGCGTGCGCGGCGTGGCCTGCGCGACCTCGCGGCGACCTACCGCGACAAGCGCCGGCATGCTGTGGCACAAATGCGACTGGCCTTGCTCGCCCGCGAGCAGCTCGATTGGGTGCGTGTTGCCTACCACGCCCGCGTTGCCTTCGACGCCGATCCGACGCGAGAGGATGCCAAAGAGCTCGAGCACCTCGGCCAGCGCAAGGTGGCAGACGACCACCGCGAGTGGGCCCGACAGCAGCAGCTGGCGTCGAACTGGGGTGGTGCTGGCAAGTCGTGGCGCCGTGCAGCTCAACTGGCCAAGAAGGCGGGGTTGGAGTGGGTAGCAGAGGCCGAGAAGAACGCCGAAGCAATGGAACGTGAGGCCAAGGCGCATGCGCTCTTCCACCGTGCCGAGACCAAGATCAGCGGACGCTACTTCGACAAGGCGCGCAAGCTGATCGCGGAAGCGGATCCTCTGTGCAGGGTCGACCGTTCGTACTTGAACGAGTTGCAGCGCTTCTTGCTGAACAGGGAGCGCGCCGCTGCTTTGGAAGCCGCGCACCTCTCGATGCTCGCCTACAACCTCGAGAAAGCGCTCAAGCAGTACACCGCCCTCGCCAAGGAGGGGGACGACGGCACGGCGGCGGAAAAAGTGAAGGAGATCCAGGCGGCGCTGCAGAAGTGCGGCCAGCTCTATGAGGAGGCCGCGAAGGCGCAGGCGGGCGGGGACCTCGCCAAGGCGCGTTCGCTGTGGCAGGAGATCCTCGCGACGCACCCGCACTACAAGGACGTGCCGGCGCTGTTTGCAGCCACTGGAAAGACCGACGCCAAGTAGCTGTGTGATGGATCCGGTTAGGCTCACCGTCTTCCACGAGCTGTTCGGGTCGGTGGCCGAGGAGATGGGGGCGGTGCTGTGTGGCACGGCGCCGTCGGTGAACATCCGCGAGCGGCGTGACTACTCGTGTGCCGTCTTCGACGCGGATGCACGTCTGGTCTCGCAGGCCGCGCACATCCCTGTGCACCTCGGTTCGGCAGCCCTGTCGGTTGCCGCGGTGCGGCGACGTTTCGCCGACCTCGAGCCCGGTGATGCGGTCCTGCTCAACGACCCTTACGAGGGAGGTACGCACCTGCCCGACCTGACCCTTGTCACGCCGGTTTTCACGGACGCCGGGGCGCCTTGGTTTGTTGCATCGCGCGCACACCATGCTGACGTGGGCGGCTCCCGTCCGGGATCGATGTCGCCCGAAGCCGACTTGCCGGCCGAAGGGCTGCGCATTCCACCGGTCCGCTTGCTGCGCGGTGACGAGTGGGTGGACGATGTGCGGCAGATGGTGCTGGCAAATACACGCACACCGGTCGAGCGTGCCGGCGACCTGCAGGCGCAGGTGCAGGCGAACCGGCTCGGCGTGCGGCGCCTCGTTGGCCTCAACGACCGCTTTGGGCATGCGGTCTGCGTCGAGGCGACCCAAGCCCTTTATGCCTACGCCGCTCGCCGCATGGCGCTGCATCTGCGCGCCTTGGCCTTGGGGCGCTACGAGGTGGCGGATGTGCTCGAGGGCGACGGGCTCGCCGCAGGTGAGTTGACGGTCGCACTGACTTTGACGGTCGGACGTGCTTCGTGCCTGACCTTCGACTTCTCCGCTAGCAGTGACCAGTGTGGCGGCAGCATGAACGCTAACCCGGCGGTCACGCTCGCCGCAGTGCTCTACTCGCTGTGCTGTCTCGCGCCGAGCGGAGTTCCCGTGAACGCCGGCCTGCTCGAGGGTGTCGACGTTCGTACCCGGCGCGGCAGCATCCTCGAGCCGATCTTCCCGGGTGCCGTCGCGGGTGGCAACGTGGAGACCTCACAGCGCCTCGTCGACGTCTGCTTGGCCGCGCTCGGCGCGGCGGGAGCCGAGGTGCCGGCGCAGAGCTCGGGCACGATGAACAACCTGTCGATTGGCGGGGTGGCCGCCGATGACACCGCCTTCGCCGCTTACGAGACGATCGGCGGCGGGGCCGGGGCGAGCGCGCAGGGCCCCGGTGGTTCCGGCGTGCAGACGCACATGACCAACACTCGCAACACGCCCGTCGAAGAGATCGAGCTGACGCAGCCGATCCTCGTCGAGCGCTACACACTGCGTCGCGGTAGCGGTGGACGGGGTGAGCACGCGGGCGGTGACGGCATCATCAAGGAGTTCACGCCACTCGTGCCCCTGCGCGGCTCGCTGCTCTCGGAGCGGCGCCGCGTTGGGCCGCGTGGTGCCGCTGGCGGCGCGAACGGCAAGCCCGGGCAACAGCGCCGGGGGGGTCGCGCCCTGCCGGGGAAGGGGACGTTCGAGCTCAGGGCTGGAGAGACGTTCCGGGTGGAGACGCCGGGCGGCGGCGGCTGGGGCTAAGCAGCGGCAACCGCAGCGCCCTTCGCGCAGACGAGTGACCCCGAGCACGACCCCGGTCTTGATCTGCGGGCAGCGCTCTTTGCTGCTGCAGGGCGCCTTCGTCGTCAGCTATCGCTGCGGCCGATCCCGTAGGGCGGCCGGTCCTTCTTTGGGTCGCCGCCGTCGAGAAGTCCGGGGTCGAGCACAGCGTCGTAGACCGTG
Organism: Planctomycetota bacterium; assembly: GCA_002685965.1. Taxonomy (GTDB): domain Bacteria; phylum Planctomycetota; class UBA1135; order UBA1135. The sequence continues at coordinate 6,290 of NYZE01000032.1, read as the reverse complement.
CCTCCATCATCCTCGCGGATGCCGGCGATTCGATAGATCTTCACTGCCGCGACGCCTTGCGGTTGGTAGTCGATGCGCTGGTCGAAGACGAGGCGCTCCCATGGCAGGTTCCAGCTTTGGATCTCTCCCTCCCCGGCTTGGGTTGAGGAGGAATCGGGGCTCAGGCATACGCGGAACTTCGGCATCGAGGGCTGATTGCAACACCGGTAGGCGTGTGGAGTCAACCGGATTGAGGCTCAGAGTCGGTCGCGGATGCAGAGCCTCAGGAGGGGGTGCATGTCCACGGTCGCCGCGGCGAGCCGGGCCAGGTCGCGTCGAGCTTCCGCCACGCGGTCGCGGTAGCCGGCTGCTTCGGCGAGAACCAGGCGGTCGAAAGCGAGCAGCGGGTCGCGCCGTCGCACGCTCGCGAGCGGCTCGAGGAGGTCGGAGGCCTCGCGGTAGCACCCCGCACTCTCGAGGCAGCGGGAGCGAGCCAGGCCGACGAGCACGCGTTGGCGTGGCACCGGTAGGGGCCCGGCTCCGCTGCGACGTTCGATCGTGTCGAGGGTGGCGAGGGTGGCGAGGGCGGCGTCGCTGTCACCCCTTGCTCGTAGCCGCTCGGCTTCGGCCAGCCGCACCGGGAACGGGTCGGGGCTGAAGACGAGCGCGACACTGACTAGTGCCGGTGTCGGAAAGCGGCCTACCCGCTCCATCTGTCGAACCTCCTCGAGCGCTGCATCACTGCGATCGAGGTGGCGTAGCCTTCCCAGCAACGACCGCATGCGGCGCCGGGCATCGCGTCGCCGTCGCTCGTCGAGGAGATCCGGGACTTCGTGTGTTAGGCGGCGGTGCAGCATGTCGACCAGGCACTCGCCGAGGCGAGCGCGCCAGAAGCGATCGCTGTCCTCGTCCATGCCGAGTGAGCGCGTGAGATCGGTGAGGCGACGGCTGAGCGAGCGCCGCGACAGCCCATGCCGCTCGCTCAGCCGTCCCAGGTGCACCCCGCCGCAGCGCTTCTGACAGTCCTCTTCGAGTAGGTCGTCGATGAGGCGCGCGAACTGTCCCTGTGGTGCCTCGGCGTCACACTCGCCTGTTTCGGGCGCCCTTAGGGGGGACTGGGGGAAGTCCCCCCACCAACGCTTCTCACGCCGGAAGATCGCGTAGGCGATGCGACCTACCAAGCGAATCAACTCGGATGGGGTGGCGCTATCGACGTCGCTGCCGCCGAGCAATCTGCCGACTGTCTCGTGCAGCAGTTCTTGGCCCGCCTCACCTTCGAGCAGTTGCTGTCGTTCGACGAAGCCATAGCGCGCCAGCCCACAGGCGATGCGCACGAAGTCTTGGCGGAGGAAGCGCGCAATGGGTGGTCCCTGGGGCGTCGTGTCGAGGGCTTTGGCATAGGTATCCGCCGTCTGGGCGAGTCTGTTTGGCCTCACGCGAGTGAATATGCTCTAAAACGTATACTTGGTCAACCGCGGGCCTGGTCATAGACTGAATCGTTTTAGGGGGACGCATGGGCGCGATCGGGGTCTTCGGTGCCCAGTGGGGCGACGAGGGCAAAGGCAAGATCATCGACATTCTGGCCGGGGACGCCGACCTCGTCGTGCGCTTCGCGGGTGGTAACAACGCCGGTCACACGGTGGTCATCGAGGGGCGACGCTACGCGGTCCACCTGGTCCCTTCCGGGATTTTTCGCGAGGGGGCGGTCAACGTCATCGGCAACGGCGTCGTCATCGATCCATGGCACTTGCGATCCGAGATCGATGGCCTCGTGGCTGGCGGCGTGGCGGTCGTTCCAGGAAAGAACCTGCTGATCAGTCGTTCGGCCCACATCATCCTGCCGTTTCACCGAACGCAGGACCTCCTCGCCGAACAACTGCGCGGCCCTGGCAAGATCGGCACGACCGGTCGCGGCATCGGTCCTGCCTATCAGGACCGCGCCGCTCGCAGCGGGGTTCGCTTCGGCGATGCCCTCGATCCGGCGTGGCTGCGCCAGCGCGTCGAAGCGCTCGTTACCGAACGCAATGCGCTCTTGACCGCGCGTGGTCAGGACCCCGTCGATGCCGGTCAACTGTTTGCCGAACTCATGGATGTGCTCGAGCCGCTGCTACCGGCGGCAACCGACGGCGGCTTGTTTACACGCACGGCCATTGCCGACGGGCGCAAGGTCCTCTTCGAGGGCGCGCAGGGGCTGCTCCTTGATGTCGATCTCGGTACGTTTCCCTACGTCACGTCTACTTCTGTCGGAGTCGGCGGTATTGGTGGCGGCGCCGGTGTGTCGCCGCGGGCGATCGACGAGGTGATCCTCGTCGCCAAGGCTTACACGACGCGCGTCGGCGAGGGACCCTTCCCGACCGAGCTAGAGGACGCGACCGGGGAGCGTATTCGCGAACAGGGCAACGAGTTCGGCACGACGACCGGCAGACCACGACGTTGCGGCTGGTTCGACGCGGGCGCCACGCGCTATGTCGTCGAAGTCAGCGCCGCGGACTCGCTGTATTTGACCAACCTGGACGTCCTGTCCGGTTTCGAGACAGTGAGCCTCGGCATTGCCTACCGCAACGGCGAGGAGGTCATGCGTGATTTCCCTGCCGGCCTACCGAGGCTCGAGGAGCTAGAGGTAGACTATGAGGAGTGTCCGGGTTGGGAAGACGACCTCACCGCGGCGCGGCGGTTCGAGGACTTGCCTGCAAATGCGCGCGACTACGTGCTGCGTCTCGAGGAGACGCTTGGCGTGGCCATTCCGCTGGTCTCGGTCGGGCCGGACCGAGATCAGGTCATCCGTCGCGGTAGCCCTAATGGTGGGTGAGACAGGATCGCGCGACCCCGTGCTGCCACGTTCGGTCGCGATCATCATGGACGGCAACGGACGCTGGGCACGCTCGCGTGGTCTGCTCCGGATCCGAGGCCATGAGCAGGGCGTGACCGCGGTCCGCAACATCGTGACCGAGTGCGCGCGACTCGGGCTGGAAGCGTTGACCCTGTATGCCTTCTCCGAGGAGAACTGGAAGCGGCCGCCCAAGGAGGTCCGCTTCCTGATGCGGATGTTGGACCGTTTTCTCGTCGGCGAGCGCCCGACCTTGCTCGACAACGACGTGAAGCTGCTGCACACGGGACGCATCGAACGGCTACCCGATAGGGTTCGCGCCACGCTGGCGGAGACCGAACGGCTGACGCGAGATTGCGGTGGCCTGCGCTTGTGCCTGGCGCTGTCTTACGGCGGCCGCCAGGAGATCGCGGATGCGGCCCGTCTCGTTGCGGAGGATGCCCTGGCCGGCAAGATCGCGCCCACGGACGTCGACGAAGCAGCGATTCGTGCGCGGCTTTACTGCCCGGAGGTGCCTGATCCGGATCTCGTCATCCGCACGGCCGGCGAGATGCGCATCAGTAACTTCCTGTTGTGGCAGATCTCGTATTCGGAGATTTGGGTGACCGACTTGTGCTGGCCTGAGTTCACGATCGAGAACCTGCACGAGGCTTTTGCCGAGTTCGCGCGGCGGGAGCGACGTTTCGGCGGTCTGTCGCAGGATGAAACAGCCAGCTACGACGGTCGCGTATCTGCGGAGAAGGCGTGAGTCTGGAAGCGTCGGCTCCTTTGCCGAGCAAGTGGCGCGCCTTGCGCACGCGGCTGACGATTGGGCCGCTGCTCTTGGCGACGCTTGCCGGCATCTACTGGGTGGATCACGAGAGCGGACGGATTTCTGCGGCGGTGCTCGGCATGGTCGCGCTCGTTGGCCTTTGGGAGTACATCACGATGATGCGCGGCGCCGGCTTCCCGGTCGGCCGGCGCTACTTGCTGGCGGCCGCCCTGATCCTGCACGTCGTGCCGCTGCTGCCGGTTTCATTCTCGACCTGGAAGTCGATCGACCAGGAGTTGTTCCCGCCGATCCTCGTCACGGTCGGACTTGTGTTCGTGCTGTCGGTGCGCGCGCTGGCCCGTTCCCGGACCGAGAAGGGCTTCGAGGAGGTCGGCAGCACGCTGCTGGGCTTGGTGCTCCTGTCCTGGCCGCTCTACTTCGCGCAAGGCCTCGCCCTGCGCGACACCAATGCGCTGTTCTTCGTCGTGATCGTCGCCAAGGGCGGCGATATTGGCGCGTACTTCGCCGGCATCGCCTTTGGTCGCAGGAAGCTGATCCCGTGGGTGAGCAGGGGTAAGACCTTCGAAGGCGCGGTTGGCGGTCTACTCGCGTCGTGCCTGTTGGCGTGGGCGCTGAGCGGAATCCTCCTCACGGCCATGCAGGTAGGTACTCTCGGTGTGCTCGGCATCGCTCTCGCCATCAACGTCACATCGCAACTCGGTGACCTGATCGAGTCCCTTCTGAAGAGGCGCTGCGGGGTCAAGGACTCGTCTAGCCTGCTGCCCGTACACGGTGGCATGCTGGACTTGATCGACTCGCTCCTGTTCGCGGCGCCGACGTTCTTCTTCCTGCTGGTCCGATTCACCGAACCGGGCTGAGAACATCGATGACTGCTGAACTCCGCCTACGTAACACCGAGGAAGCGCGCGTCCTGCTCGGCCCGCTGGATCGCACCGCGAAGCTGCTACGCGCCCGCTTTGGAGTCCAGGTCGTGCACCGCGGCGACGTCCTCAAGCTGCTCGGCGAGGCCGATAGCGTTCGTGTGGCCAGAGGCATTCTGGAGCGAGCCTTGGCGCAGCTCAGGTGCGGACACTCGGTAACGCATGCGGACGTCGAGCGTTGGATCGATGTCGGCGAGACGATCGAGCGACCACAGGAGGGGGCACCTGTACCCAGGGCGCCGCGCGTGCCACGCGCGGCCGGCGTGCAGCCGCGCACCGATGGTCAGCGCCACTACCTACGGGCGTTGGACAGCAACCCCGTCGTGATCTGTGTCGGACCTGCTGGCACCGGAAAGACCTACCTGGCCGTCGCGGCGGCGGTCGACGCTCTGCGTGAGGGTCGCTTTCGCCGCATCATTCTGACGCGGCCTGCGGTCGAGGCCGGTGAGAAGCTCGGCTTCTTGCCGGGGGATTTCCGGGAGAAGATCAATCCCTACCTGAGGCCGCTCTACGACGCCCTGGGCGACCTGCTCGATCCGGCCATGACGAGTCGCTACATCGAGAACGATGTGATCGAGGTGTGTCCCTTCGCCTACATGCGCGGCCGTACGCTGAACAACGCATTCATCATCCTGGACGAAGCCCAGAACACGACCGTAGCGCAGACGCGGATGCTCCTCACGCGCATGGGCGCGAATAGCCAAGTGGTCATCGCGGGCGACCTGACGCAGATCGATTTGCCGAGATCCGTGCCGTCTGGACTGGTCGACGCTGTGGAACGGCTGGAGGGGGTCGAAGGCCTGACCATAGTCCGTCTCCAACGCGAGGACATCGTTCGGCATCCGATCGTGCAGCGCATCGTCGACGCCTACGGGACCGAGTCCCGAGACGGGCGCAAGAAGCGCCGCTGATGGCGTCGGGTGAAGGAGTCTGGCCCCAGGCCGGTAGCGCGACCGGTATCGACCTGACAACGGAGTTGGGTGAGCCGGTCGAGACCTTTACCGAGGCTGTTCTCGAACAAGTCTGGCGCCACACCGGAAGCGAACTGCGAGTGTCGGTGTGGTTCTGCGGCGACGGCGAGATTGCCCTCCTACATGGCCTATGGCTCGATAATCCGACCCCGACGGACGTCATCAGCTTTCCGCTGGAGGCCCCCGACGACGCAGAAAACCATCCCGAACGTGCGCAAGGAGAGATCGTTGTCAGCGTGGATACGGCACGAAGACGCGCGGCCGAGCACGGCAACTCCGTGCGCGCGGAACTTGCGTTGTACCTCGTGCATGGCGCGCTGCATCTCGCTGGTCACGACGACCGGAACGATGTGGCACTGACGAAGATGATCGACGCAGAGCGTGCGATTCTGTCGTCACTCGGCATGTCCGTGCGTCAGCGACACGACCTCGAGTGAAGCCGTTATGGGTTCGTGGTCGATAGTGACCCGAACGTGTCGAAGACGTCGCCAGAACTTTCGTGCAGGAAATGTTCGTGCACTGGCGTTGACGTCTTCCGACAATGCTTGGCGGTTGGGAGGCCGGTGTATGGCGGTTGCCAGGAACACACCAGAGACAAAGCGGTCCGGCCGGGGCCGGGGCGCAAGGACGGCCGTGCGGAGTGAGGGCTCCGGACGACGGGCAAGCGCCGGTCGCAGGGCTACGAAGGTCGTCGGTGGTGCTGTCAACGGTAGTGCCGCGAACGGCAGGTCTTCGAATGGCAGGTCTTCGAACGGCAGGTCTTCGAATGGCAGGTCTTCGAACGGCAAGTCTTCGAACGGCAAGTCTTCGAACGGCAAGTC
>NYZE01000031.1 GCA_002685965.1 Planctomycetota bacterium | reverse complement strand
GGTCCCGGCGCTGCAGAGGCTATCGACCAGGTAGCGCTACCCCTTCCCAGGCAGACAGGCAGACAGGCAGATCAGTCAATCCGGCGGCAAGCGTCGGACAGATCAAAGGACATGACGAGAATGCTGCGGACCCTCACACTTCCGTGTTTCTTCCTCGGCGCGATGCTCGCCGGCTCTTCGACGACCTTGTGCGCTCAGGACGCCGACGACGTCAGGAACCGGCGTTGGTTCGTGGACGTCAAGTACGGCAGTCTCAAGCCCATCAGCGTTCCCTCTGTCAGCGGTCGCGGCAAGACGCGCGTGGTTTGGTACGTCATGCTCAAGCTGACCAACAAGACCGGTAAGGCACGCAAGCTGGATCTGGGTGCGCGCGCCCTGACGCCCCAGGACAAGCGCAACAAGGAAGCCGCGCCCGGCCTCTACCCCGAGGTCGTCAAGGCGATCGCCAAGGTCGAGAAGGTCAAGAAGCTCGAGAACGTACTGTCGGTCAGCGGCAACTTCGACGAGAACGCGACGAAGCGCGTCGTGATTCTGTTTCCGAACCTGACTCGCCTGGGCAACAAGGTCGACGTGCGTGTCAGTGGGCTGACGAACACGCTGTTCCGGGCCGGCAACAACGTCTGGCGCGAGGACACCGAGCTGTCCCTCAAGTTCCACCGAATCGGCGACGAGCACAACATCGGCGACGCCAAGGTGATCGACAAGGGCAAGAGCTGGGTCACGCTGAGCCGCAAGAAGCTGCCGCGCTCGCAGAAGCCGTAGCGACTTCGCTCAGAGATCCGGCGTCGTCAGAGTCGCAGTTCGGCGAACAAGAACGCCAGCACTGCGTCGTAGTCGTCGACTGCGCCCTGCCGTGGCTCGGTGAAGCGCAGGAAGCTCCCGCGCAACCCGACGGCGAGGCGTTCGGACTGCCGGTAGAGCAGCTCTTCGTCGAAACGAAGCAGTGTCGAGTCCAAGGTCCCGCTCGTCGTCTGTAAGCCGAAACTCGTCAGTGACCGCAGGCTGCCCATGATGGGCGTGTCGAGTTGCAGGTCCAAGGCGACGGTGTCGCCCTCGAAGAGCACGACGGTCGGCACGGGGGTGGCCGATGGCGCGAAGTAGAAGTTGGTCAGGGTGCGGGCGTCGATCTGCGTGAACGCTCCGCGAACTTCGAGTCGCGCGCCGTCCCACGGTGGCAGGTGCAAGCTGGCACCATAGCTCTGGAAGTTGTTCTCGGTCGACGAGACATCGTTCTCGGCGCGGCGCCAATGGCCGAACAGCTCGGCGTAGCCGTCACCACCGGCGATGCGCCGGCGAAGCTTGACGCGCAACAGATGGCCAAGCTCAGGCTGGGTTTCCGTCGGCGTGGTGTTGCCAGTCGTCGCGAAGCGAAAGCTCGCGCGAGCGGTCCAGTCGTCGTCGGGCCGCCACTCGAGGCTGGCATCGGGCCCGTGCGTTTCGACGGTTCCCGAGACGTAGTCGCTGTCGCCGGCCTCAAGGTCCGGGAAGGACAGGCGCTGTTCGACCCAGGTCCAGCCGAGCGATGCGTCGAGCACACCGTCGAAGTCCTGGCTCAACCCGAGGCGAAACTCGCGGTCCTTGATGGAGCTGACGAGGTCGAGGTCCTGTCTCGAGTGCACGACGAGCACCGGGCTGGTCCGCACGGTGGTCAGGAGCTTGGTGAAGTGCACATCACTCTCGACGTCGGTGACGACCGCTTCCACCTCGGCCCGGCCACCTTCCCAGAGGGCCTGGCCGATGCTTGCCGTCATGGAGAGCTGACGCAGCCAACCATCGCCGCGGCCTACGGTCTTCGTCGTGAAAGCCGAGGTGTCGAAGGCAGTCAGCAAGGCGTCGTCATTGAATCCGAGCTCGCGGTGTCGGCCGGCGAGGACGAGCTTCGCGCTAGTACCCCCGTCCTCGCCGAGAAGCAGCGACAGCATCGCCTCAGGGCCACGCTGGGTGGCCTTGCCGGTGCTCGTCTCGGACTCGGTGAAGGCGGCATTGCCTGGGCTGGGCCGGCTGTAGGTCAACTGGTCGTGGGTGCGTGCTTCCTCCCAGCCGAGCTCGAGCGACAGCAGGCCGGCTTCCAGGGTTTGCTCGATGCCGAGCAAGCCGGTGGTGCTGTTGAAGCTGCGGTCTGCTGGGACGCCTGTGGCCGGCAACAAGGGCGATTGGTTGGCGTTGCCGATCCGCGACTGGACCGTGCGGCCGTCGAGAGAGCGGTGTTCAATGCGCGCGGTGATGCGCGCCTTCTTCCACGGATCGAGGTGGACCTCGCCGTCGCCCCAACGTCGTGTGGTGCTGAGGGTGTGGAAGTCACCTTGCGCGTCGTAGACGAACATGCTGCGACGGAAGCTCACATCGGCCCCGAACCAGTCGGAAAGATCGCTGCCCGTCACGCCGCGTGCACTCCAGTCGCGATCCTCGAGCCCATGCACCCAAAGCTCGCCGAGCAGATGGCCATTGCCTCGCAACGCGAGATCCAAGTCGGCGAGTCGGGGACCTGAATCGAGACCGTAGTCGTGGGCGAAGACACGCTGATTGCCATCGATGTTGACGAAGCGCCAGCCGGCACGCAGCGTGCCGTCGATCCGGTAGTGTGAGGTCGAGTCGATGCTCGTTGGCGTGATGGGGGACGCGACCGGCTCGGCGTCAGCGCGCCGTTGCAGTCGTGCTGCCTGACGCTTACCCGGGTGACTCCATGCCAGTGTCGCCGTCAAGTCGAAGCGTTGACCGTCGTGGCAGCGAACGCAGGCCGACCTGCCCAAGCCGGCTGGGTGCTTGCGATCGCCAACGTGTCTCTGGTGGTCGACTGCGGTGGCATGACACTGGAGGCAAGAAGCGTCGCCGTGCCCGGGTCGCAGCAAGGAAGCGTGCACGCTGCGTCGCAGGCTCTTGAGCGCGCCGGGATGACAGATGGTGCATGAGGGCGCCGCTGCAGGAGGGCGGACATCCGCCACCTTGCCCGCAAGCTTGCCGTCCTGCTTGGTGACCTGACCGACCAGGAGGGACAAGAGGGGCGTCAGCGTTAGCCAGACCTTGGACACTGTCAGGGCTAGCGGAAGAAGAACCTGTTGCGGTTGCTGCCGTGGATCTGCGTGTGGCAGTTGAGGCAGTTTCTGAACTGAGAGCCCGGGCTCTGGTCGTGGAACGACGGTAAGTCGGCGTGGCACGACAAGCAGTTGTCGCGTGCGCGCCGCTTGTCGAGCAGCTTGCGGTTGGACGAGCCGTGCGGCACGTGACATGCCATGCAGCCTCGCGACTTGTCGGCGTTGTGCTGGAATACGAATGGACCGCGGTGTTCACGGTGACAACTCTTGCAGGTCGCCGACAGCCGACGCCCGGCGCGGATTCCCGTAGCGCGGGGCGTGTGCGGATCGTGACACGAGGAGCAAGTGAAGCTGCCCTTCCCGACGGGGTGAGCGTTGCCGTGGCGGAACGACAGCGCGACGTCGCCGTGGCAGCTGGCGCAGGCCTTGTGCGCGTCCCGCTTCCAAGCAGCGGGATCGCGGGGCGCGGCCGGGCTGTGGCACGTCAGGCAGGCGACGCCGGCCTTGGCGTGGCTACCGAGGCTGTAACCGCAGACCTTGTGGTTGCGCTCGTGACACTGCATGCAGCTCTTGGCCTGTTCGCCAGCCGTCGCGCCACGCATGGACACCACGAGGGCCTGGTGTCCACCGCTCTTGGCGTGGGCGCCAGCCCCGGGGTGGCAGTCGATGCAACCGGTCCCGGTCGGGCCATCCACTTTGGCAAGCGCTTCATGCACGGTCCCGACGAGGACGTCGTATGCGGGTGCGTGGCAGGCCATGCAAGCGCCAGGGCGCACGGTCGCGTCCTGGCTGCGGTCGACGCCTTGACTGGTCGGTTGGGCACGCGATGGCCGTGATGTCGGGCGTGGCTTTGTAGATGTCCTAGCCCGAGTAGGGTCGCCGCCATGGTGTACGACATGGCAGGTCGTGCAGCGCAGCGGGGTCCCGTTCGGTCCGCCGAGCAGGGATCCGTGCCCCTTCCCCCAGTGAAAGTGCACCGAGTCGACGTGATCGTGGCAACTGATGCAGGTCGCGTCGCCGTCGGCAGCGACGTCGGGGCGGGTGATGAGTCTGGCGATGCCGTTGCTGGCGACGTGGAGTGATCCGTTGCCGTGGCATGCCTCGCAGCTTTGTTCAGGCTTCCAATCCGATCCCTTGTGATCCAGCAGTGGCCGGTGGGTGCCCGCTTCCAGCGTCTTGGCCTTCTCGGTATGGCAGGTCAGGCAGACTTTCATGCCCGCGGGCTTGGCAGCCCCGGCGACCTCGCTGCGATGGGCGAAGCTCCGTGCGTCGTCGGCGCCGGGGATGTCCTTGTGCGCCTGATGCACAGTGTGACAGGTCGTGCAGCGCTTGTCGGCGAGCAGTAAATCGGCCATCGGTCCGCCGTGGTCGAGAATCTGGTCAGCGTGACAGGTCCCGCACAGCGCGCGCTGGCGCTTCGCCGACAGCTTTGGTGGCATCGTGATCTGTGCCGCCTCGTTGTCCTCGGCGTGCTGCGCGCCGGGGCCGTGGCAAGTCTCGCAAGCGCGCAACAGCTTGGAGGTCGGTACGCGCTTGTGGACACCAGCCTTGATTGCATCGACTTGCTCTTCGTGGCAATCGTTGCACGTGCCGACGTCACCGACGTAGTCACCCTTGCGCTCGAATGAGGCGGTCTTGTCCTGTGGTCGGTCCTGCAGTTGGCCGCAAACCCAGAACAGGGCGGCCAGGGCGGGGAGGAGGCGTGTCGTGAGAGGCACTAGAACCCGCAATCAAAGCGGGGAGGGGGGCCACAGGCCACGGTATGCTCTCGCGCTTTTGTGACCCCTTCTGTGCAGTAACGCAGGGCCAGTGATTCTCCCTGACCAAAAGAGCTTCCACCTGGTGACCTACGGCTGCCAGATGAACAAGCTGGACTCCGAACTCGTCGCCAGTCGACTGGTCGGGGCTGGCTACGTGCCGGCCGAGTCCGAGGACCGCGCGCAGATCGTGCTCTTCAACACGTGCTCGGTGCGCGAGCACGCGGAGGACCGTGTTTGGAGTCGCCTGGGTGCCCTCAAGCTCCGAAAGCGCACGGAACCGGGTCTGATCATCGGTGTGCTCGGCTGCATGGCGCAAGAGCACCAGGTCTTCCTGCGCACGCGCATGCCGCACGTCGACCTCGTCTGCGGTACCCGCGAGTTCGGCGCGATCGACGAGATGATCGGAAGAATCACCGCGACGCGCGAGTCAGTCGTGGCGACGGGTGACGGGGCAACCGGCGACGAGATCCTGCGCAACGTCGGTCTGCGGCCGAACCGGGCCCAGGCTTACATCAACATCATCCGCGGCTGCAACATGCCGTGTACCTTCTGCATCGTGCCGCGCACGCGCGGGGCGGAGGTCAGCAGGCCGGTGGCGGAGATCGTCGAGGAGGCGGCCAGGCTGGCTGCAGACGGTGTCACCGAGGTGACCCTGCTCGGCCAAACGGTGAACGCATACGGTCATGACCTCGAGCGGGGCACCGACCTGGCGCTGCTGCTGCAAGAACTGCACGAGATCCCGGCGCTGCGTCGCATTGCCTTCATCACGTCGCACCCGAACTGGCTCAAGCCGCGACTCATGGAGACGATGGCCGCGCTGCCACGGGTGAGTCGCTACTTCCACCTGCCAGTGCAGTCCGGCAGCGACACGATGCTCGAGCGGATGAAGCGGCGCTATACGAGTGCCAAGTACATGGCACGGATTCGGGACCTGCAGGGCCTGGTCCCAGAGATGGAGTTCGCTTCGGACTTCATCGTCGGCTTCCCGGGTGAGAGTGAGGCCGACCATGCATTGAGCAAGGAGCTCATGGAAGAGGTCGGTTTCGCCCAGTCCTTCGTGTTCAAGTATTCGCCGCGGCCGCTGACCGTGGCGGCAGACTACATGCAAGACGACGTGCCCCAGCAGGTGAAGCAGCGACGCAACCAGGAGCTACTCAAGATTCAGACCCGCATTTCCTTGGCCAAGAACGAGGCGCTGGTCGGCAGCGTCGTCGAGGTCCTCGTCGAGGGACCGAGCAAGAAGCGCGTCGATCGCTACACCGGTCGGACGGACCGCCATCGCCTCGTGCACTTCCCGATTCCGGCGCAGGGGGAGTCCCTGGTCGGACGCTATGTGCCGGTTCGCCTGGAGGAGGCGTCGGCGCACAGCCTCCTGGGTCGATTGGTGTCCGCGGAGGCTTTGTCCG
>NYZE01000030.1 GCA_002685965.1 Planctomycetota bacterium | reverse complement strand
TGCCGCTCGAGGACCCGGCCTGGCGCCGTTACCCGCCACTCCTGGCGCGCGAGGGGGCGCCCGTGCCTGGCGGAGAACTGCAGCCGTCGCTGCACGTGACCTATCGCCGGCACCGCTTCGTCGAGCCGACCACCGGCCTGCGGCTGTCGCTCGACGACACGATCCGTCTGCCGCGGGTGCACCAACGCCTTGCGAGCGTCGCTGCCGTCGTGCGGCGGCCCGCCGCGTGGATCGTCTTCGAGACCAAGGGCGATCAGCGGCAGCTGCCGCCGACCCTGCTCTTCATTCACGACTTCGGCGCGCGCCGGCGGGCCTTCTCGAAATACGGCCTCTGGCGCGGCCTCCTGCGCAACGCCCTGCAACGGTAGGAGCGAGACATGGACCAAATCGAAGACTTCCTCAGACGAATGAGCCAGCTCCAACTCGGCGACCTGCGCGACTGGGACTGGCGCCCGTTCCTCGCGGTGATCGGCGTCAGCTTCTTCGCCTCGTCGGTGATCGCGCTGATGTACTCGGTGTTCTTCGAGAGACGAACGTCAGGGTCCGACGTGCATCGTTCGTTCCCGGTGCTCGGCGCCTCGATCGCGGTCATCTTCATCTGCTTGCAGGCATCTCTGCCGCTCTCGCTCGGCCTACTCGGTGCCCTGTCGATCGTGCGCTTCCGCATGCCGATCAAAGAGCCCGAGGAGATCGGCTTCCTGATGCTGCTGATCGCGTCCTCGATCTGCTGCGCGACGCTCAACTTCATGCTGCTCGCGCTGCTGGTCGCGACCACGGCGATCGTGTTGACGATCATGCGGACCCTTCCGTGGGTGTTCGGCCGGCGCACGAGCGTCGGGTCGATCGTGGTCACCGCGCAGGAGGAGGAGTTCGACCGCGCCTTCGGCAAGGTGAAGGCGCTCGTGAGCGCACACTCCAAGAGCGCGAAGCTCGACGCCGTCACGAACTACGAGGGGAACAGCTCGGCGACCTTTACCCTGTTCCGTGGCAGCGGCGATCGCTTGACCACGCTCCAGAACGAGCTGCGCAAGGTGGTCGAAGGCGGCGAGGTCAATCTCTTCTTCCAGCGACCTCTCTCGCTCTGACCCATCCATGCGCCGAGCCCTGCTGCTGTGTGCGATGATCGTGGCGCTGTTCGGCGTCGCGCTCGCACTGCATCCGGCGACGGAACCCTGGATCCGCGTGCGGTCGGACGTCCGCCTGCCTGCGTTCAGCAGCTCCCGCATGTTCGACGCGGTCATGGAACTCGACAAGTTGGACGTCCGGGCGGACGAGACGGTCCTGGAGCTGGCACCCGACGAGGGAGACCCCGAGGGCGTCCTCGTCTACTCGACCTCGCCCGCAAAGGCCAAGCCGTTGCCGAGCACGACCCTGGCCGCGGAGGAGCTCCGCGGCCTCGCCGGGCTGGACGTCGTCTCGCTCGCGGTCGATCCGAGGGACTGGCTGCACCCGGAGTTCGGGCTCAAGAGCAACCCACTCATGCGCGGACGCCGCTGGGAACGCGGCGCCTGCCTCAGCTTCTTCAAGGGCGGCGAGCTCGCGCTCGAGACGCCGGTCGGCCTGCGCATCCACGGCGACTCGAGCCGGCTGCACTTCCACAAGAGCTACCGCGTCGTGATGACGCCCACCTACGGCACGCCGCGCGACGCCGGGCGCGCCTTCTTCGCGCCCCCTTGCGGGCAGATCCTCGTGCTGCACGCCGACGAGCGCGGAGCGAAGCAGTTCTTCCTCAATCCGATCGCCTACGAGCTCGCCGCCTCGCTCGGCTGCATGGTCCCACAGACGCGGCCGGTGAGGGTCGTGATCAACGGCGAGCTCCTGCAGCCCATCTACTTCGCGACCGAGCGCGTGTCACTGGACTACCTGCGTTCGCGCTACGGGCACGCCAACTTCACCGCGATCGACGAACGGAACTCCAGGAACCCGAAGCGCTACCTCGTCGAGCTCGCCAGGCTGGGCACGGGCCATCCCGTGTCCATGAGGCAGCTCGGCCGCACCATCGACCTCGAGCAGGTGACCGGCTGGATCGCGATGGTGTTGATCAGCGGCTGCTTCGACTTCAACCAGGGGCTCGCCTTCATCGACCGTAGCGACCCCCAGCCACGCTGGCGCTGGATCGTCTGGGACCTCGATTGGTCCTTCCAGCCATGGCCGGTGCCCTGGCCGGCCGCGCAGCGCCACGGGACGTTCACCGACTACTTCATGCATCACCGCCGGGAACTGCGCTGCGACGTGTTCAAGCGCCTGATGGAGGATGACCCGGCCTACCGCCGCTACTTCTTCGAGCGACTCGCCGCAGCGGTGAACCACGAGGTCTCACAGCAGCGTGTCCGCAAGCTCATCGATCGATACCGCGACATCGCGCGACGCTACGGCGGATGGCGACGCGACAAGATGCTCGCGTCGCTGGACGGCGTCACGCAGTTCCTCAGAGGCCGCCCCGCTCGCGTGCTGAGCGAGCTGGAGCAGTACTACGCCATCCCCAACACGAGCCCGGTCGACGTCATCGTGCCCGCCGGAGCGACGGTGACGATCGATGGCCGACCCTACTCGCGCTCCTACAGCGGCGACTACTTCCAGGGTCATGCCATCCGGGTCCAGACCTCCGACGCCCGGGCGGTTTGGGAGATCAATGGCGAACGCGTGCAGGCGGACGGTGCGCTGGAGTGGCCGATCGAGGAGGCGACGCGCATTCGGCTCGTCCGCTGATCGAGTCTTGCGGGATCTTCGCGCCGAGCGCTGCCGCCGGGGGGGGCGACCGGTCAGCTGGCGTGTGCCGCCGTCAGCCCCTCGCGGAGCCGGTACGAGCTTGGAGGCCTCAGCTATACTCCTGGCTGCATTCCATCTGCCCATGAGGAGTCACGATGCGCACGATTCCATTCCTGATCGCGTTGGCCACAGTCGGCGTCACCCTATCGGCCCAAACGACCGGCATCCGGACGTTCGTCAACGGTGTGCCACCGCAAACCCAGGTGTTTGACATTCATGTCGAGTACGACCGCGCCATCTCTTCCGCAGCGATCCTCACCCCTGGAATCGGCGGTAAAGCTAAGTTGAACGGCAAGGTCCTCGACCTCCTGTTCAACCAAGCATTCCCGTCGGGAAGTTCCATCACGATCTCCGGGCAGTCGACCTCGGATCGCATGAACATCGTCAAGTGGTGGTGGACCGACCGTGGTAACGGCCAGGGCAAGCCCGGCAACCCCGTCAAACGGACAGTCATCTACAAGGACCGCCGCACCAATCGTACGACGACGTCGACGATCGACATCATGGGCGGTGATCTGCGCGGCGACGAGGCCGTGATCAGCTGGCCGCGTCCACCGCTCAACCGACCGGCTGAGGATCCGTACGTAATCGTCAACAAGCGGCATCATTGGGGTGGACCGGCACGCCTTACCGGCAAGGTCAAGGTCCGCATGGACGCGCGCCGGTTCCTGAGCACCGCGCCGCGCGGCATGGACAGGGCCAAGCTGCTCAAGAACATCCAGGCCGCTGTCAAGGAGTGGATGGATTGCGCGGACATACTGAAGCACCGGAGCGTGCCACGGTCGGGTCTCGGCGGGATTCCGCAGAATCACGGACCCGGGCTGGACCCTGCGGTCATGGCACCCGGTCCTTCACACCGCGGCGCCAAAGGCGCCAAGTTCCGCTGCGTCTGCGATCGTGAGTGTTCCGCGGCACTGATCAAGTACCCGCGTGGTATCGAGATCGAGGTCGTGACGGATGTGGCTGACAAGAAGCCGACGCAGATCAGCATGCGATGGGGGGGCACACCGGGCAGGTCGCTTGGCTGGGGTCCGTCACAAGCCGGACGGGGTAACGCCGCCTTGCGGACGACAACGGTGTCGGGCCAAGTGCGGATGCGCAGCGGCAACACCAAGTGGCATCTCGCGGACGATACGGACCGGGACGGGGTCATCACGAACAAGGACACCGACGTCGTGCCGGCGGATTCGTACGACTTCTATTCGATCTTCAAGCACGAAGTCGGTCACGTGCTCTGCTTCAACCACGCGGGCGCGAACTTCTGCGAATGCGACACGACGCACGGGCCGGCGCAGCCGCTCGGCGCAGGAGCGTCGTCACCAAACAACGACCAGTCGCCATATCCGACGGCGCATGGGGACCAGGACGAGCTCGGGCCTGAGTTCGTTTGGTTTGCATCGGATCGTCCAGGCGGGCGCGGTGGAATGGACATCTGGCAGGCGGCCTACGTCGATGGTCGGTGGCAGGTGACAAACGCAGGCTCTGACGTCAACAGCTCGGCCGACGAGCTCGACCCTTTCGTGACCTCGGACGGTACGACCCTGTACTTCTCGTCGAACCGGGGGCCGGGTTCGGACTTCGATCTGTTCGAGAGCTCCCTCGACCTGTTCGTTGACCAGTGGGGTCCATCCGCACCGCTCTCGGGCACCGTGAACACGTCGGCCGACGAACGGCATCCGAGTCTGCCGGCCGACATGCGCACACTGTACTTCGATTCGGATCGACCAAACGGTCGTGGGTCCAATGACATTTGGGTGTCGGAGTGGGTCACTGGCCCCGCGGACTGGAGCCCGGCGCAAAACCTCGGGGCGCCCGTCAACGGCTCGGCTGAGGAAGGCGATCCGGCAATCTCCGGCGACGGCAACATGCTCTACTTCACGTCGAACCGGCCGGGCGGGCGCGGCGGTCTCGACCTCTGGTTTACGAGCCGTCTTCCGAACGGCTGGAACGCACCCAAGAATGTCGGACCGAGGGTCAACACGAAGTTCGACGAGTTCGAGTCGGCGCTGCGTCTCGACGACAAGTTTCTCGCGTTTAGCTCGAACCGGCCGGGCGGAATGGGCGGTACCGATCTCTATCAATCGCCGCTGCTCTTCCACAACTCGTTCCACACGTTTGGTACGAGCTGTTCTGGCACGACGGCGTTTCCCTACATTTCGCACAGCGGTGAGGCGACTCTCGGCAAGAACTTGACGGTCGAACTCAACAACGCACGCGCTAACTCGGCGGCGCTCTTGTTGATAGGTTTCTCGCGCACGAACTGGCTGCTTCTCCCGCTGCCGTTCGACCTCAACCCGACGTGGCCGGGCTGCACGCTGCTCGTCTCGGCTGACTTCTTGCTGCAGCTTCTGACGAGCGGTAGCGGCACTGCGAACGTGCCGCTACCGGTTCCGCTGGTGCCGGAGCTGATCGGCCATCACCTGTTCTTCCAGTACATGACCCTGGACCCCGCGGCGACCGGTGGCCTGACGTTCACGAATGGCGGGGAAGCAACGATCGGCGGATAGGCGCCCGATGGGGTTAGGACGGGCTGAGACTGGATCGATGGGACCGAAAAAGAGATTCATCCGCATCACGTCTGAACTTGTCTTGATCCTGGAGACCCATGGCACGGTGCTCGAGTGGATGCGGATAGAAGGTCGCAAGGTCGAACTGAGCAGCGTGACGCTGACTCGTCCATGTCTCGCCGCCTGCGCCTTGCCCGGCAACTGATCTACCAGGTCCTGGGCCTTGGCGAGGTCGCTCTCGTGCTGGGCCAGCTTCAGAGCATCCGGGATGAAGTAGTCCGGCTCGTCGGCGTTGTCGAGGAACGCCATGAACTCGTAGTAATCTTCGTGCGTGATCGGGTCGAATTTATGCGTGTGGCACTGTGCGCAACCCATGGTCAAGCCGAGGAACACCGTACCCGTCGTCGCGACTCGATCGGTCATCGAGTGAAACCGAAACTCGACGGGGTCGATGCCGCCCTCTTCGTTCAGCATCGTGTTTCGATGGAAGCCCGTCGCGATGCGTTGCGACGGCGTGGCGTTCGGCAGCATGTCGCCGGCCAACTGCTCGATCGTGAATTGATCGAAGCGCATGTCCGCATTGAGTGCTCGAATCACCCAGTCGCGGTACGGCCAGATGGTCCGGTTGCGATCCTTCTCATAGCCGTTGGTGTCGGCGTAGCGCGCCAGGTCGAGCCAGCGCCGAGCCCAGCGTTCGCCGTACCTCGGCGAGTCGAGGAGGCGATCGACGAGCTTCTCGTAGGCATCGGGCCTCTGGTCGTCCACGAAGGCGTCCGCCTCAGCGGGCGTCGGTGGCAAGCCGAGAAGATCGAGGTGCACCCGTCGCGCCAAGGTTGCGCGATCCGCCGGCGGCGAGGGCTCGAGACCCTCCGCCACGAGTCGCGCGCGCACGAATCGATCGATCGGGTGAGGGACAGCGGTCCCTGCCGGCAGACGCGGCCGGATCGGTCGATCGAAGGCCCAGTGCTTCTCGTAGGCGGCTCCGCTCGAAGCCCAAGCCTCGAGGAGTTCGATCTGCGCGGGCGTGAGCGACTTGCCCGAGTTCGGCGGCGGCATCACCTCGCGGCGATCCTTCGATGTGATCCGCTCGGTGATCGGGGCGGTCTCGGCCTTTCCCGGCACGTCGAGTCGCATCTTCGCCTTGCGCGCCGCCTTGTCGGGGCCGTGACAGGCGAAGCAGTTCTTGGAGAGAATCGGCCGGATGTCGCGGTTGTAGCTCAGCTCCTGCGCTCCCCCCGAGGAAGCGAGGACCAATCCGAGACCGAGGCTTGTGGCCAAAAGGCAGCGTCTCTCCGTCAACAGGCTCACGGTGAAACGATAGATGGGCACCACACGCCGGTGATGCAGTAACTGAAGAACACCGCCGCAGCGGCCCGCATTCTCCGCTAGCTGCGAAGCCTCTGAACTAGGTCGCTACTTCTTGGGGAGGGGTGCGACCTTCTTGTTGGCTTTGTAGATGCCGCTGAGGTCGTGCTTGATGGAGCCGTCTTCGTCCCAGTAAGTCCAGAGTCCTTCGTGCTGCCCGCTCTTGAACTCGCCCTCTATCCGCTTCTTCCCGTTGGCGTGCCAGAAGGTCCAGAGTCCTTCTAGCTCCCCGTTCTTGTATTCGCCGTCTGACTGCTTCTGTCCTTTGTCGTCCCAGAAGGTCCAGCGTCCTTCGTTCTTCCCGTTCTTGTGTCCGCCGTCTCGCTGCTTCTTCCCGTTGGCGTGCCAGAAGGTCCAGAGTCCTTCTAGCTCCCCGTTCTTGTGTTCGCCCTCTGACCGCTTCTGTCCTTTTTCGTCCCAGTAGGTCCAGCGTCCGACCTTGGTCCCATCCTCCAGCCGATAGCCCTCGGCCTTTTTTTTGCCGTTGTCGTGCTTCTCAACGTCTGGTGCGGTGTCAGAACATCCAACAAACAAGCCGAGAGCAAGGAGAGCAGGGCTGAGGTTCATCACGGCTCCAACGGGAATGAAGGTTCAGGAAATCGCATGCTAGCCAGGTACGAGCTTGTTCCGAAGCGAAGCTTCGATATCGCTACGCGCCGTCGCGTCTACTTCCCTGTCGACAACTTCAAAAGCCGACCCTCAATGCTCGCCCCGCAGCTACTGCAAAAAAGTTGATGAAGGCTAGCCGTGCACTTGAGGCATTCGAAACTGCCGGGCTGGCTCTCTACCTCGACGAAGTCATTCTTCGTCCCGCAGCTCTTGCACGCCTCTTGCTCTTTCACTTCGGAGCATTGCGGGCAGGTACTCCGGATGAAGCCGCGCGAACGTTCGGGGGGTTCGCAGCCGACGAGGAGCAGCAGGAATGGCAAGAGCAGCACTTTCCTCATAAGCCTTAGTGTCTCCGTGGCGCGGCTAGAATCAAGGGAAGCGCAAGAAGGTGCCTCATGGCTCCAACGGGGAAGAAGTTTGAGCACTCGGCATGCTAGCCAGGCGCGAAACTGACCCTGCCCCGGTTTGGTGGACACGGGGTTTAGTGTGCTTGCAGGTGACCAGCTCTGCTGGTCCCAGTCAACAACGTTGGATGTACATGGACGCATCCATACACGAGTGCTGGGGAGCCGCGCGGAGCGGAGCCATGCGTAGCTCAAGCGCAGCGCGGCGGTGCGGGGGCGGTAGCCCCCGCTCTGGAAGAATCTGCCGCCGTCAGGCGGCGTTTGTACGTGCCCGCTCGAACTCGTCGGGCGACATGTAGCCGAGGGTCGAGTGGAGGCGCTGGCGGTTGTAGAAGGCCTCGATGTACTCGAAGACGCTGGCCCGCGCATCGTCTCTGGTCCGGTAGCGCTCGTGGTGGACGAGCTCGGTCTTGAGCGTGTGGAAGAAGCTCTCCTTGGCCGCGTTGTCGTAGCAGTTGCCGGTGCGGCTCATGCTCGCCTGGAAGCCGTGAGCGGCCAGCAGAGCGCGGAACTCGACCGACGCGTACTGCACGCCACGATCGGAATGGTGGACGAGTCCGGCCTCTGGGGCGCGCCGATGGATCGCCATCTCCAACGCGTCGACGACGATCGCCGTCTTGAGCGTCGATGACATCGACCACCCCACGATCATCCGAGAGAACAGGTCCATCGTCGACGCGAGGTAGAGCCATCCTTCGTCGGTCGGGATGTAGGTGATGTCCGACACCCAGGCCCGGTTCGGCCTCTCGGCCGTGAAGTCGCGCCTCAGGAGGTCTGGTGCGATCGGATGACCGTGCTTCGAGTCCGTCGTCTTCACGCGGAACTTCCGCCGCGTCTTTGCCCGCAGGCCTGCAGCCCTCATCAAGCGCGCCACACGCTTCCGGCCGCAGTGCACGCCGCGTCCGCGCAGCGTGCGATGCACGCGTGGCGACCCGTACGTCCTGCGGCTCTCGTCGACGATGTCGCCGATCAGCGCTGTCAGACGACGGTCCTCGCGGGCTCGGTCGCTCTCAGGTCGACCAAGCCACGCATAGAAACCGCTCCGGGAGACCTCCAAGGTCTTGCACATCAGGCCCACCTCGAAGATCTCCCGGTGGTCGCCGACGAACTGAAACTTCAGCTCTTGTCGTTCGCGAAGTAGGCCGCCGCTTTTTTTAGTATCTCGCGCTCCTGGCGCGCGATCGCCAGCTCACGGCGAAGCCGACGATTCTCTTCCTCAAACTCGTTCTGCTTGCCCTGCCCCGGGAACGCCAACGCTGCCTCGGCCTCGAACACCCTCTTCCAAGCGCTCAGCATGTTGCGATTCACGCCGAGGCTGTCCGCAACCTCCGACACCGGCCGGCCGTGCTCGACGACCTGCTTCACCGCCTCGAGCTTGAACTCGCGGCTGTGCTTCCTCCTGGACTTGCCCATGGATCCATCATCCTTCTGGAGCCTTGTGACTCCTATCTGGGTGTCCACTTTTCCGGGGCAAGATCACCCATGTGGATGTCGAGTTGGACGATGCGGCACGCCTGTTGGTCGGATTGTTGTGACTCATCCGGATGACCTGCGGTAGAGTCTCTTCAAGTCCATGATTGCGGCGACGGGATTGCTGAGCAGTTGCCTCATGCGGGTTACGGCCTCGTCCTTGAATTGTCGCAAACGACTAGGCCTGTTTTCGCTGGGACTTGATTTTGACGTAGTGGTCGATGACATCATCGATCACCCGACTGAGAAGGAACTTTTCTGTCGACTGCTGGCGCACCGCGCTGCCAATTTGAGAACGTAAGTCATCGTTGTCAAGTAGGGCGAGGAGGGC
>NYZE01000029.1 GCA_002685965.1 Planctomycetota bacterium | reverse complement strand
TGGCTCGCGAACAGTTGCGCGGCCTTGACCTGCCCCGGTGTGCCGGTCAGGCGACCACCGAACGCGTCCGAGGCGAGCGTCTTGGCGAAGCTCTCGAGGTCGGCGGCAGAGATCGTCTTTAGCGCAGCAGGCGCATTGGCGAGCACGCTTCGTGCTGCGTCACTCGACAGCGTCCGTTCCGGCAGAGTTTGCGCAGAGGCCGGTCCGGTCGCAACCAGGCCGCAGCATGCCAAGACGGACGGGACGGCGATGCGGAACTCGGTGAATCGCAGCAAATGGACCTCGGGCTAACAAAGGCACGGCGGATGCCGCGCCCTCGTTAGCCTAGCTGCGTGATCGTGCGCTTGCGGGAGTCGTTTGCAAGATCGTGCAGCTGCCCCGCTGCGTTCGGGTCGTTGCCCGCCCGACCCTCTGTGATCGCGGAGTTCTGACGGGATCACACGGCGGCGCGAGAAGGGGTCGATCAGTTCTGGAGCAGCTTCCGCATGACCGAAACGGTTGGCACGCCCTGCTGTGCGTGGACGACGAACCCTTGCGTGTTGGTGACCAGTGTCGCCGGCGTCGCCGTCGTTCCGAGAAGCTTGTTCAGGAGTGTTGTCATCACGCCGCGCTGCGGCGCGCGAACCTCTGTGAGCAGGTCGTACGCCGGGGAGTAGCGCTGGCGATACACCGACAGTTTGTCAGCGCCCTCTTTGGCATCGATGGGTACTCCGACCAGACGTACGTCCTGCGACAGCGCTTGCCGCAGCCGCGCGATCTGAGGCAGATCACGTTTGCACCCAGGACACGTGGTTGTCATGGCGGTGTAGAGCGTCAAGCGCGGCCTGGGTTGGGGTTCGTTGATGGCCAGGCGAAGGTCGGACTTCGGTGCCCTTACGGGCATCGGCGCCCGGATGTCGCGGAGGTACCGCGTCACGGAGAAACCCCGATCTCCGAGTCTCTCGTGGATGGTCACCAATGATCCGGCGGCGACGTCTGTGGTCTTCTGCGTTCGACCGGACGGCCAATGCACTTCGACCGCGTCGGCCTTCGTCGCGGAGCCGATCCCGATAAGCAGCGTCCGGCTGTTCTGCGAGGCGAAGCCTTCGCCGTAGCGGTTTTCGCGTACTAGCTTGCGGCCCGCGGTCGTCACGGTCACGCGGGCTCCGACACCATCGCGGTTGGTCCAGCCGCTGAAGTCCTTTGCCATCGCACCGCCGGTCAGCCGGACCGCGACGACGTTGCCGACTTTTGCCACTTGGTTGCGAAACAGCTGGAGCAGCGGCGAGCTTGCGTTGACGACTGCGAGGTCCGTACGACCGTCGCGATCGTAGTCGAGCAGCGAAAGCACTCGTCCATCTGCGAGTGAGTCCATGCCGGAGATACCCGACAGGTCGCGGAACTCGGTGCCGCCTTTGTTCATGAACAGATGGTTGCGCTCGCTGCCGCTAAACGCCTGGCTGCCGCGGAAGTAGGGGCGATCTAGGCGCTCCCCCGCGGCGCCGCGGTTGAAGTCCTCGTTCTCGAAAGGTAGCTGCCTGTCCTGGCGCACGACCGTGCGCCAGAACTCGCTTCAGTAGTCGAACGGCACAGTCCCGAGGCCGGGCGGTGGCGTGTAGTAGCCAGACACGCAGACGAGGTCGAGGTTGCCGTCGTTCTCGACATCAAGGAACTGCCCGCTCCACGCCCAACCCGCGGCCTCGACGAGCATCTCTGGTGGCTTCGTGCCGGACACCTTCTTGAAACCCGCTTCGGTGTTGTGGAACAGCGAGTTGCCCATCGCCATCCGACGGATGCGAGGGTCCAGTCCTGGGATCTGCTCGGTGATGCGTCGACCAGCCTTGCTGTACATGTTGGAGACATACAGGTCTTGGCGCCCGTCTCCGTCGAAGTCGCCCCACGAGGCTCCCATGCCGAAGCCGATATCCGAGGTGCCGGTCTCGGCTGTGACGTCCGTGAGCTTGCCTCCATCGTTGCGGTAGAGGTTGTTCGGCGAGTAGTCGTTGGCGCAGTAGAGGTCCGCGTCGCCGTCACCATCGTAGTCGGCCCACGTGGCCTGATACGTGTTGCGGAAGAGAGAGCCAGATGGCGTGTTGCGCTGTGAGACGAAGCGGCCCTCGCCGGCGTTGCGCAGCAGTTCGTTCGGCGGGCCGTAGGCATCCCACGGGCGATCCTGCGGCGTGAGACCTTCACTCAAGCGGGTCATGGTCGCGAAGTCCGCGGAGTTCATGCCCTCCTTGAGTGAGGTTCCCATGTTCAACATCTGCGTCGCGTAGGTCGTGACATACAGATCCAGTAGCCCATCACCGTCGTAGTCCGCGGCAGATGCCGAGGACGCGAGCAGAAGTGGCGCGGGCAGAGCCTTCGGGCGTGCAACGAAGCGACCGCCTTCATTGGAGTAGTAGCAACTCGGACTGAGGGTCCTGCCAATGAACGCATCATCGTCGCCGTCGTTGTCGAAGTCGGCGAACAGAGCGCACGAGACCTTCGAGTCGATGGCCAGGCCGACCGATGCTGCGACGTCGACGAACGTGCCGTTGCCGAGGTTGCGGAACAGCATGCACTTGCCCCACCTCACGCCGACGAACAGATCGTCGTGGCCGTCTCGGTTGTAGTCACACACCGTGACGCAGGGATGGCGGTCGAACGAGTCGGAGGTCCACGTTGGATGCGGTTTCCACGATGGCATGGGCCCGGCCTGGAGACCCTTTTGGGCCTCCTTGAGCTGGAGGTCCTTGGTTTGCAGGTGCTTGATGAGCTGACGGGAATGTAGTGAGTTGCGTGCCGTGACCAGTTGCTGCGCAGCGGGAACGGCGGCGTCGAGTACCTCGCGAAACAGTGGGGCGGCTACTTCGTAAGTTCGCAGTTTCTTGGTATGCCAGGCTGTGATCTCCCAGTCCTCGCCGTCGTTGCGTGTGATCGCGCGCCAGGTCACCTGTTGCTTGGCGCTGATAGCGGCGAACCCGGCCGCCGAACGACCGTTGCCCTTGAAAGCGAGCTCGCACTGCCAGCTGTCATCGCCGGTCCAGTGCCCGCGCACGATCTTGAACTTGGCGTCGCCGGAGTAGCGCATCGTCTTGAACAAGGGTTGCCACAGGGTCAAGCTGCCACGGTCGACTTGCCGCGATACGCCGATGGACCAGTCGCGCACCACAACGCCGGGCGACACAGTGAGCACGGCGTCCTTGGGTCCGGTGATGTCGGTCACGCTCACGCGGTCGGCGAACAGGCCGAGACTCGCCTCGTCGGGTAGCGTCAGGTTGCCGACGCCGAACTTGAACCGGCTGAGCTGCTGGCTCACGCGGAGCAGGGCCTCCTCGCTGTTGACCATTGCTTGCACGGCCGAACGGAGCGGGTCGCCGCTGAACAGGAAGACCCCTGCGGTACCGGCGACGATCAGCGCGCCGCCAATGAGAAGCGGTTTGACTGGGAGGCTCATGGGTGGACCATACTAGCGTCCCGGATGGGAGATGTGATACGGCAGCGAGCTGGGCCCGGCCGCAACGCGGGCGTTGCTACTTGCCCAGTTGAAACTGCTTCAAGTCCAGCGTCTCGGCGCCGTCCTTCCCTTCGACGATTCGCACGTAGCGGTCCATCTCGATGCCACGAAATTCCTGCGTCGTCGCCGAGGTCGGCCACAGCACCTCGATGCGTTCGATTCTCTCCGCCTTGCCCAAGCCGATTGTCTGCCGCAGCGGGTTGGCGCCGAAGCTCCCGCCGCTGTTGACGTGCTTGAACACTGAACGCATCTTGCCGTTCTCGGTGATGTCCACCTGGATGCGCGCGCCGATCGCACAGCGGTTGGAGGTGACGCCGACGAGTTGCACGCCGATCCAATGGTTGCCGAAACCTGGGTTCAGGTAGAGGCAGTCGAAGTACCCGTCGACCGGATAGGCGCCGCCCATTTGCTCGAATACGTCCTGATCGCCGTCGTTGTCGAAGTCAGCGAACACGACCGCATGGCCTTTCTGCAAGTTGCCGAAGCCGCCCGCCGTCGTGACATCGGCGAAGCGTCGACCGTTCTGATTTCGGTACATGACGCTTGGCATCAGCTCATCGAGCATCGGCCAGCCGGTGCCGAGGTAGAAGTCAACGAAACCGTCGTTGTCCAGGTCACCGAAGTTGGACCCCATCGGTAGCGTCGGTCGCGTCAGGTTGGCCATCCGGGCAACATCCTGGAAGTGGCCCTCACCGTCGCCGCGATAGAGGCGCGCCGGTTCGACGTTGACGGAGCCGTCGAGGTATGACGCGCACACGTCATGGACGCGGCCAGCGTAGGCGAAGGCGAACAGGTCGAGGTTGCCGTCGTTGTCGAAGTCCCAGAACCACGCCGGGAAGCTGTCCTTGGGCTGAGTGACAGCCTTCTCTGCTGCGACATCCACGAAGGTGCCGTCGCGTTGGTTGTGATAGAGGCGGTTATCGCCTTTGTAGTTGGAGAGGAAGAGGTCCGGGTAGCGGTCGCTGTCGAAGTCACCCCAAACCGCCGCCTTGGTGAAGCGGTCATTGGTCACGCCGGCTGTCACGGCGACGTCCACGAATGTCCCGTCTCCGTTGTTGCGGAACAGGTTGCACGGCGCCTTGACGTCGACGGTCGTCTCGTTGCCGATGAACAGGTCGAGATCGCCGTCGTTGTCGTAGTCGGCCCACGCTCCGGTTTGGGTCGGCAGGCGCGCGCCTGCGAGGCCCGCCTTGAACGTGGCGTCCACGAACTTGCCGCTGCCCTCGTTGCGCAGGAGCGAGTTCGGGTGCAGTCCGCCCTTGAAGAACCAGGCGCCTCGCAGCACGAGCACGTCAATGTCGCCGTCGTTGTCGTAGTCGGCCTGCACCATGTTGATGCCGCCGCGGATTCCGATTAGCCCCGACTCCTTCGTGCGATTCACGAAGCTGCCGCTGCCGTCGTTGCGGAATAACTGCACTTGCCCGGCCGGGTCCCACGTCGAGACCATCAGGTCCAGGTTACCATCGCCGTCGAAGTCCTCGGCGACGGCACCGCCGAGCAGGCTGAACGTGGCGACGCCGACCTTGCGGGCGATGTTCGGGAACCGAGGGATCTTTTCTTGCGAGACGTAGGCGCTCGGGGGGATCCGATAGGACCGCGGTACCCGATCGGGGTAGCTGCCCAACGTCATGTGCGCGAGGTTCAGCAGCCAGAGCGCCTTCATGTAGGTTTCGCTGCCTTGCGTGGTTGCCATCAACGTCTGCGTGAACCACTCGGCCGCCTTTGAAGAGCCTTCTAGCTTGGTGTGCACGCCGCCGCCCTGGATCGGAAGGATGCAGCTGTCGGGGTTGTTCAGTTGACAGCAGTTCTCCGTCTCGGCGAGTCGCAGGTAGGCCATGCCCAAGTCGAACATGACCTGCCCGCGGCGTTCCGGTGGCAGCTTGCCGGCGTTGGGGAGCAGCTCGTAGGCCTTGCTCAGGTGTCCGATCGCCTTGCGCTCGTTGCCGAAGAGCAGCTCGGCCTGACCGAGTTCGTAGAGCAGCGTGCACAGCTGGCCAGCGGCCGGACCCGGTGGTGGGTTTGCGGCGATGGCCGCCGGGACCCGTGCCAACGTCGCACGCAGGCTCTTTAGCCGCCCGTCCCCGAGGTATATGTTCTCGCTCAACGTGCGCGCTTGGATCTGATCGAGGAGCGCGACCATCTGCTTGTGGCTGTCGGCAGCGTCGCTCTTTGTGGCGCTGTCATCGCAAGAGATCACGAGCGCGAGCAGTGCCGCGACGACGAAACGTGAGCGGTTCATGGCGGCCATTCTCGCGCAGAACCTACGACAATCCCCGCTTACGCTTGCGGCGTTTCGTCGCGGGCGTCCCAAGGCTCGCTACCTGCGGCCGCTGTCAGCCGTTCAGGAGTGCGTTCGATGCTGCGATCACAGCCTTCGGCGATGGGGTCTTGTCCTCCGGTCTTCGACACCAGGAGCAAGCCCTGTAGGAGTGCCCTCAGGCGCTCACGCCCGCCTTTGGATCGGTCCCTTGGGGCGCTTCTCCTTGCCTCGCGGAGCTCGTGCCTCCTCGGCGGACGGTCTGTCGCTGCTTGCCTACCTTGCGCCACGTCGTTACAAGTCCAGCCATGACGTGCCCGTGCGGTTCGGATTCTCCGGAAAAGGCATGCTGCGGTCCCTTCCTGGCCGGGGACGCGCCGCCGCCGACCGCGGAGAGCTTGATGCGGTCGCGCTACACTGCGTTCGTGCGCGGGGAGATCGACTACATCCTCGACACGGCGGCTCCCGAGTTGGAGGTCGACCGCACCGACACCGAGAAGTGGTCGCGCGATTCGGCCTGGCTCGGATTGCGCATCATCGACACTGAACGGGGTGGGCCAGAGGACGACGACGGCAAGGTCGAGTTCGTCGCGACCTTCAGCCAGGGCGGCCAGGAGCAGATTCACCACGAGCTTGCGACGTTTCGCCGCGAGGAAGGGCGCTGGCTGTTCGTTGACGGTGAGACGCCGAAGGGTCAGCCATCGCAGCGTTCCGGGCCTAAGATCGGGCGCAACGAACCGTGCCCTTGCGGGAGCGGCAAGAAGTACAAGAAGTGCTGCGCCGCTTGAGTCCGCATCGCCAACTCTCGTGACTCGCTGGAGCCATCGTGCGCTTCGTCTCGTCGACGCCTTGCATCGGCGCGGTGATCTTCGGCGACTACGGCAACGCGGCGGGCTTGCTGGCCGGCGCGGGTGCTTGTTGCCTCGTGTTGCTGAGGCTGGCGGGCCGTTTCGGATCGGGCCGGTAGAATACCGCCGCATGCTTCCTGGCCTGTTCGTCCTGCTTCTCGCCAGCGTCCTCCACGCGCAGGCACCCGCGCCTGTCGGTGGCGGTAGCGAGGCTTTGGCCGACCGCATCAAGAAGGAAGGCCTCGACAACAGCCAAGTCATGCAGTGGCAGGACTACCTGTGCAACCACATCGGCCAGCGGCTGACTGGCTCGTTCAACTACGACCGCGCGGTTACCTGGACCAAGCAGCAGTTCGAGAAGATGGGACTCGCGGTCACGCTCGAGGAGTGGGGCGAGTGGAGGGTGCGGTGGGACCGCGGCCAGTGGACCGGACGCATGGTTAAACCGCAACAAGTGGAGTTCCAGGTTGCGACGCCGGCGTGGACGGCGCCGACGAAGGGCGAGGTGCGCGGGCGAATCGTCGCGATGCCGGCCGACGCGAAGAGCGCCAAGAAGCTCGTGAAGATCCTGAAGAAGGAACCGGTCTACTTGTTCGAGGATCGACCGAGGGCGCGGCAGGGCCGCGCACAAGAGGTCCAAGGCTGGATCGAGCAGGGACGCATCCTCGGCATCGTGCAGACCGCGACGTCCACCGGCCTGACCGACAAGCGCTTCAAGAACCAGATCCGGGTCTTCGGCGACTCGCGCAGAGCGCCGAAGCGAGACTACGCTCTGCGTCCGAAGACACCGCAAATTGTGGTCCGCGATGACCACGGTGCCTTGCTGACGAAGCGACTCAAGAGTCGCAGGCCGGTGATCGTCGAGTTCGACATCCGCAACCGTTTCACACCGGGACCGGTCGTGCTCAACAACGTTGTCGCCAGGCTCGAAGGCAGTGCGCGTCCGAAGGAGGCCGTCATTGTGTCGGCACACCTCGACTCTTGGCACCAGGCGACCGGCGCCACCGACAACGGTACCGGCGTGTGTACCACGCTCGAGGCGGCGCGCATCCTGACGACACTCGGGGTCAAGCCGAAGCGAACGATCCTGTTCATTCTGTTCGGTGGTGAGGAGCAGGGATTGCTCGGCAGCGGCGGCTACGTCAAGCGTCACCGTGCGGACATGAACCTGGTCTCCGCCGTGTTCAACCACGACAACGGCACGAACTGGGCGCACTCGCTGACGATCACGGATGCGATGCTGCCACAACTGAAGGGCGTGTTCGCGCCGATCCTCGAGCTGAAGTCGCCAGACAAGAAGCACCGTGGGGCGACGTTCGAGCTGATCACCAAGCCCACGATGAAGCCGGGCGGGGGCAGCGACCACGTGTCGTTTCAGGTCACTGGCGTGCCTGCGTGGCAGTGGGGCCTCAAGGGTCCGCGTCCGTACGGCTACGGATGGCACAGCCAGTGGGACACATACTCGATCGTCGTGCCCGAGTACCAGCGTCACAACGCGACCGTGATCGCGCTAGCGGCGTTCGGCGTTGCGAACCTCGACAAGATGCTGACGCGCGAGGGCGTGCTCCGGCGCGGTCAGAAGTGACAACCGGCATCCGTAGGCTCTCAGGCCACGAGTGTTGGCCGGTTGCTCTCGTCCTGACGAGCCTGAGGTTCCGCGTCCGTCTGACGTGGGGCGCCTAAGGCCGCTGCCACCGCGGCCAGGAGCAGGAACGCGGCAGCGTCCACCCAAAGAGCAAACGCAACATCAAGGGTTCGAGTCTCGGGCGACTTCGGCGATACGAGTACCCGTCGCCAGGTAACACTGGTGCAAGCAAAGGCCCAGTTCCTCCAGTTGAGGTTCGGCTAGCTTGTCCATTTCACGGATGCGCGTACCCTTCACAGCATGCTCAAGCCCATCGTCGCGGCATCGTGCCTGTTCGTGGTTTCGCTCCCCAAGCCCTATGGACGCCGGGCGCCGTATGTGGTGGATAGAGAAGACGCGGGAGCGC
>NYZE01000028.1 GCA_002685965.1 Planctomycetota bacterium | reverse complement strand
CCTGTACCGGCTTGTGACCGACCTCGCCTCCGAGCTCAACGACATGCCGTTCGCGATCCGCACGCTCAAGTCCGCGCTACCGGTCGCCGGCGAGCGGCGTACGCCGGTCATGCGCGAGCTGATGAGCAAGGTGCAGATGACCGATCCGGCCGCGCTCCGGGCATTCGGACAAGCGCGGTTCCAGCCGAGCAAGGACTGGGACGCCACGGACTACGTCATGGTCGGACGCCGCCTGATCGGACAGGGCGACCACGTGCCACCGCAGACCTTCATGAACCTGGCCAGCATCTTCCTGCGCGAAGGTGACGTCGCTGCCGCGATGCGCACCTTCAACCGTGCTGCCGAGGTACTGGACTACGTCGAGGTCCTACGGGAAGCGGCACGAGTCCTCGAAGACTCCGGGCGCGCCAAGCACGCGCTCAAGTACTACCGCCGACTCCTGGCGACGGGCTCCGACGACGTCGGCCTGATCCTGAAAATCGGCAACCTCGAAGAGCAGCTCGGCAACACGCGTGTCGCCTTCGATTCCTACCAGCGCGGCGTGCGCAAGGTCCTCGACAACAAGCCACGCTATCTGTCGCACGCTGACAAGAAGAAGCCGGCCAGGACGCTCTACTACCGCGGCGGCAACGTGTCGGCCGAGGACGCGGCCTTCCCCCAGCTCATCCAGGGACTCCTGCTCACCGCGTCAAAGGACGAGGTCGCCACCTTCCTCGAGGGGCTAGCCGAAAAGGTGCAAGCCGACCTGGCCTCAGTGTCGCGCAACCCGAAGACAGCAGACGATCACAGGCTCACCAACTACCCGCGACTGGCCACAGGGGCCAACCTGTGGCGCATGATCGCACTCACCAATCGTGAGTTCGACGCAGCCGCAGCCTTCGACACCGCACTCATGCACGCCTTCGCCAAGGACTCTGCGGTCTCGATCGACGTCGTCTCGAGCCGCAGCAGTCGCGGCTTCGCCAAGTCGGCACGACAGCTCCTCGACGCGAGTCCCCATGCATTGGATCCGCAGGTCCGCCTGGCGGCCGGCGTGGTCGACCGCAGCGCGACGAGCCTCGCCGCAGCCGCCGCGGCCAAGCTCGTGCCGTCGCTGCTCGGCACCGACCCGGCCCCCCTGCTCGACCTCCTGGAGCGGGTCGACACCGGCCGAATGTCCGCCGCCGATAAGGCGGCGATCCCGACCCTACTCGCTACCTGCGTCCTCGTTGGCGCAACCGACGCCGGAGCACGCTTCGCACGGGCTGGCATACGACACGCCAACGGCGCCGCTCGCAGCGGCATGGCGTTGTTGTTGACTCTCGTCGACCGCCTCAAACCGGGCGTCGCCCACTCGTTGCTGCGCGACAAGATGACATCGATCGCTGCGAACAAGCCGAAGTCGATCGGCAGCTTCCTCATGCAGTTCATCGACATCGACTCGCTCCTCGGCGGCGGCACGTTGACATCCGATGCGGCCAAGAAGCTGGCTCTGGCGATGGCCAAGAACTCCGAGCGCTACATCTACTACCTCGGGACGCTTCTCGCCTGGGTCGACTCGGACGAACGCCCGCAGGTGGCCAGGGAGATGCACGACGCGCTGCCGCGGTCGGCGCGCGTCAGGTTCTTGCTGTCCGTGATGGACTTCCTCGGCGACCGTCCCGTCGACAACAGCTACGTCGAGTGGTTCAAGCGATCGCTCAAGGACGGACTCGAGGCCGATGGTGACAGCATCCTCTCCGCTGCGCGCCTACCAGTGGCTCGGTCCTTGATGTTAGGCGTGCCTGTTTCGATGAAACGCTCGCCAGAGCTGATGCTGTGCGCCATCGAGGTCTTCGAAGAGCTCCGACCCGAGTCCAACCACCTGATCGCGCGCATCCATGTGCTGCTCCACCAGAAGAAGGTGGAGGCAGCGTTCGAGCTGGGCGCGAAGACCGCGCGCACGATTCTGAAAGGTCCCGCGAGACAGCAGCCGCGTGGTCTCGCGATCGCCACGGCGAGGCAGCAGGCGCGTGGTCTCGCGATCGCCACGGCGAGGAACCCCGAGTTGCAGCGGCTGGTGCGCGCGTTCAACGCGCCAGAACATCGCACGCACAAGGGCAAGCTGATCGCGCGACTCCACACCGACTTCCCCAAGAACAAGGTCGTCACGGGCCTTTACTGGTCACACATGCGATTGGACCGCGCGGCCTATGTCCCGAAGCTGGAGCAGGCCGTCGCAGCCGATCCGAAGAACATCGACCTGCTCTCGCGCCTCGCGCAGGCCGAGTCGAGCTACGGTTGGAAAGTAAGGAGCCTGCGCCGCTACGAGCAGCTGATCAAGCTGCACTCCGCCGGCCGCGCACGCTACGAACGGCAGGTGCAGGCGCTCAAGAGGCAGCTGCAGCTGCCCGTGATGGCAGCGAAGAAGCCGAAGCCCGCTCCCGGCACGGCTCGGCGAATACCGGGTGCTCGGCTCAGTGCGCTCCTCGGTTCCACCACGGTGACCGCTATACGCACCGTGTCGGTCGCCGGTGCCTACCAGCACCCTGGCGACACCAAGATCAACAAGATCCTCGAGCTCTGGAAGGCCGGCAAGAAGGACGAGGCGAAGCGCGCGTTCCGCCGTCTCTGGCGCAACTTCGAACCGGTGAACCAGTACATCAAGTTCCCGCAGAACCTGACCTACTTCAGCCGGCAGGCGGCGCCCGGGCAACCGGAGCCAGCCCGCACGGTGTTCGGCCGCCTGGAGAAGGAGCTTCCGTTCATTCCGGAGGAAGCACGCGCAGCGCTGCGCATCCTCGACGTCAACCCCCAGGCAGATCCGTTCGGCCGCTACCTCTTGCCGGTGCGCGAAGAGCTGCTCGACATTGTCGGGCGCGACCTAGTACAGCGAAAGCAACACGAAGAAGCGATCCGAGTTCACATCGCGAGCGTCCTGAATGGCACGGCCAGGTCACTCGATGTTGGCCTCTTGCTACGCCTCATCACCGCCGCGAAAGACAAGCCGAAGGAGCTGCCAGCAGTCTCAAAGATGCTGGTCAAGACGGCTCCTTCAAACAGCCCCGAGTCGCTGCAGCGCCTAGCTCGCCTCTGCGCTCAGGGCGGCGATCCGGAACGCGCGAAGCAACTCTACCGCCTCAGCATGCTGGTCGGAGGAACGCGGCCCGCACTCGGCATCCTGACCAAGGGCGAGATCGGTCGCTTGCGGCCGGAGATCGAACAGCACCTCGGTGACCAGACCAAGAGTCTGCTGCTCGACCTGATCGATGACGCGGGCACACAGGCATCGGGCTACGGGCTCGCCGTGTGGGCCGGATCCGCCATGAAGCTATGGAGCGAGCTCTTGCCCGCCGCCGACGCGGCGACACGGATGGCGAAGCTCAAGGCCCGCCTGCTGACCATGTCAAATACGTCGCGCTACGTCGGCACGCAAACGCCCCATGCCGACATCGTCGCCGCGACTTTCGCTCGCGCCGGAAGGACTGAGGAAGCACTCGAGGAAGCCGCGGCGTGGCTGCGTAGAACTCCCACCAAGACGAGCACGCCTCGCTTACTCCTACTCCGCGGCAAGGTCCGCTCCAACTCCGCCAAGGTGACGACCGCGATCCTCGACGCGAAGGGCAAGTGGACCGACCGACCGGCATGGCTGCGCGCCCTGGCAGCACGAGTCCTCGAATGGCACAGCACCAAGGTCCTGCTCAGCCCCGAACAAATCCTCGGCAAGTTGAGCAAGCAGCTCGCCAGCGCCGGGGACAGGGAGTTGGCCGAACGTTGCGTGGCCGCGCTCAGCCCGGGCAAGTCGATCCTGCCAACGGACCGACTGACGTACGCAACGGCGTTGCGCGGCATCGAACACGTCGATGACGCGTTGGCACTCGAAGAGCAGCTGTTCCGTGAGCAGGCACTGCCAGTCGACCGCATCGGCGCAGTGGTCCAGCACATCGTCGAACGCGACGGGAGCGAGGCCGGGTTGAAGGCGGGCGCGGCGGCTACGCAGTACACGCACGCGCCAACACTCCTGGATGTCCTCGCGACCACGGCCGAGAAACTGGGCCGACAGGACGAGGCAAAGCGCTGGCGCGCCATGAAGCCAAAAGAGCCAAAGAAGCCCAAGACTGCTCCGCGCTCACAGTCGCGGCGGAAGCGGTAGCCGGCCCCGTCTCCTCGCACAACCCATGCCAGCGGGGATCGATGGCAAGAGGTTGAACACGCGGCGGGGGGGGACATACCGGGATTGCAAGCGCCAACGAGACCTCCGGGTCAGGTCGTACTCGCCGTATGGTCGCCCTGCACGTAGAAGGTGTCCCGTGCCCTCTCTCGTGTACAACGCCCTCTAGGAATGCGATCCGGTCGAATACTGCTCCTGCTCGGCGTCGCTGGCGTCATCGCCACCGGAGCTTCATCGCAGGAAGCGCGCCAAGCCGTCACCGTTCGCGCGCGGGACGCCCAGCGGAGCGTCCTCACGCCCGAGCTCGAGGCCGCCACTCGCGACGGGCTCGCCTACCTCGCGCGCACCCAGTCTGCCGACGGGGCATGGCGTGGCGACGTCGGCCGCAAATGGGGCACCAGCTACCGCGTGACGCGCGAGAACGCTGCGCACGTCGGCGTCACGGCGCTGGCCCTGATGGCCTTCCTCGCGTGCGGCGAGCTGGCCGACCGGGGTAAGTACGGCGAGCAGCTCGGGCGCGCCGCGGACTTCCTGGTCAAGAGCTGCGAGGACAACGGCTACATCACGACGAACGGCACCAAGATGTACAGTCATGCGTTCGCGGTGCTCGCGCTCGCCGAGCTCTATGGCATGACCAAGCGCAACGTCAAGCCCGCGATGCAGCGCGCCATCCACCTGATGTGTGATGCCCAGAATCGCGAAGGAGGCTGGCGCTACCACCCATTTGCGCAAGAGTCGGACATGTCGATCACCGTGTGTCAGGTGATGGCGCTGCGCGCGGCGCGGAACGCCGGTGTGTCCGTTCCCGTGAAAGTCATCGAGAACGCCGTCAACTACGTACGCCGCAGTGTGCGCCGACCTGGCGAGAACATCGGTTCGCGCGGCGGTTGGGGTTGGCGGCGACGCCAGAATGAACCGTACGGTCCGGGAGTGTTCAAGTACCAGCTACGTTACGGCACTCGCTCGACCTTCGCGTTGACGGCTGCCGGCGTCGTGACGCTCTACGGCGCGGGCATCTACAAGGACCCGGTGATCGAACGTAGCCTCGACTTCATGCTGGAGAACGCTGCCGAGCACCACGATTACTACGAGAACCACATGCGGTTCTACTACGCCAACTACTACGCCGTGCAGGCCTTCTTCGTCGCTGGTGGCGACCGTTGGCGCCACTACTTCGAAGGCCTGCGAGAGTTCCTGCTCGAACGCCAGGGCCCCGACGGCTCCTGGCCCTGCGACGTCGGCCCCGGTCGCGACTTCTCGACAGCGGCAGCCACGCTGATCCTCGCGATTCCCTACGGCTACCTGCCGATCTTCCAGCGCTAGCTCGCTCGTCCTTGCTGTCCTCGTCCTTGCTGTCAACGGTGTCCGACACCGCCGACAAGCAAGGCCGCCCTACTTCGGGCAGAACGTCATCTCGGCGGCGTTCGAGCCGAGCAGGCCAGCTGGGCTTCCGCCGAGCGCCTGCATGTAGAGGCGCAGACCGACGAGAGCGGGAATGTCCGGGATTGCCAGCGGTAGAGTTGCCGCACCCTGAGCGTCGAGCGGCATGACGAAGAGGGCGAATGGCGCACCGACCAGCGCGGCGAAGGTCGGCGCCACGGGCGTGTTCGCTGCTGACGCCGAGAAGACGTGCACCAGGGCGCCGTTGGCAGGACCGTTCTGCCAGCGGCACTGCACCGTGGAAGAGACCTTGGGCGCCCCTGTGACGGAGAAGCGAAGTGTGTGCGCTAACGGGTCCGCCGCCGAGTACACGCGCACGCCGCACGTGGCCGGCGCATTCGGTGCATTCGCCGTCGGCACCGGGAAGGTCACCCAGCCGACGGTGGTCTTGCCGTCGAACAGCCGGCCAGTCGAAACATCCGAGAGTTGTGGGCCAAACTTGATCGTGTCGAGCAGCGTCTTGCCGTCCTTGTCGAATAGCGACACCTCTTCGCCGGTGATCGACAGCTTGAAGTTCAGGTGAAGCGGCCCTTGGAGCCGATCCTCGTCGGCCCAGCACAGCAACGTGCCGCCAGCCTTGATCTTGGTCCCGGTCCAAAATTGCCACTTGGTCGGGTTGGCGAACTTGTCGGTCAGGAACATGCCACGGACGTCGATGTCCTGCTTGCCGGTGTTGACCAGCTCGATCCAGTCCTCGAACTCCGCGTGCTCGTCCTTGGCGCCCTTCGTGTTCTTGGCGAGGAGCTCGTTGAGCCGCACCGGCGACGTGCCGGTCTTGAACAGGATGCGGTAGCTCGAAAGGGCGCCCGTCGCGCGCCGCGGCGCAAACGTCAGGACCCCGGCCGTCGTCTCGCCGCTGACGTAGTACTGGATCGTGCGACCGGCGCTCTGCGGCGCAATGCCAGCACCCCACACACCGTCGTTCGGCCCACCATCTCCATGCTTGCCGTCATCGAACATCGGCGCCTCGATGAACGCACCCGTGAAGCGCCAATACAGGATCGTCTTTGCGGCGTTGGTCGACATCCTCGCCGTGATCCAAACCGTGTCGGTGGCCTTGGGCAACGGCGGCGTGTGTTTGAGTTCGGTGACCGTCGGCGCAACACGATTCACCGCCGCGTGCGTCTGCAAGAACGCTCGCTTTGTGTCGACAAAGCTCTTCAACCCGGGGATCCTGTACGACCCGTAGCGGTCACGGACCACGACGTCCGTCGTCAGATTGTCGTAGAAGGACTGCAACGCGTAGAGCTTCTTCGTGTCGGCCCTGACGTGCGGGTCGAGCATCTTGTGGTACTTGGTCAGGATCGGACCGACGACGGACCAGTCGAACCAGTCGTCGAGCATCGCCCGAAAGTGCGCGAGGTAGCGCTCGCGCCACTGCGGCACTGCCCACAGCTGCGTCTCGAGCGGACGACGCAGCGACGTGCCACCGTTGTAGAACGGATCCATCCGCTTGAGCCCCTGCGCGCCGAGGCGTTTGCCCGGCCAGTCATAGCCTCCGAACGTCGTGTTGAGGTCCCACGGCAGGATCGAGAAGCGACCGTGCGTCTCGTCGTGGTAGGCCAAGTAGTCGTTGCCGGTGCCAATGTAGCTGTCCGTGTTCGACAGGATGTTCTGCACGGCGAGGTACCACAGCGCGCGATCCACGTTGAGCACCTGCGGCAAACGCGCCGGCAGTTGCGCCATCGGCGTCCGATCCAGGACGAAACAGAGGTTCACCAGGTCGACCCACGGCAGCGGGTGGTTGTTGGTGTAGTAGTCGTACTGCCCCTGGTAGCTGGCGATGTTGCTACCCAGATAGGTCAGCGTCGGACGCGTGAGACGACTCGGAGAGTCACCGCGATACAGATTTCCGTCCTCGTCATCGAACGAGTCGCGCGCGAAGTCCTTCCCCGGTTGCTCGGTGTTGACGTAGATGCCCCAGTAGACGTTGTTGAGCCAGAGCTTGACCCAGTTGGATTTCATCGCCGGAAAGTGCCGCCGCATCATCAGGTACGAGACCGGCTCGCGAATGAAGGTCGCGTCCTTGTACGCGTTGAGCAGGTTCAAGTTGTCATAGCCATAGAGCTTCTGCCCGGACACGAACGCATCGGTACGGATGTTGAACGGCAGCTTCTCGGAGCGCCCGACGTTGTAGGAGTACGACGTGTTGCCGCGAAATCTGACGCCGACATCCTTGTAGGTGACGTTGTCGACCACCATGTCGGCCTTGATCTCGGCCCTG
>NYZE01000027.1 GCA_002685965.1 Planctomycetota bacterium | reverse complement strand
CCACCGATCGCCAGGTCGAGCCCGTAAGACAGCGACATGAGCGGCCGGTAGAGGACGCTGCCCTCGATGCCCAGCCACGGCCGCCAAAAGTCAGCGAACACCTCGCGCCAGGCCACGCTGTTCCCGTCGGGCTCGAGCAGGTAGCCGGTCAGGAAGTCGTCCGAGAGCAGATCGCCCCCGATAACTCGGGCGTAGAGCGCCAGCGCGACGGCCGGGCCGACCAGGAGATGCCACGGCACTCGGCGTGAACTCATGGGGGAGATGGGCGCTATTGTAGTCGCCGCCTTTCTTCGACCGACAGAGTAGTTCTGGAGAGTAGTTCTGGAGAGTAGTTCTGGAGAGTGCTTCTGGAGAGTGGTTCTGGAGAGGTATCTGCGAGACGGGCTTCTCGAAGGCTGGCAAAGACGAATGACCGAGACCATGGAAACTACCGAGACCGCTTCCTGGAAGCGCACGCACACCTGCGGCGAGCTGACCGTCGGCAACGACGGCCAAGCCGTGACCCTCTGCGGCTGGGTCGCCAACCGGCGCGATCACGGCGGCATCTTCTTTATCGATCTGCGCGACCGCTACGGCATCACCCAGGTGACAGTCGATCCCGGGTTCGAGGGCACGAGCCCAGAACTCCTGACGACCGCCGGTAACCTCAAGGCCGAGGACGTGGTCAGCGTCACGGGTACCGTCAAGAATCGCGACGCGGCGCAGATCAACCCGAACCGGGACACCGGCGCGATCGAAGTGTTCGCGCGGAAGATCGAGGTCTTGGCCGGCGCTGACACGCCGCCGTTCGAGATTCTCGACAAGTCCGATACCTCGGTCGAGCTGCGCATGAAGTACCGCTACCTCGACATGCGGCGCGCGCCGGTGCGCGAGGCGCTCGAGCTGCGTTCGCGGTTCATCCTTGCGCTGCGCAACAGTCTCGTCCGGCAGGAGTTCATCGAGGTCGAAACGCCGATCCTGACCAAGGCGACGCCCGAAGGAGCACGCGACTACCTGGTGCCGAGCCGGGTGCACCCCGATTCGTTCTACGCGTTGCCGCAGAGCCCGCAGATCTTCAAGCAGCTGTGCATGGTCGCCGGGCTCGACCGCTACTTTCAGATCGCTCGCTGCTTCCGCGACGAGGACCTGCGCGCCGATCGCCAACCCGAGTTCACACAGCTCGACCTCGAGATGAGCTTTGTCGAGGAAGACGATGTGGTCGCCGTCATGGAGCAAGCCGTCGCGGCGGCGTTCAAGGAGTGCCTCAACGTCGAGGTGTCGCTGCCATTCCCGCGGATCGACTACCGCGAGGCGATGGAGCGCTACGGCCTTGACAAGCCGGACCTTCGCTTTGGTATCGAGCTGATCGATGTTGCCGAGCAGGCCAAGGACTCGGGCTTCAAGGTCTTCACCGGCGCGCTGGAAGCCGGCGGGCGGGTCAAGGCGTTGTGCGTGCCCGGTGCCGCCGAGTGGTCCCGCAAGAAGATCGATGGCCTGGCCGACGTCGCCCAGGAATACGGCGGCAAGGGGTTGGCGTGGGCCAAGGTCGGGGATGGAGAGCTGACGGGCAGCGTTGCCAAGTTCTTCCCGGGCGAAGCGGCGACCGCGCTCTGTGAGCAGTGTGGCGCCGAGGCCGGTGACCTGTTGCTGTTCGCCGCCGACCGCGAAGCGGTCGTGCACCGGGTGCTCGGCGAACTGCGCAACCATGTCGCGCGCGAGCTCGGGCTTGTCGACCCGAATGTGTTTCGCTTCGCCTGGGTCATGCACTTCCCTCTATTTGAGTGGAGCGACGAGCGCCAGCGCTTCGAGCCATCGCACCATCCCTTCACCGCACCACTCGACTGGGACGTGGACTTCAACGAGGACACGGGCAGCATCCAGTCACGGGCCTACGACATGGTGCTCAATGGCTGGGAGCTCGGCTCGGGCAGCGTTCGTATCCACCGTCGCGATGTACAAGAGCGACTCTTCGCGTACTTGGGCCTGGGTGAGGAGGAAGTGCAGGAGAAGTTCGGCTTCCTGCTCGAAGCGTTCCGTTACGGCGCGCCGCCGCACGCAGGCTTCGCGGTCGGCCTCGACCGGCTTGTGACGCTGGCCCTCGGCAAGGAGAGCATCCGCGATGTCATCGCCTTCCCGAAGACGACGAGCGCGACCTGTCTGCTGACGGGAGCACCGTCGGCCGTGCAGCCGGAGCAGTTGGCGGAGCTGCGGATTCGCCGCACCTGAGCGCCGGGCAATCTGCGGTTGGCTGGTGGGTCGAGCCTGTCTGACAGGTTGGACCCAGGTGCGCCTACTTGCGGCGGCCGCCGCCGCGGTTGCCGATGTTCTTGAGCAGGTCGTTGATCGCGTTGCTGCCGGTCTTGCCACCACGACCGCCCGGGAACGGGAAGGGAGACGTCTGGGTGTTGCGTCCGCCGCCGCGCTGGTCGCCACCGCGGGCGCTGTCTCCCGACCGGCCCGGGCCACCACGTGCGGAAGCGGCGCCAGCGCCGGCGCCAGCTGCGGCGGGCTGTTCGCCGGTCGGGTGCTCGGTCGGAACCGAGGGTACGAGCGCGATGCCGGGCTCCAGAATTGTCATCCAACCCTTGGGTAGAACGATGTGCCGGGTGTACTTGAGACGGCGCGGCCCGATGTCTTCGGCCTCGACGAGCTTGTTGAAGGAGTCGCTGGGGCGTTCGATCTCGAGTTCGATCTTGATGCGCCGCGGTAGGTGCCCGCGCTCGGCCGTGTCCCAGTCGTCGAAGGGCTCGGCTTCCTTGCCGAGTTCCTCGAAGTACTGGATCTGGAAGGCCCGCACTCGGTCCGAGAGCAGCTGATAAAAGCCGCCCTTGGTCCATTCGATATCGAACAGCGGGTCTTCGCGTCGCCACAGCTCGAGGAAGTGCGTGTTGTCGTTGCTGCCCTTGACCAGGTAGCTGACCTCCGCCATCGGCGCGTAGCCGGTGCTGTCGTCGGCCAACCGCACGGGGTTCACGGTGCGGCCGCAGGCGATGATGTGTAGCCGGTCAGCCTCGTCACCGACGAAGTCGCGGTTCTCGCCCTTGAGTACCCGGTTGTGCAGGACGTTGAACGTCCACAGGGAGCTCAGGTCATCCTCGATCATGTCGAGGATGCGCGGGCCGGTGGTCATAGGCTCGCTGAGCGCCTTGACCTCTTCGCGGGCGAACAGGGAGGCTCGGAACACGCTCAGAATCGAAACGATCATCATCGAGGCGATGGTCATCGCGAGCAGAACCTCGATCAGCGTGAAGCCGTGGTGGTTGCTGCGACAGGTCCGAGGCAGCGAATGCGCGGTCATCGTCATTTTCCCGTTCCTGTGGCGGATCCCGTGGATCCGGCTCCGGTGTTTGTCGAGCCTCCGGTCGAGGCCTCTGACAGGTTACTACTTCTCTCGGCAGCTTGCTCGTTGGTCAGGCCGCTCAGAGCGAGGGTTGTGACCCGGGCCCTTACCCGAAACTGTGTCCGCTCGCCTGCCGTGTGAACGTCTGGGTAGTAGACGTAGACCGCGATCTCCTCGAACGTGTCCTCGTCCGGCTCGTCGTCCTCTTCGAGTTCGTCCTCGAGATCATCGAGGGCGAGGCCGGCCTTGCGCGCGCGCTGGATACGGCTCCGCTGGTTGAGCCAATCCTGGCGCTCGTAGTGACGCTGGTCGCTGTCGTTCGCGTCATAGGAATCCGCTTGTTCCTCGGCGAGGCGCGTTTCTTCGTCCTGAACCGACGATTCGCCGACGAGCACCTTGTACGTGAAATGCGGGTACCCCTCCCAGGTATGCTCGATGTCACGCATGTCGTAGACGTTGTGAATTCCGGCTTGCACCTCCGACAGCACCTGCTCCGCCAAGGACCGCGCGACCCTCTGGTTGCGGGCGTCTGCGGCGGTCACGACGCTGTCCGTGCGCAACGCTGTCAGCGACAAGACCGCGATCCCGAGGACAGCGAGAGCGACCATGACCTCGAGGAGGGAGAAGCCGCCGGAGTGATGAGGCGGGCAACGCTCGTGCCCGGGCGGGCGCTCGCCTTGTTGCCTCAGACGCCCACGTCCACGTGTGAAGCTGCCGGTGGGTGGTCCCTGTATCAAAGTCACAGTCCAGAAGTCACTTGTCTAGAAGTCGCTATCGACGGCGG
This sequence comes from Planctomycetota bacterium, assembly GCA_002685965.1. Taxonomy (GTDB): domain Bacteria; phylum Planctomycetota; class UBA1135; order UBA1135. Next base: position 14,344 of record NYZE01000027.1, on the reverse strand, counting down.
TCTTGAAGTTGGCCTTGCCCTTTACTACGTCGATCCGGCCGGTGAGGGGAGGGACGACGAGTGAATATGTAGTGTCCTTTTCGGAAGCGTGCACGTGGCGCATGTAGACGACCTTCTGCGAGGTGCGACCGTTGGGCTCGAAGAAGATCTCGCGGGACTTGCCGGGCGTGTCGTCCTGGAGGCCGACGTGGAATCCCGAGAAGTGCACTCCCTCTGGTAGGTGGTACCACTCGAGCGGGACATCTTCAGGCATGTCCTGACCCCAGTCGTCGCTGTTCTCTCGGACGATCTGCTGCTCGCGTGGCAGGATCATGCGGTAGCGGTGCAGGCCATCTTGCGGCGTCTCGAAGCGCAACCCGTAGCGACGGGTCTGGAGGCGCGATTCGCTGCGCAGGAAGGCCAGCTTGGCGGCCAGCTTCTCGGCCTCGGCCTTGACCGCAGCCGGTGGAAGCGTGCTCTGGAACGACGGCAATACGAAGTTGGCCATGAGGCCGAGCAGCGCCACAACGACCAGCAACTCGAGTAGCGTGAAGCCGCTGGCCCGGCGGTGGTCCTGCCGTCCGTCGAGTTGCCCCTGTCCGAGGGCTCTTCCTTCGAACGGCTGTGTCACAAGCTAATTGCCCTGGTTGATGATCTTCAAGTAGTCGCCAATATTGATATCGGCCATGTTCTTGGTCGTGATGTCGTCATCTGTGTCGGCGCTACCGTCGAAGCCGTCGCAGAACACGACGAGCTTGGCCCCCTCAAAGTCGATCCGATACTCCTGGCCGGTCCAGGGGTCCTTCGGCACCGACGACTGGCGCAGGAACTGACGCCCGGTCTCGTCCTCGTCGACCAGTTGCTGCAGCTCTTCGGGATACTGGTTGTTTTGGAGCCTGTACATCTCAGCGGCTTCCGCGATCGCCGCCAGGTCGCTCTTGGTCTTGTTGAGCTTGCCCTGCTCGATGCTGCCGAAGACGTTCTTCGCGACGAGCGTGGCGAGTAGCCCGATGATCACGACCACGACCATGATTTCGACGAGGGTGAAACCGCGCTCACGCGGACCCATTCGCTTCCACGAGTCCATCATCCCTTGTTCCTCACTTGGAGCCTCTGTTCGTGCCATTCTCCAAGCGCTCAGTCTATCCGAAGGTCCGCCTGAACGGTCTTCGACGTTGCCCGTGGGCCAAACTTCCCGCATCTGCGGGTTTCTGGGCTTGCCGCCCTGTCCGCCGCTAGCCGCCCTTTTGCAGCTGCATCAGCGGCAGCACGATCGAGATGATAATCGCGGCGACGATGACGGCCAGGAGCACGATGATCAGTGGCTCAATGACCGCGGTCAGCTTCTGGGTCGCGATTTCGACCTCTTCGTCGTAGGTCTCCGAGACATTCTCGAGCACGTCCTCGAGGTTGCCTGCCTGTTCGCCGACCGCGACCATGTACGAAACGACGGGCGGAAACACGCCACTCATCCGGATCGGCGTCGCGATGTCGGCGCCTTCGAGAATGTGGTCGTGGACCTTCTGCAGGGCATCGCTGAGGACCCGGTTGTCGAGGGTGTCCTTGGTGACCTGAATGGCCTGGATCGCGGGGACGCCGGAGCGGAGCAGAGTCGAGAAGGTGGTCGAGAAGCGCGCCACGGACTGCTTGAGCATCAGATCGCCGAACACCGGCATCCTGAGCTTGAGCGCGTCCCATAGCAGGCGCCCGCGCGGCAGCCGCGTGAACCAGTTGAAGAGGAAGGACATGGCGGCGAGGCCGAGACAGCAGATCCACCAGTAGTTCTGGGCGAAGTCGCTGACCGCGATGAGGATCTTGGTGGGCACCGGCAGCTCGTCGCCCTTTGCGCGCATCATCTGTGCGATCTGCGGCACGACGGCCGTGATCAACACGGCAACCACGAGGATCCCGACGATGATCATGATCATCGGGTAGATCATCGCGGCGCCGACGCGGTTGCGCAGCCGTGCCTGGGCATGCAGGTAGTCGGCCAGTTTGATGAGCACGGCGTCGAGCGCGCCGGCGGTCTCGCCAGCCTTGACCATCGCCGAGTAGAGCAGGGTGAAGTAGGCCGGGTGCAAGACCACGGCGTCACCGAACGACTGGCCCTGCGAAACCCGTTCGCGGATGTCGCGGAACACGCTCTCGATCTGGCGGTCCGGTGCCTGCTCGATGACCGCACGCAGGGCTTCGGCAAGCGGGATGCCGGACGCGATCAGCGACGCGAGTTGGCGCGTGATGGCAGCGACTTGCTCGTTGCGCTTGCGGTTGGGTGAGTTGACGCCCTGCAGGCGACGCAGCGTGTTCGTCAACGACGGGCCACGGACCGACTTGGCCTCTTTCAGCGTCGTGACGAGGAGCTTGTCACGGCGCAGTTTGGTGCGTGCGTCCTTCGGCGAGTCCGCGTCGACGATGCCGGTCTTGGTGCCGCCGTCGGTCGTCAGTGCCTTGTATTCGAAGATAGGCACGTTCGTGACTCAGCTGACGTCGAGTTGGGTGACCCGCAGGACTTCGTCCGGTGTCGTCTCGCCCGAAAGGACCTTGTCGACGCCGGCCATGCGCAGGGTGCGCAGACCGCGTTGCAGGGCGCCACGCTTGATCTCGGTTGCACTGTCGCGGTTCACGATTTGCTCCTGGATCTGCGCGTCCATCGGTAGCACTTCGTAGATCGCCGTTCGGCCCTGGAAGCCTGAGTGGAAGCAGTCGTCGCAGCCCTTGCCGATGTAGATCTTGCCCCCCGGGAACTGGTCTGGCGACACCTTCAAGTCCTGCAGCCAGAACAGGTGGTCGCCCTCGGGGGTGATCTGCTCCTTGCACGACGGGCAGATCGTACGCACGAGGCGCTGCGCAATCACGACGAGCAACGAACTGGATACCAGGTAGGGCTCGACGCCGATGTCGAGGAGTCGGGTCACGGTCGAAGCGGAGTCGTTCGTGTGCACTGTCGACAGGACCAGGTGGCCCGTCAGTGCGGCGCGGATCGCGATGTCGGAGGTCTCATGGTCCCGGACCTCGCCGACCATCATGATGTCGGGGTCCTGCCGCAAGAACGAACGCAGTCCCGCGGCGAACGTCAGGCCCTTCTTGGTATTGACCTGGACCTGGGAGACGCCCTCCAGGTTGTATTCAATGGGATCCTCGATCGTCAGGATGTTCTTCTCTGACGAGTTGATCTCGGTCAGAGCCGCATACAGCGTTGTCGTCTTGCCGGAGCCGGTGGGGCCGGTGACGAAGATCATGCCGTGCGAGTAGTGGAAGTAGCGGCGCACCGTGGCAAGGTTGTCCTTGTCGAGACCGATCTCGTCGAGGTGATAGACCTTGGCCGTCTTGTCGAGGATACGCATGACGATGCGCTCCCCGTTATGGACCGGGATCGTCGAGATGCGGACGTCGACGTCGCCGTCGCCGATGCGGATCGACGCGCGGCCGTCCTGGGGCAAGCGCCGCTCGGCGATGTCCATCTTGCCCATGACCTTGACGCGCGAGGTGATGGCCTCCTGGGCGCGCTTCGGGATCGACTCCATGTCGTAGAGGATCCCGTCGATGCGCATGCGCACCTGCAGGCGTTCGGGGAACGGCTGCAGGTGGATGTCCGATGCCCTCAGCTTCAGCGACTGGAAGAGGAGCATGTTGACCAACTTGATGATCGGCGCCTTGTTGGCGACGTCGAGCAGGTCTTCGGACTCCTCGACCTCCGCCGCGAGGCCTATGATGTCCTCTTCTTCGATGTCGCCGAGCGCATCGTCCACACCGTCGGCCTTGTGGCGGTAGGCCCGGTTGATCAGGTTGGTGATCTCCTGGCGCGGGGCCAGGATGGGATCGATGTCGGTAGAGAGCAGCGCCGCGAGGTCGTCCATCGGCTGCACGTTGAGCGGGCGGCAGGTTGCCACGGACACGGCGCCATTGTGGCGGTCGAGCGCGATCAGGTTGTGGGTGCGTGCGAACTGGACCGGGACCTTGTGAATGAAGTCGTCCGGCACCTTGATGCCGCCAAGGTCGGGACGCACTTCGATGCCGAGGAACTCGGACAGAAACTCCAGGACCTGCGACTCGTCCAAGAATCCCTTGGAGACCAGCACGTGATCGAGTGTCTGCCCGGTTTCACACTCGATCTTTAGCGCGTCCTGCACCTTCTCCTCGGTGAGGCCGGCCTTGGTCAACAGGATCTCTTTCAGTCGGTCACGCATCTTGGTGTCTCATCGTTGCCGTGTCCGAATCCCCGGGGCCGTTGTTACTTCTTCTTCTGGTCCGGCGTTATCGGGCCGCCAAACTTCTTCGGGGCGTCAGTCGGGGCCTTCTCTTCTTCGCCACCCTTGGTCCGGGCGTAGGACGGGATGTCGAAGCCGCCCAAGCGGTCGATGTCCTCGATCGTCGAGGGTGCGTCCTCAAGGCGCGTGTCGTCGGTGCCGCGCCAGTTCGGATCCATGACCTTGAGTCGTTTGTGGCCGATGTAGCGAGCCGCCTCGAGCTTCTTGCGGAAGGTCAACTGGGCCAGGTCCGCGAAGTCCTCGTCGGACAGAATGTGGGGCGTCAGGAAGAAGTAGAGGTTGGTCTTTCGGCTGGTGATCTCCTTGCTGCGGAACAGAAGGCCGAGCAGTGGCAGGTCTTTGAGGAACGGGATGCCTTCGTTGGTTTCGGAAGCCGTGTCCTCGATGACGCCGCCGAAGACCATGGTGTGCCCCGACGGCATCGTCACGACGGTCTCGATGATGCGCGTCGTCTTGGGTGGCGGTACGCCAGCGGTCGAATCGAAGGTGCCCGTGAACTTGGACACCTCGAGCCGCAGGTTGAGCTTGACGTAGTTGCCCTCGGAGATGCTCGGCGAGATGCGCAGGTCGATGCCGGCTTCCTGGAAGCCCGAGAAGCTCGTGCCGGTGCCGATGGTGTTGTTGTCCGTACGAGTCGTCGGGAACGCGTCCTTGCTTTGCACGGTTGCGTTCTCGTTGTTGTTGACGAGGACGGATGGGATCGACAACACGTTGGACTCGGTGTCGGACTTGAGGGCGTTGAGCAGCACGGGGATCGCGAAGTCATCGCCTGACAGAATACCGCCGGTGATGCCGCGGAGCGGGTTCTCGAAGTCGGGCAGTCGCGTGTCGGGCAGGCCGTTTCCGTCCGTGTCCTGGAACTGCGACAGGCCGAACGAGGTCAAGCCGAACGGCCGCCGGAAGCTGCCGGTGCCGATGTCGAGCAAGCCGAGTTCGACGCCGAGTCGCTCGATATCCTGGGTGCCTAGCTCGATCAGCGCCGCTTCGATCAGCACCTGGTCTTGTGGCCGGTCGAGCTGGCGAATCAGGTCGACGATCTTCTCGTATTGCGAGCGGCTGGCGGAGATGAGCAGCGCGTTGGCCTTCTCGTCTTCGCGGATGACTGGCCGTTGCTCGCGGCGCGTGACGCCGCCACCGGGTGCCGCGCCCTGGCCCTGCGCCTGCTGCTCGGCCTGCGTTGCTTGCGTGATGAAGTTGCCAACCGTCTCCCTCATGTCCTTGGCAAGCGTGTTGATCAGCTTGTAGACATGGAAGTTCGAGTCGACCGTCGTGGCCTTGGTGTCGAGCGATGCGACGTAGTTCTCGATCTCGCGCACCCGGTCTTCGTGTGCGTAGACGATCAACGAGTTCGTGTTGGGGTTGGTGAGGATCTTCACCGGGATGAGGTCCTCGGGCGGCACGATGCCGCCGGCGGCCGGTTGCGCCGGCTGACGCGCCTTCTCCGACATGAGCTCGGTGAGGATCGGCTCGACGTCCTCGACCGCAGAGTATTCCAGGTCGATGACGCGGAGGACGGCACGCGGGCGCGGGTCCTCGACGTCGACCACCTCGAGCAGCCGAACCATCGTGTAGACCTCGGGACCGAAGCCTGAGAACATCAGCGAGCGTTGGTCGTTGCCGCCGATTGGCACGATGTTGGTCAGGCCGCGCGGGTCGTTCCAGAAGGTGCGCAGGTTGGCGCTCGCCAACTGCGCGTTGATGTGGCGCATCTTGACCGTCGTGACGATGAACGTGCCGGTCTGGGACCTGTAGTCCTTGAGTTGGTCGGAAGGGACATAGAGCACGCCCTTCTTGATTTCCTGTCCGCGAGGGCCCTGCTGCCAGATCAGGTCGATGAACTGGGAGTTGCCCTCACCCCGCGGCACGCAGACCCATCCCTTGATGAACAGGATCGTCTGGAAGAACGCGTAGAACTCACTGCGCTTGATCGTCAGCGTGCCGAGCAGCTTGATCGTGTACAGCGTCGAGTCAGGGTTCTTCATCTCCGGGGCCTGGGCCTCGTCGATGTAGAATTTCTTCTCGGTGACCTTCTGCGCGAACTTGATGAACTGCAGGAAGGGCAGGCCCTTCTCCTCATCCAGCGCGAAGATGACCTCGTCGCCCTGGAGGCGGATACGGTCCTGGGCCGGCGCGGGGGCCGGCGCGGGGGTCGGCGTGGGTTGGGTGGCCGCTGCTGCTACCAGCAGAAGGGCTGCGCCGACGCAGGCGGACAGACGGTGGACTTGTGAAACCAGCTCTGACACGTGTTTCCGATCTCCCTACTTTTGTCTCGCCTGGCCCGATTAACCTGCCGGGGCGGTCGCGTGTGCCGGATCCAGCACCGGGATGGGACTCGGGAACGCGACGTTTTATTCCCCGCCAGGCCAAAATGAAAGAACTGCGCCCCTGGCTGCACCCTGGCAGCTACGGCTCAATCGCTACGCCCGAGGCAGCGCGGTCATGGGCCTTCTGTCGACAAACCTGCCGGGAACAGCCTCAGATCCGGCCGCAGCGGCGGCCAGCAATGAAGTGTTCGCGGTGGGCTGGGTCGTGGCCAGCATGCCTACAATGCCCGCCGTGCATCTCTCATCGCTGCTGACACCCGACGCCGTCCTGCTCGACCTGCAAGCGAGCGACCGGTGGGCGGCGCTCGACAGCATCGTCGGCCACCTGGGCGCGCGGCGTGTGCTGCCCGATTCCCTCGTCGAGGCCGACCGACTCGAGCTGCGTGCTCGTGAGACGGCGATGTCGACCGCGGTTGGTCATGGCGTCGCGATGCCGCACGCCTCGCTCGATGATCTGTCAGAGGAGGTCTGCTGTCTTGCTCTGTCGCGCACCGGGATCCAGTTCGATGCCTTCGATGGTGTGCCGTCGGGCATCGTTGTCTGTCTGCTGACGCCGAAGAGTCGGCGCCAGTTGCACACGCGTACGCTCGCCGCCGCGGCCACTCTCTTGTCGCGGCAGTCGGTACGCGAACAACTCCTGCAAGCTTCCACCGCGCATGACGTTCTGCGCCTGCTACGCGACGCGGAGCGTGAATAGGGCGCTGATCTTCGCCAGTGCGGTCTTGACGGGGTTCGGCGGCCTCGTGTTCGAGATCGTGTGTGTCCGGCGGTCGGCGCTGCTGCTCGGGCATGGAAGCCTTGGCCTGGCGCTGGTCATCGGTGCCTTCTTGATGGGCCTGGGACTTGGTGGCCTGGTCATCCCGGCCCTGCAACGTGTGACGCGACGACCCCTCAGAGCAGCCGCGCTGCTCTACGCGATGGTCGCGATCGCTCTACCGTTCGGCTACCAGGCAATACCGCTGTCGGTCACGGCGTGCTTCTTGGTCCCCTTCCTAGTTGCAACCGTGATGGGGGGAGCCTTGCCGCTGCTCTTCCCCGCCGTGACGCGGGCAGGGGGTGGCGGCGCGGGATTGCTCCAGGGTGCCAACCTCCTTGGATCTGTGGTCGGCGCCAGCGCGGGCGGCGTCTGGCTGGTCCCTTCTTTCGGCATGCGGACCGCGACCCTCGCTGCCAGTGCTGCCTACCTGATGGCGACGCTACTGGTGGCCATTGCGCGCGGTTTCGAGCGCAGTGTGGCGGCGCGCGCGGTGGTGCCCGAGAATCGGGCGGCGCGTTCCGCGAAAACCTACGACCTCGTCCTCGCTGCCGCTGGGTTCTGCACGGTTGGGTTGCAGATATGGATGCCGCGGCGACTGACGTTCTTCCTGGGTGGGTTCCTGCCGACCTTGAGCGGTACGCTGGTTGCGGTCCTCGTCGGGCTGGCAGCGGGCAGCCTCCTCGCCGAGCTGCTGCCGCGTGGGCGACGGTCGATCGCGTTGACGGCAGCATTGGCGGCTGCCGGTACCGGCATCGCGGTCATGGTCGTGGAAATGTTTGGCCCAGACGTCGCGACCTGGCGCCTCGACAGCACGGCCCGCGCGATGTGGATCGCATCGTCGCTGCCGATCGCAGCTGCCTTCGTGGCCACGCTCGCGTTGGGTGCGCTCCTGCCGCTCGTGCTGCGCGAGCAAGCGGCCGAAGACGGAGTCGCTGCCAGGACGGCTGGCCGCTCGTTCTTCGTGTTCGCGCTCGGTGCACTGGCCGCTGCGGTCCTGTTGCCCTACAGCTTCCTCTTGCCATCCGCGCTGCGCGTCGTGCCGATCGTCGCCGCGGCACCGTTGCTGCTCGTCGTGCTCGCCCTCTGGCCGAGAGGAGGCGGCATCATGACGGCGGCGGCGGCGGCGGCGGCGCTGGTCGCAGGCCCGCTGGCCTTCCTCAACCGTCCGCTACTCGAAGGTGCGCGCAACTGGCCGCTCCATCAGGTGCGAAAGAGCGTGCTCGCGGCCCGCGCGGACCGCGTCACGAGCGCAAGTGTCGTCGCCGACCGCCTGGCCGGCGAACGACTGCTCTACACCGACGAGTTCGCGGCAGCCGGTGGCGTCTCCAGCAGCTACATGCGTGCGCTCGGTCTGCTGCCGGTCTGGTTCACCGAAGGGCGAAGCGAGGCGTGCGCCCTGATTTGTTTGGGCACCGGGACGACCGCAGCGGCGCTGGCTCGGTCCGGAGCGCGCATGCACGTCGTCGAGTTGTCTCAGGCGGTCGTCGACCTGTCGATCGACTGGTTTGGCGACAACGCGCGCGCCTGGCGTCCGGCTACCGGGGCACGCCTTCACGTGACTGACGGGCGACAGTGGTTGGAGCGTCAGCCGCCGGCGAGCCTGCGTGCTGTGACCCTCGAGCCGCTGTTGCCACAAGCTCCGGGCAGCGTGCACCTCTACTCCCGTGGCTTCTATCAGGCGGCCACGCGCGCGCTTGTTTCGGGCGGCGTGTGTGTGCAGTGGCTGCCGACGCACGGCTTGGGGCCAGCGGCGTACCGCAGTTTGCTGCGCACATTCCTTGACGAGTTCGATCAGGCGCGCGCGTTCCTGGTCGACGACAGTACGCTGCTCGTTGGTGCCAAAGGAACCTCGCTCGGCCCGCCGCGCATCGGCGGCAGCGAGGATGGCTATCTGTGCGGCATCTGGTCCTCGCTCGACCTCGAGCTGGCCGAGCTCGACGTGGCCGCTGCGCGTGCCCGCGTGAAGGATGCTGCCATCGTCACGGATGATCGCCCCTTCCTCGAAACGGCGATACATGCCTCGGGTCGCGAGGTGCTCGGTTGGTTGCCGACCAACCTCGAAGTGTGGCGCACGGCGGCGAGCGACGTGCTCGCCCGTGCCCGCGCGCACCGACTGAGCGCCAAGATCGACGCATCGACGGCGCAGCAGCTGAAGGACCCGCTCGCACTGGCTCGTGCCCTCGATGCGCTCGCTCTGGCGCGGCGTGCCTTCCCGGCCAGTCTCTTGCTGTGGCGCGAGGCCCACCGCATCAAGGCGCAACGGGTCCGCCAACAGGCGATGGCTAGCCTCGTTGCGGGCGCTTGGCCGCAGGCGTTGGAGGGCTTCGAGGAATCCGTTCGCCTCGGGCGCGGGACGCCGCTGTCCCTGGCCGGTCGCGTCGCAGCGTTGTGGCGAATGGGCCGTCGGAAGGCGGCGCGCACCGCGCTGCGTGACCTGCGCCGTTGGTGGCCGCAGGTCCTGCAAGTGCGCGAGATCACGGTGCACCGCGAACTGCTTGCCGTCCTGAGCAGTAAGGGACTGGCCGAAGTGGGTGCGGAGGCAGTCGCCCAGATACGCATCGGCGCCGACATCGGCCGGGCCTGGAGCGATGGTGCCGACTGGGTTCGCCATTCGCGGCTGCGCTGGCCGTATCTGTCGCGGTGGCAGCTCGTGCAGGTGCTCATTGGCGGGCTGGAGATCAACGAGTCCCGGGTCAGTTCGCTCTTGGCCGAGCTGGATCCGGCCACCCTGGATGCCCTGCGCCCCTGGGTCGATCGCGCGCCGGCGCACCGGTCGCTACTCGAGCGTTATGTGCCCAAGACCGTGCCGAGGCCGGGGTGGTGGTCGAAGTGATGGACTCGATACTCGGGCCTCGCGGCCGGGCGTGCCGCTAAGATCCGGCGATGCAGCTGACAGCAGGGGAGGTCGCCGACTTCGTTGGTGGCGAAGTGCATGGGGACGCGGACCGCGTCGTGCGCGGGGTCTGTGCCCTGAGCGAGGATGGAGTGGCCGTGACCGACCACCTAGCCTTCCTCACTGCCAAGGCCGATTGCGCGAAGGCCGTTGCGTCACAGGTCGGGACCGTGCTCGTCGCAACCTTGCCGCCGTCGCGGGGTGACAGGACCTGGATCCGCGTCGACGACCCGGCCCTCGCCCACGCCAAGACGGCGCAGCGCTTTCACCCGCTACCGCGTGCGGTGACGACCAGCGTGCACCCGACTGCTGTCATTGCTGAGGCGGTGGACCTGTGCGAGCCGGTCGAGATTGGTCCGCACGTCGTGGTCGAGGGCGGTGTGCGGATCGGTGCAGGCACGATCATCATGGCGGGCAGCTTCGTGGGCGCCGGGTGCCGGATCGGCGGTGACTGTCTGCTGCACCCACGCGTCGTGCTCTACGAAGGAGTCTCGCTCGGCGACCGGGTGCGGATTCACTCCGGCGCCGTGATCGGCGCTGACGGTTTCGGTAACGCCAAGGACGGCTCTCGTTACGAACGCATCCCACAGATCGGTGACGTCGTGCTGGAGGACGACGTCGAGATCGGAGCCAACACAACGGTTGACCGCGCCACCTTCTCGACGACCCGGGTGCGCCGGGGCACCAAGATCGACAACCTGGTCATGGTTGCGCACAACTGCGACGTCGGTGAGGACTCGGCTCTGGCCGGGCAGGTCGGCATGGCTGGCACCGCCAAGATCGGTGCTCGATGCATGCTGGGCGGCCAGGCTGGAGTGTCCGACCACATCGTCGTCAACGACGACGTTGTCGTGGGCGGACAGGCCGGTGTCATGGCCGACATCGAGCAACCCGGGTACTACGCAGGGATGCCCGCCCAATGGGGCCGAGATTTCATGAGGCAGGTCATCGAGTGGAGGCGTTTGAGCGAGATGCGGCGACGTGTCATTGCCGTCGAGGACCGGCTCGACGCCTTGGATGCTCGTGATTGATTTGGGGTAGATCGACGGCTTCGATCCGCTCGTGACCGATGGCTTGGGCGAAGCTGCTTGGGCCGTTGCGATCCCGAACGTCCCGGCCTGGGCAGGGCTCGGTTTCTACCAGCAGTTCGTGGTGCTGGATGGAGGGGCCAACAAGCTGGGTGCGACGTTCTCGAACGCGGGCCGCGCGACGATGGGCATCAAGTAGGGCCGCTCAGGCGGGCCGCACGGTTGGCGGCTGCCGAGGCAAGGCGTTTGTGATCGCGTCGCGGGTGACTCGGTAGTCTTCGAGGTCGCCGCCGAAGGGATCGGGCAGGTCACCACCAGCGAGCAGTCGCGGTGGGGTCACATCGTTCTCGAGTTGCCCGCCGAGGTCCTCGAGGATTCGCTCGCACACGTGGAGGTGGCTCGTGCCCATGCAGAAGACATGGCTGGCCCGTGCCAGCAGTGCTGCCTCGAGCGGTCGCGAGCGATGTTTCTCCAGGTCGAGGCCCAGTTCACTGACGGCGCGTTGCGCGCCGTCAGTGGCTGGCATGCCCGGGAACGCGCTGATGCCTGCCGAAGCCACGAGGATGCCGTGTTCAACCAATCGATCCCGCTCGACGCCGAGCGCCGCCGCCCAGCGAGCCCGTGCCACCACCTCGGCCATCGGCGAGCGGCAGGTGTTGCCCGAACAAACGAACAGCACGAGGGCTGCGGCCCGCGCGAACAGTCGACGCTCTGCCAGGGCCCCGTCGCGCAAGACCTCGGTCTTGCCGTCCTTGATGCGGACGACGCTCGAGGCGCGTCCGACCTCGCATGGCCCGGCGTCGACGATCAGGTCGACGCTCTCGCCCAGCGCTGCCGCCGCGGCCTCGGCATTGGTCGCCGGTGGCGCGCCCGGCTCGTTGGCGCTGGTCAAGAGCAAAGGCACGCCGACCTCATCGCACAGCGCGGTCGTGAACTCGTGGGCGACCACGCGCACGCCGATCGTGCCGTCGTGGGTCGCCCAGTGTTTTGCCGCTGTCGCGGCGGTCAGAACCATGGTGAGCGGACCGGGCCAGTAACTGCGCGCCAGCCGGCAAGCGCCGGGCGTCGCGTGGCCGAGGGCGAAGGCCGCCTCGACCGAACTCACGTGCAGGGTGAAGGGGCGGTCGCCGCCCTTGAGTTCGCGCAGGCGGTGGACCGCTTCCCCGTCGTTGGCACGACCGCCGACGCCGTAGACGGTCTCGGTCGGCACGCAGACGAGTCCGCCGGCTGCGAGTTGGTCGGCAGCCTGCTTTAGGATGTCATCGCGGTTGTCCGGAGTCAGTCGAAGGACGCGTGGTGTTCCCATGTCATTGCGAGCCGCGCTGAGCCCTGTTAGCGTCGCCCGCCACTCTCATGAGCGCAGACTCAAGTAGCTCGCTGGCCGCCGGGGATGCCGACGGCCCGCTCGGCGCAGAGCTTGGCCGTTGGGGTCGACTCTTCGGTGGCTTCGCGCACGAGATCAAGAATCCGCTCTCCACGATCGGCTTGCACCTGCGGCTCCTGGAAGAAGATGTCGGCGAGCCGAGTACGCCGCGTGACAAGCGCATCCTGACGCGCACGCAGCGGCTTTCCAAGGAAGTGGTGCGGCTACAGGGCATTCTGCAGGAGTTTCTCGACTTCGTCCGGGCGCCGGAGGCACAGTTTGCGCCGGTGTCGCTCAACCTGATCGTGCGTGAGATTTCGGATCTCCTGAGACCGGAGATGGAGCGGCAGGACATCCGCCTCAACCTCCTGCTGACCGAGGGCCTCGAGCCGGCGACCGTCGACAAGAACCTCGTGCACCAGGCATTGCTCAACCTGATGCGCAACGCCCAGGAGGCCATCGTCGGCACGGGCCGCTCCGGCGAGATCATCGTCGGGACCGCCTTCGACGAGAGCACCGACAGCTTCGTGCTCTCCGTGACCGACTCTGGCCCCGGCATGGCCGAAGAGGTCAGGCAGCGGTGTTTCGAGCCGTATTTCTCGACGAAGCCAGGCGGCACCGGACTCGGGCTCGCGATCACGCGCCGCTTCGTCGAGGATCACGGTGGCAACATGCGCATCGATTCACACGAAGGCATAGGCACCAAGTTCGAGCTCCGGGTGCCGCGCCTACCCAGTCGGCTGGCGGAGCCGGAAGCATGAGCAAGCGGGTTCTGATCGTCGACGACGACGAGGGCCATGGGGAGGTCGTGTCCGAGGCCCTGCAGAGTCTCGGGCTAGAGGCCTTCATCGCCGACTCCGGAGAGGAAGGGGTGCGCCAGTTGCGCGAAGGCCCCCAGTTCTCGGTTGTGCTGACGGACCTCGTCATGAACGACGTCGACGGTTTCGCGGTGTTGCGTGCGGCCCTGCAACGCGACCCCGCTACGCGCGTCTTGATGCTGACCGGGCACGGCAACCGGGAAGTGGCCGTCGAGGCGATGCGCGAGGGGGCGCTCTACTACCTCGAGAAGCCAGTCGACCTCGATGAGCTGCGGACCAAGGTGGAGAAGGCTCTTGACGCCTCGGAGCGCGAGCGCGAGTACCTCGACCTCAAACGCGACATGACGCGCGTGCTCGGAATTGGCGGCATCGTCGGTCGCTCCCAGGAGATCGTGCGGCTGACCGAACTGATCAACCAGGTGGCGCCGACGCAGGCCGCACTCTTGATCCTCGGCGAGTCCGGCACGGGCAAGGAGCTCGTTGCGCGCGCGGTGCACAACCAGTCGTCGCGAGCTGCCCGCCCCTTTGTCGCGCTCAACTGCGGCGGCCTGTCGGAAGGCACGATCGAGTCGGAGCTGTTCGGCCACGTCAAAGGAGCCTTCACGGGCGCCATCAGCGACCGCGAGGGCAAGTTCGAGTACGCTCATGGCGGCACCCTGTTTCTCGACGAAGTCGCGGAGATGGCACTGCACACCCAGGTCAAGCTGCTGCGTGTGCTCGAAGACCGGCAGGTAGTGGCCGTCGGCTCCAACAAGCCGCGCAGCGTCGATGTGCGCGTGTTCGCGGCAACGCACCAGGACCTCGAAAAGAAGATCGAGGCTGGCGCGTTTCGTGAGGACCTCTATTACCGGCTCAAGGTCGTGACCTTGCGCGTCCCACCGTTGCGTGAGCGTCGTCAGGACATCCCGTTGCTG
>NYZE01000026.1 GCA_002685965.1 Planctomycetota bacterium | reverse complement strand
TGTGCTCGCGAAGGTGATCACGCTGCTCTTCGTGTCAATGACGAGGGCTGCGTGGTAGAGCACCGCCGCCAACGCCAGCGGAGCGTTGGCCGGCAGGGTCAGCGTCGCGCTGGCCCGACCCTTGCTGTCGAGTAGGCCGATGGACGGCGCGATGACGGTGTTCGGCGCTCCAACCAACAGCAACAGGTAGGGGTCGAGCGTCAGCGGCAGGGTCACGGTCGACGTGAGCTTGATGCCCGGCAACGTGCCGGTCAGGGAACCGAGCATGAGATACAGGTTGCCCGCGTTGCCGGAGCCAGCATCGAGGTCCAGGTTCTGCGTTCCGCCCTTCGCCAGCGAGATATTGTAGGCATCCGCACAAAACGACAGGCTGCCATTCGCACCGCCTAGGTCTAGCCCTTGCGGGCCGTAGCCCTTGGCGAGACCACCCTGCACCTTGAGGTTGGCAAAGTCGAAGGCGTAGGGTCCGGTCGAACTCGGCGCGGTCACGTCACCGACGGTCCAGCAGAAAGGATTGCCCGCCGCGTCATAGGTGCGATAGGCAAAATCCGGGGTGAACACCGTGGCGTGTGGCATCTCGAAGCCACCTATCTGCGCAGCATACAGGTGGTTGCCACCGTCACCATCGGTCCAGGCGAAGGCATCGACCACCGTGAAGTTGGGCAAGCCGTTGTCGAGCTTGCCGTCGTTGTCGGCGTCGAGGTCGGTGTTGAAGGTCGGCGCCGTGCCCCTACCAAGCACGAAGGTGTAGCTGCCGTTCTCGATGTCCGGCGTCGGGTTGAGGACGACGACACTCGTGCCGACTGCTGGCGCAGGCTTCAACACGGCGGTCGTGTCGCGGATCAGCAACAATCCATTGCTCCCGGTCGAGTAGCCACTCAGGTCGATGACCAGGTCGACAATGCCGGCCTGGACCTTGTCACCCTCGATCAAGAAGAAGCTGTAACCAGTCAGCTTGGTGTTGGCCGGACCACGGATCTCGATCGACTCCTGGCCGTCGTCCGGACCGGGTGGGTTGATCAACATCTCGCTGATCGAAACCTGTGCGGAGCAGAGGCCGGTCACGGCGGCCATGGCAGCGAAGGTGGCGAGGGAACGTCGCATGTCGAGTCCTGAAGGCCGCGGCGGAACGCCCGCGGCGTGCGAGCAACTACCAAGATACAGCATCTCGCCGGGTGAAGGCCGTCCCATGCGACCTAGGATTCCACCCATGGTCAGCCTCCCACTCGGCATTTTCGTTGCCTGCCTCTGTCCAGGAACGGCGAGCGACAAGCTCGACACTGGTCTCGAAGGGGATCGCTATCACGCGGTGTTCGTACGGATGGCGGACCAGTTGTTCCCGCGCGGCGGCGACTTCGAGCGCTTCTGTCGCGAGAACAAGGCCGCCAAACGGTCCGAGCTACGTGCGCGGGTCACCAAGACCTTGCGCGACAAGAACGACACATCCTGGAAGGCCATCCGCAAGCAGGTCGACGCGCTCGTCAAGGAGCAAACGCTGAGCGGAGTGCAGCGCACATGGATCGTCAACGGCTTCTTCTGCCGCGCCAAACCGAGCGCGTGCAAAGCGCTCGCGACGCGCGACGACGTCGCCTTCGTGTATCGCCAACGCGCGCTGATCCAGACCGGAGGTGCGCGCAACCGAAACCGCCGCGCACCAGACCGTAAGCTGTTGAATCGTCTGCTCGGCGAGTGGAAGGACGACAGCGACGACGCCTTCTCGGCCAGCGACCTGAAGGTCCCGTGGAACCTGAAGCGGATCCGCGTACCGGAAGCATGGAAGCTGGCCACGGGCCGCGGCGCCGTGGTGGCGACGTTCGACACGGGCCTCTACCCGACGCCCGCCCTGGTCGGCGCGCTATGGCGCAACCCGACAGAGCAAGTCGACGGCAAGGACAACGACGGCAATGGCAAGGTCGATGACGTCTTCGGCTGGGACTTCTCCGGCAACCACAACGTCAGCGTCGGTGACGCGCGCGGCCACGGCACCGCGTGCGGCGGCATCATCGCCGGGCGCCCGGCCGGCGAGCCAAGGACCGTCACTGGCGTCGCGCCGCGCGCACGCATCATGCCGATCCGCGGCATGGGGCACCTCGCGGCCTACGAGTACGCGGTGCTGACTGGCGCCGATGTCGTGTCCATGAGCTACATGTGGATCAGAGTCAAGCTCGGTCACTACCGCGGCCTCTATCGGCTCGCGCACGAGCACATGACAGCGGCCGGTGTCGTGTCCGTCGGCGGCGCCGGCAACTTCAAACAGCAAGCGCCGAAGGGACACCAGATCGCCTTGCCCAAGGACATCCCGTGCGTCATCGCGGTGGCCGGGATCTTCCAGAACGGCAAGCAAGCGCCGTTCAGCAGTGAAGGCCCGTGCTACTGGAACGGCGTCAAGTTCTACGACGACTACCCACCCGACCAACCTCTCGTGAAGCCCGACGTCACGGCGTGCCCGGGCGGCTATCCGGTGTGGTTCCCGAAGGTGCTCCGCCGGCGCTCGGGCCAACGCGCGTTTCGCGGACGTGTCGTCTGGGACGCCGGGGACGGTTGCGGCCTCGTCGTCGGTCCACGCGGCAACTCGTTCTCCGGTCCGCACGCGGCCGGAGTCGCCGCGCTGATGCTGTCGGCCAACCCCGAGCTACCGGCCTGGCGCGTCAAGGAGCTCATGGAAGCGACCTGCAAGGACCTCG
The DNA here is from genome assembly GCA_002685965.1 of Planctomycetota bacterium. Classification (GTDB taxonomy): domain Bacteria; phylum Planctomycetota; class UBA1135; order UBA1135. The sequence continues at coordinate 6,490 of NYZE01000026.1, read as the reverse complement.
GCGAGGAAGGCCGCGACACGACCTACGGCGCCGGCCTGATCCAGGCCGACGCGGCCGTTCGCGCAGCCATCGATGCGAAACAGATCGACAAGTGACCTTTTGAACTGATCCTCCTACAGGCAGCGCCCCGCCCACACGAACGGAGGAGCAATCGATGCTCACGACGCTTGCCACTGTGCTGTGCCTGCAGGTCTAGTACCGCCACACGCGCCTGTTGCGATAGCTGCAGAATCGCGGCCCCGTTCGCGTGTGCCCGTTGCATTGCTGATAGGGGCTCCTTCGAGCACCTGCTCCTTCGAGCAAGGAGGGCACCGAAGAATGGGGACAGCATGCAAGCAGTCGGCACGCCGTGGTTCACGCCCGAACAGTGGGCTTGTCTGAGGAAATGCGCGGATGATCCGGAGATCAAGGGGCTCAGCTACGATCAGTGGCATGCGCGTTCGGTCGAGTCGCTGAAGATCTTCGAAGAGCTGGGAATCCGCGTTCACAAGCAACACGTCGACGTACGCGAGTTCGTCGACTGGTGCGTCCGCCACCAGCAACGCCTCGACGCGGACGCGCTCTGCGCCTTCATCAGCCGCGACGCGATTGGCCCAAAGACCCACCACATGAAGGTCAACCGGACCACTGGCGAGGTCAGTTCCAGACCCGTCGACAGCAGTCTGACCTAGTGCCGGCGCTCCTCTTGTTCACCCCTGACCCGCGGGGGCTGACACCGCGGATAAGCGCCTTGGTCAACGGTGTCAGGCCCCGCTGGCCAGGGATGAGCCCTGTGGTGATGGGCTCGGGCTCGAGTCGGAGTGACTCTCTGGCCGAAACGTCCTATAGTTTCCGGGTATAGTCTTCACGCCCAAATGGGACGCACCACCAAGATTCTGCTGCTCCTGTGCTTCGCCGGCTTCCTCCTGGTGTCGCAGGCGAGGGCTGACTGCGGCGGCTGCCAGCCGCCTTCCGCGGACCCAGCCAACGTCCAACAGCAGATCCAGCAGAGCGCACAGCGCAGCGACACCGTCGCTACTGCCAACAATGCAGCCGACTGCTGCTGTTGCACGATCGACTGCAGCTGCCCGTGTTGCGTTCCGTCGAGCCCGCAGGGTCCGGCCGGGTTACAGATCGTCTGGCTGAGAGTACCAGCGCCGACCAAAGTCGTTGCAGTTGTCAGGCTGGCGCAGAGAGCCAGCGAGTCGACATTCGCAGCGCCACGACGGGGGTGGCAACCGCTGCCCGGATGCTCCGCACCGAAGGACAACCTGCTACGCGGAACCAAGCTGCTGCCGTTGCTGAGCTGAGAACCGAGAACGTCCGGCGTCTCGCCGTTTCATTTTTCTCGGACTCTTCCTTCAGCAACGCTTGTGACCAACCAAACATCACCGATCGCGTGCATCGTTCTGCTCCTGCACGGGTGCGCTAGCGCACCACCGGCGCCGCTCGATGCGCAAATAGCTGCCACCGAAGTCGCTGAGCGCACATCGCCCGAGGTGCTTGCGCGCGCGCTCGACCTCGCTGACCTAAGACCGCTCGGCATACCGCGCCCGGACTCGCGAGATCGCGATCCGAACGGGGCAGCGTTCTGGCATGCCTGCGCCTGGGCTTTCGAGGCCAACACGCGCATCGCACGCAACCTCTGGCACGCCGCGCAAGCGCGCCGTGACGGCGCCGGCCTGCCGAGGGACGTCAGCCTGGCCGCCAACACGGTCGACGTGGCCGAGCCTGACCGACAGACCGCAGTCAGCGTCGCCTTCGACGTGCTCGGCATCCTCGGCCTCGGACGTTCAGCCGCAGCAGCCAGACTCGCCGACGCCGACGTGCGCCACGCGCTCGCCGCAGTCGAGACCGAGGTCTGGCGCGCGCGCTTCGCTGTCGATCGGGCGCGCGTACGCGTCGCTGCGAGCCGGACGCGACAGGCAGCCCTCGCCGAACTCACCCAACAGGTCACCAAGGACCGCACACGCATCGACATCCTCTCCGACCGCGGCTGGGTCCCGGAGGGAAGCGTGCAAACGACCCGCGCGCTGATGGCACGGCTCGGTCGCACGGTCGAGAACACTCGCGCCGCGACTGCGCGCGCGCGCGCTACACTGGCGAGCATCGCCGGCCTTCCCGCCGACGCACCCGCGCTCGACCTGGTGACCGCCGCGACGCTCGGTGGCTTTGCACCCAACACCACACCGCCATCTCCGAGCACGCCCCGTGCGCTCTTCGAGCAGCGCCCGGACCTTCGCGCTGCGCTCCTGCGGTATGCGATCAGCGAAGCGCACGTGCGCGTCGCCGCCGCGCGTTCCTGGCCTGAAGTCGGCCTCGGATCCAGGCTGCAACTGTCACCCGACCAACTCCTGACTGGCGGCATCTTGAGTGTGACCCTGCCGTGGCCCGGAGCCGTCGATGCAGCCGTGCGCCGGGCAGTGGCCGTCCGCAACGCCGAGCGTGCACGCGTAGAGCAAGCCTTCGTCGACGCACACGCTGAGATCACTGCGCGCGCGGTCGTCCTAACGACCGCCCAGGCGACCGTGACGCAGCACGGTCCCTCGATCGAAACCGCCACCCGCGCGGCGTGGCGTGCCATCCGCGCCAAGTTCACCGCCGACCCGAAGGAACTCAGCACATGGAACGACGCTCTCGAGCGCAGGCTCGCCGGCGTCCTGGCCCACATCGACGCACGAGAGGCGGCCATCCTCGCATGGCTCGACCTGACCGAGTCCCTCGGGGAGGTGCGGCGATGACCGACGTGCAACCGGGCATCGATCTGTCCGCCCTAGAGCGCCCCACACCATCGCAACAGCTGGTGCGACCGCGTCGCCGCTGGCGGCAACTGGCACTGCCAGTGCTGCTCGTGGCAGGTTTCGTCGCGATCCTCCTGTGGAGCCTCAGCGACGTGCTGACAGCGCGAATCGAAGTCACCGTGCTGCGACCGCGCAAGAGTGACGCTTCCGCCGTGTCGAGCGGCGCCATCGCGTTTCAAGCGGCCGGGTGGGTCGAGCCCGACCCTTTCCCGATGCACATCACGCCGCTCACCGGCGGGACTGTATCGGAGATCCTCGTGCAGGAGTCTGACGAGGTGAAGAAGGGAGACCCGGTCGCGCGCCTCGTACCCGACGACGCCGATCTCGAGCTGACTGCCGCTAGAGCCAAACGAGCGAACACACAAGCCGAGGTCGCCCGCGCCGCGATCGAGTTCAAGGCAGCGACGCAGGACTTCACCGAGGCCATCACGCTGACCGAGCGCGTCGAAACCACCCGGGCAGAATTCACCGGCAAGCAGACCGAACACGAACACCAAGCCCAAGCAGCAAAGCTAGCCGAGGCCGAAGTGCGCGTCGCCACCGAGGAGGTGGCCATCCAGGAGCACCTGCGTGAAGAAGGCGCGGCTGGGCCGCGGCAGGTCGAACTCGCCGTCGCCAAGCTCGATGCCGCGCGCGCCAGTCTGGCGCGCGCACGGGCGGCTGCGGCCCACGCGGCAGCGCAGGTCAAGGTCGTAGCCGGGCAACACAAGGCGGCGCTGCGCCACCAGAGGCTCCGCATCGATGACAGGCGACGCGTCGATAGCGCCAAGGAGGTACTCGCCGCCGCTCGCGCTGCCCAGCGCGCCGCCGACGCCGCGGTCAGCCTGGCCGAACTGCGCAAGGAACGCACGACCGTGCGCTCGGCGTGGGACGGCATCGTCCTAGAGCGACTGACGATTCCAGGTTCGACGGTCGGCGGCCAGGGACTGGCTCACACGGCCATCTGCAGCCTCTACGACCCGAAACGGCTACGCATCCGCATCGACGTGCCGCTGGAGGACGTGGGCAAGGCGACCATCGGCCAGAAGGCAACCATCGTCGCCGAGTCGCGGCGCGGCCGTGCGTATTCCGGCGAGGTCTCGCGCATCGTGCAGCGGGCGGATATTCAGAAGGTCTCCCTGCAAGTACACGTCCGGGTCGAGGATCCAGACGAACTACTGCGACCCGAGACACTGTGCCACGTGCGCTTCGAAGCCAAGCAACAAGCGGCTGGCCAGGCCGTGGTGACGGCCGTCGTTCTCGTACCGCGCCGGCTCATCGACCGCGGCTCGGTCTGGGTGCTCGACGCCGACGGCGCGCACGCCCGCAAGCGCGCTGTCACGACGGGAGCCAACCGCGGCGCCGACGTAGAGGTGCTATCGGGCATCAACCTCTCGGACAAGTTGATCGACAACGGACGCAACGAACTCACTGACGGGGCGCGGGTGCGCGTTCGCGAGGAGAACTGATGACGTTCATCGAACTCCAGGGCGTGACCAAGAGCTACTCCAAGGGTGAGCATCGCATCACCCCGCTCGCCGACGTGACCCTCGAGATCAAACAGGGCGAGTTCTTCGTGCTGCTCGGGCCCTCGGGCAGCGGCAAGACCACGCTCCTCAACCTGTTGGGCGGCATCGATCGACCCGACGATGGCACCGTGCGTGTCAACGGCACGTCGCTCAACAGCATGGGGCCACGCGGACTCGCCGCCTGGCGCGCCACGCACGTTGGCTATGTCTTCCAGGCCCACCACCTGATTCCGGTGTTGACCGCCTACGAGAACATCGAACTGCCGCTGCACCTGTTCACGCTCGATGCGCGGCAGCGGCACGAGCGGGTCGCTCTCGCGCTCGCCGCCGTCGGGTTGACCGATCGCGCGACGCACTACCCGCGTCAACTCTCCGGTGGCCAGGAGCAGCGCGTGGCCATTGCGCGCGCTCTGGTGGCCGATCCACCGCTGCTGATCTGCGACGAACCGACTGGCAACCTCGACCGCGACTCGGCCCAAGCGACGATGCACTTGCTGCGCCGCCTCAACGAAGAACGCGGCAAGACCCTCGTCATGGTGACGCATGACGTGAACGCCGCTAGCTTCGGCTCGCGCGTGCTGCGGCTGGACAAGGGCAAACTGCTGGAACAGCCAGCGGAGTCAGTGCAGTGAGACTCCTGCTCAAGCTCGCCTACCGCTACCTGCGCCGTCGTCCGGGCCGCACCGCCCTGACGCTCGCTGGCGTCGCTTCGTCGTTCCTGCTCTTTGTGTGCATCGAGTCGCTCGCGGCAGGCCTCGACCGCGCCCTGTCGGGGCAAGACGCAGCGCGCACACTCATCGTCTACCGGATGAACCGCTACTGCCCGCAGACGTCGTTCCTGCCCGAACGTTACGCCAAACGCGTCCGCGAGATCGAGGGAGTCGAGAGCGTTCTGCCGGTCAAGGTCTACCTCAGCAACTGCCGCGCCAGTCTCGATGTCGTCGCGTTCCAGGGCGCGCCTGCCGACGAACTGCTGGCGACGAGACCGATCGAGGTCATCGCTGGCGACGTCGAACGCTTCAAGAATCAGCCACAGAGCGCACTCATCGGCCGTGAGTTCGCGGCGCGACGCGGCCTCGGGCCGGGCGACAGTTTTCGCTTCGGCGACATCAGCGTTGACGTCGCAGGAGTGTTCCGCTCGCGCGATTCGGTCAACGAGGGCTTGATCCTGACCCACCTGGAGTTCTTGCAGCGCGCCTCCTCGGTCAACCGGCTAGGCACCGTGACGCAACTCGAGGTCAAGGTCGATCAGGCCGAGAACTCGGGACGCATCGCACGCGAGATCGATGCGCTGTTCAAGAGCGACGAGGAGCCGACCGACACGCGCTCGCAGTTGCAGTTCCTCGAGGACTCGACGCGCGAGCTCCGCGAACTGCTCGCCTTTGCCCGTATCTTCGGCCTCGTGTGCGTCGCAGTGGTGCTCGTGCTGGTCGCCAACACCGTCCTGATGTCGGTGCAGGAACGGCGCAAGGACTTCGGCATCTACGCGACAATCGGTTTCCGCGCACCCCACATCACCGGTGTAGTGCTGATCGAGACGCTATTCCTGACGCTGGGTGGCGGCTTGCTCGGCGTCGTCGGCGCCTTGTGCGCGATCCACTTCTCGCACCTGTCGCTTGGCGTCGAAGGCGTCATCGTCACCTTCGATCTGTCACCGATGGTGTTCGTGCGCGGCGCCCTGGTTGCCCTGGTGGCTGCCCTGCTCGCGTGCCTCGCACCAGCATGGCGTGCGGCGAACACCGACCCACAACTCCTGCTGAAGGGGGCGTGATGCGACTCCTTCCGATCGACTATCCGATCCGCAACCTCGGTCGCCGGCCATCGCGGACGTTCTTGACCGGACTCGCCTGCGCACTCGCTGCCGGTGTCCTGGTTGCAGTCGTGTCGTTCGTCAACGGACTCGAAGCGAGCTTCTCGTCGCAGGGTCGACCCGACGTTGCCCTCCTGCTGTCGACCTCTGCGCAGCGCGACATCATTCGATCGGCGATCTCGCCGGCCGTCGCCGATCTCGTCGCCGCGGACATCGATGGCATCGCCAAAGTGCACGGAGTCGCAGCCGTGTCGCCGGAGATCCACATGGGGACCAACGTGCGACTCGGCCAAAGCGACGAGGTCCATGCTGGCTTCGTCCGCGGCATCACCGACCGCGCATTCCTCGTGCACGACCGCGTAACGCTGGTCGAAGGCCGATTGCCCGGATCC
>NYZE01000025.1 GCA_002685965.1 Planctomycetota bacterium | reverse complement strand
TGCCGCCACTGCAAGCGACGAGGCCGAGCAGTCCGAGAGCAGAAAACGTCTTCACGACGGAGTGCATTACCTACTGCCTCCAGTAGTTGGCCACGGTCCGAATGCCCGGCACGTCGATCGTGCGCACAACCTTGCCCGTGTCGAGTTCAACGACGTCGAGCTTGCCGGTATCGGCAAGTCCAACGAACAGGAAGCGCGGCGTGACGGCCGGCGCCGCCTGCCCGTTGTTGAGCACGACGACACCCTTGCCGGAGTGGTCGGCGTAGGTCAGGTTCGAGAACAGGGTGCTCTTGTATGGGGGAAATGCACCGAGGTTGTTCATGTCGTCGACAGCGAGGTCGATCGGTGCATTGCCCGACAAGCGATCCCTGATCGGGGTCGTCGCCGAAGCACCACCGAGACGACCCGTCACGGTCCATTCGCGCTGACGGAACGTCGGCGGCAGGATGAAACCGCCCGAACTCGCGCTGATCGGCAATGGGCCGACCGGGCTCGAGGTGAGCTCGAGGTGCGAGATCTGGCCCAGGTTCGACTCGTCAACATGCGTGACGTAGAGGGCCGAGTTCCAACTCACCGTATCGTTCTGGATCGAGGTCGCGCGCTTGAACGTCGCCTGCTCGGGAATCCCGACCACGTCGTTGTAGCCGATGCCGTTCACACCGTCCGGTCCCGACTCATACACGGCGACCGTGCCGTTACGGTTGAGGATGTAGGCAAAGTAGATGTTGGTCTGGAAGCCGAGCGCCAGACCGACGTTGGTCTGGCGCAGCGTGCACACCACATCAATCGGGCTGTTGATCAGGCCACCGACGGTCTTGCGCAGGACACCATCGGCGCCACGCAAGATCGACATGCTGCTGCTGATCGTATTGACGACGAGCAGATCCTCGCCCTCGGTCTGCCACGCCATCGCACTCGGACCGTTGCCGACCCTGCTTTCCCCAACGACGGTGTGGAACTGGGCCGATGCCGGATCGGTGTCAATGAAGGTCACCGTGCCTGACGAGAAGTTGGCAACCGCCAACCTTTTGAGGTTCGGCGAGATCGAAATCGCGACGGGATCAGACAGCTTGATCGTCTCGAGCACCGTGAAGCGGTTGCTGTTGACGACGAGGATCTGCTTCCTCTCGGTGTCGAGGACGTAGAGGAAGTGGCCGACTTGCTGCCGCGAAAAGTACGGGCAGTAGGCCAACGGTGGCTGCGGGCTGCCCGGAGCTGGCTGCGGACCGTGGAAGACACCCGGGAAGCTCGCGTGAAACACACCCAAGGAGTTTTGGTTCAAGGAAAACGGGTTGCCCTTGACCAGCTTGTTGACCGGACCCACGAGCGGGCACGGCGGCGACGTAGCGGTGGTGTTGACCGTCGTGTCCTCGCCGAAGATCGCGCGCGCCGCGTTCGGCGGCGGGAAGACCAACCGCGGCGGGTTAGGTATCGGTGCTGCGGTGATCGAGTTGCCCCACGCGTTGATCACGGCAGCCGTCAACGGGTTGGTCTGGTTCGACCGCGCGTAGTAGATGTTGATGTTCTCGTTATTGAACACCTTGTCGAGCGGTTGACCGATGTGGATATCGGACACCGTCGCCACGAGAGACGAGTCGAGCAGCAGCGACGACAGGTTGGTATCCAGCGTCAACGTCAAGGCGCCGAGGCTGCCAGCATCCATGTTCGTCTGACCTGGCGTCAGTGGCGGGTAAACACCCGGCTGGCCAAGGTTCGGGTTGCGCTTGTAGCCGAACTGATAGTTGCCGTCCTGCGCCTTGGCGATGTCGCCCGTGCCCTGGCCGAAGCCGTTCAGATCGAGCACGCTGACGCCGGGCTCGGCGCCACCGCGACCGATGTAGATCGCCTCCGGAGCAACCGGAGCGTTGACCAGGCCCGGCCCCTTGCCCGTCCGGAACCCGGTGGTCACCGCAGTGCCGAGACTGCTGCCTCCGAGGCCCTTGATGGTCGTGTTGACGGTCACGGTGACCGGCACGTTGCCCGGGAAAAAGTACGCTGGCTTGATGACGAAGTTGCAGAGGTCGCCGGGGCCACGCGGGTCGGCATAGTAGATGATCTTCGCCGTGTTGGCCGCGATCGTCACATCGAGCGAGATGCCGCGGAACGGCGGCGTTAGGTCCGAAGCCGTGAAGAACGCACCGACCTCGCGCGGCTGGATCGGCTTGCTGAACGCAACCGTGATCGGAGCAGTCGGGTCGACGCCGAGGGCGCCGTTGCCAGGCTTGATCTTCGGGTTGTTCGTGTTGTAGCCGATCACCTGCGGCGCCACGGTGTCGTTGCCCTTGACGGTCGCGACACAGACTTCTTCGACCAATGCCTTGTCGCGGTAGTCCTGCACCGCGCCCGTCACGATGATCCGATAGATCTTGTCATCGGGCATGGTCTCGAAGGTCTTCAGGTTGTCATCGCCGTCCGGGATGAACACGAACGAGTTTGTGTTGACCAGGTCCTCATCGCCCCCGAAGCCGAGTGGGAAGCCCGCCGCTCGCGAGTCCTCGACAGTGACGACACCGTCCTCGTCGGCGGACACGGCCGTCGTGAGTTTGAGGTCGAGCACCGGTGTGCTCAGATCGTCGTAGTAGGTCTGACCACCGATGAAACAGCGCCCGCGAATCGTCTGGGTCACCTCGGTGGCGGGATCGTACTCCAACACCTGGATGGAACCGACGAGTCCCGAGTTGGACCGATTCGCCGCCAGGTTGGACAGAATCGACTCCACCTTGAGGTCGTGCGAGAAGCGCAGCAGCAAGAACTGGTTACCGTCGCCACCGCCCGGCAACCGCGCCTGGGTGCCGAATGCTGCCACCGGCAACACCGCATTGGTCTGGGTGACGTTGTTGCGCAGGTCGTCCATCGTCGTGATGTTGATGACCTTCGTGGTCGGCCGCTTCTTGGAATCGAGTTCCGTGATCCGGTAGGGATACAACTGTCCAAGACCGGTGGACGCCAACACGAGTTTGAACGGCCCGCGGTTGTTGGGATCACCCGCCTGACCACCACTGCACGAGGGCAGCACGAACGGAACCGCCAGCAGCGCTGCCATCGCAGCGGAACGTCGGTTGCATAAAGAAGATAGAGTCATACGACAGCTACGGACCATGAGGGATGTCCTCGTGCGGGCTGAGGATTGGCGTGCCTCTGAGGGGCGATTCACGGGGCGATTCACTGGGAGCACCAAAGAGGCGAGCACCAAAGGGGCAACGACTGCGCGGCAGATATGGACCGAAACGAATTCTAGGCGATCGGCGCTCCCGAGGGAACGATCCGCGACCGCCTGATTTGCCCGCCGCAACGCGCCTGCAGCATGAGCACATCAGGATCTGAGGCTTTCTGGGTAGTGAGGCACGGAAGCTCCCGCTCGCACGCAAACTCCATGAGGGCAATGGCAGGGTGAGTTGCGCAAACCTCATGCCACCCGAACGATGTCCAACGCGGCCATTTTTCCTATCGTAAGCATAACCCCTACCATCAGTTACGGAGATCCGAGGGGCCAGGGTGCGATCCCGTCCAGGGTCTGGTCCCGATCGCCGTGCGGGGATGGCCGAGACAATGAGCGGTTCCGCCCAGGACAGGGACGCTCAGTCGCTGACCCGCCAGACGCGATAGAGCGGCCCCGAACCGGGCGGGTCGTGGTAATCGATCTTCGGACCGTCGAACAGATGGCGAAACCCCGGCACGCTCGCGTCTCGGCGTAGCCGCCAGAACAGCGTCCGCTTCGCTGCTGGCTCGAATCGGTAACGCCCGGCGACCTTCTCGGCGAGCGCCGGCCGGCCGAGCACCTTGGCGGCGTTGACCAGCATCGGCCGATCGAAGTAGGCGATGACGTAGCCTACTTGGCGCGCTTTCAAGAGGCGGTGCGCTTCCGCGTCGTCCTCTGACAGCCAGATACGGTAGGCGTCACAAAGGCCGGCAAAGTTGCGATGGTAGGCACTCGCGAGGACCGGCAGTTCGGCGACGTACATCAGGAACGCGCCCTGGTCCCACGGCGCCAGCACGGCGGAGCGACCGTCAGCACCATGTCGGCGCAGCTTGCCGGCCATTTCGTACCCCACCTTGTAGTCCCGCGGGATCAGCGTCCGACTCGGCGCCGGGGGCAGGGACATCATTGCCATCACAATCGCGAAGGCCGCGAAGACCCAGCGCAGGTGCGGCGTGGCCCGAGACAACCATCGCTCACGGACACCGGCAGCGCCGGCAACGATCACGAGCGGGAACACCATCGCGAACAAGTGTCCGAGCTTGGCCTCCCAGATCTCGAGCGCGAAGGTCGCACAGGCGGTGACCAGCAATGACACGCGCCTGGACCAGTCCAGCACGTTCCCCCACAGGACGCCCGCCAGCAGGACCGGCAACGCGACGATGAGCCATGACTCGCGCGCGAGCAGCGGTCCGAGCCCGAATCCTCCGGACGGCCCGATCAAGGCGCTACGGAACTCGGAGACCTCGGACTGCAGCCAGATGTTCACGCTGGCGAACGCATCGACGCGGGCACCGATCGCTTCGCCAAGCCCGGTCGCTAGGAGTGGCAGGGCGCCGAGGGCCACCGCTGCCACCCAGGCGAGCCAGGGCGCACGCAAGCAGGCCACCTTGAGCCGCAGTGCACAGAACAGCGCGAAGACAAACACCTGGTAGAGCTGGAACCACGAGATCTTGTCGATCTCGAACGCGAGAAAGTCACCGCGGTGCTCGAGGACGTGGCCGACGAGCATCGCCAGGAGCAGGCCCACGACCCAGACGAAGTCCTGCTTGGCACGGCGGTCGGCTTCCTCGCGGTCGATGCAAGCGCGCACGAAGATCAGGAGCGCGAACACGTAGAACATCAGCTGCGACTCGGTCGATACCCAGACCGCAAGGCCCAGGGCAGCCCCAGAGGCCGCCGGCCACGCGCGTACAAGCCACAGCAGCCAGGCCACACAAAGGAGCAGGTGTTGCAGGTTCTGGTGGTCGCCGTTGCCCAGCCAACCGATGTTCACCATCGAGTAGGCAAGGCCATAGAACGCGGCCGCCAGGAGTGCTGCCCCGGGTCCGAACAAGCACCGGCAGCCGAGCAACATCACCGCCACAGAGAGCAAGGACAGCAGCGGGCCCGCGAGCGCTGCCCCGGCCTCGTAGCGGCGCGCGCCCTCAAAAAACGGCCGCGCCAGCGGGTCGAGCGCGCGCAGGAACCAGTCCATCGGCAGCGTCCAGTGGCTGATGCTGCCCTCGGGGAAACCATCCAGGCGCTCGACCACGGGATACGTCTGGCTCGCATCGATCTGGTGCAGACGCACGAGGCGGCGCTGAGTATCCGGGTCGAACAAGGCCAGCCCACTGTCCTGGACGACAAAGGCGGCATCCCAGCGCACGAACAGCGTCGTAGCGAGAACCAGAACGGCGGCCAACCAAAAGACGGGCGGCGACCAGACCGTTCGCGGCATCAGTTCGAGAGTTCGCCCAGCCACACGACCTCACGATAGCCTGCGCCGCGTCAACAAGGCCCGTGAACTTCGCGTCCTCGGGGCCGGCTACCGCAACTGCTACTGTCCGCTTCTTCGCGTGCAGCGTCTGGAATCCACTTGAGTGGCAGCCGGGGCACGACGACCGAAAGCAGTAAAGGCAAACGACCTTGCCGGCGGAGTCGCCGAGGTCCACGCTCTGCTTGCCACGGATTCCCTTACCCTGCGTCGGCACGAGTCCGGCCATCAACGCGCAGCAAAGGAGCACGATCTCATGCGCAAGATCATGTCGGTGATCCTCTTCAGCTTGCTGGCTCTGACCTGCGCGGATGCGCAGACGGCGACGAGTGCGCTCGAGAGGCTAGACCGATCGATCGATGCTGCACGCCAGACAGCAAAGGTCCCCGGGATCAACGTCGCGATCGGTCGCGTGGGCTCCGACGGAGTCGGCAAGGTCGTCTACGAGCGCGGCTTCGGACTGGCCGACGTCGAGAACGGAGTGAAGGCGACCGTCCAGACACGCTTCCGCACGGCCTCGATCGCCAAGCCAATGACCGCCGTCGCAGTCATGCAACTGGCCGAGCGCGGCAAGCTGGACCTCGACACGCCGTTCCGTGAGATCTACCCGAAGTGGCCCAAAAAACGCTGGCCGCTGACCTGCCAGCAGTTGCTCGGCCACCTTGGCGGCATCCGTCACTACAACCGTGCAGGTGAGGCCAGCGGCACCAAGTCGTATGTCACTCTCGAAGCGTCCCTCGACTGCTTCAAGGCCGACAGGCTCATGCACGAGCCGGGGACAGCGTACCTCTACACCACCTACGGCTTCACGCTGCTCGGCGTTGCGGTCGAGCAGGCGTCGGGCATCGACTTCGTAGCCTACCTGCAGAGACATAT
>NYZE01000024.1 GCA_002685965.1 Planctomycetota bacterium | reverse complement strand
GTCGAAGCGCGCATCGCCTTGCAGGAAGGCGTCGACGAGGCCGAGGCCGAAGGGCCGGAGCAACAACTCGTCGCGCTCGCAGAGGACATTCGCGTGCAACTGCGTGCGCTCGAGCCGTCGGTGGCCGAGGTGGATCAGCGGTTGATCCACCAACTCGTCCGCATCAGCTCGCGGACGACGAGCGAGCTCGGGCGCTTCGTGCGCAAGCTCGAGAACCAGAGGCGCAACCAGGCGGGCCGTTACCGCCAGCACGCGCGGCGGCTCTGCGCCGAACTCATGCCGCGCGGCCGCATGCAGGAGCGGGTGCTGCCGGCGCTGCCCTTCCTCGTCCGCGAGGGTGAGGGTTTTGCGCGATCTTTGATCGATGTAGCCGACCCATTCGCGCGTGAGCACCTCCTGGTGGGTCCATGCGAGCCCTCTGCCTAGCGCCGCATCCCGACGATCTCGAGGTCTGGATGGGGGGGACGCTTCGGCTGCTGCGCGAGGGTGGCGTCGATGTTCGTGCTGTGATCGCGACCGAAGGCGAATGTGGGACACGGCAGCCGGTGACCGGGACCAGGCGTGACGAACAGCTGGTGAGCTTCGCCGGACTCGGCATCGAGGCGCGCTTCCTGGGCTTGCCGGACGGTGGTCTGGCCGGGGTGGCAGAACTTGCACAACGCCTTGCGGAAGAGGTCGAAGCGTTTGCGCCCACCCTTGTGTTCGGGCCCCATAGGGCCGACCCGCACGCCGATCACGCGGCGCTCGCTGCGGCCGTCACCGAACCGTGCTGGCGCTGGCTCGGTTGGACCAAGGGTCTTGTGGCTACCCACTTCGTCGACCTGGGCGCCGCCGGCGGTTGGCAAGCCAAGGAGCGCCTGATCCGTCAACACGCCTCCCAGATCCCAGACACCGGCGAAAGCAGGGCGCACCTGCCGCTCGGCCTCGATATCCTGCAGCGTGCTCAGCAGCGGGACCGCGAGGCCGGGCGCCAGGTCGGCGTCGAGTTCGCGGAGCCGTTCGTTTTGCAGAGCGGAGGCGGCGTGCCACGTCTCGTGGGCAACGTCGGGGACCTCTTCGGAGGAAGGGCATGAGGGCGGTCGCGATCATCAATCAGAAGGGCGGAGTCGGTAAGACCACGACGGTCGCCAACCTCGGTGCTTGCCTTGCGCGCCTCGGCCAGCGTGTGCTACTGATCGACCTAGACTCCCAGTCGAACCTGACGCTGCATCTCGCTGGCGAGGAGGGGCCATTGCCAGGGCCGACGTCGTTCGACCTTCTCGTCGATGGTGTTGACATCGCGAGCGCGATCCGCGAGCTGCCTGAGGAGCAGGTGCACATCGTCCAGGGCTCGGCCGATCTCGCCGGTATCGAGCAAGCGCTCGCGCAGAAGATCGGCCGTGAGATGCTCCTGCGCGACGCTCTTGCAGACGTTCAGGACCGATTCGACATCGTGCTGATTGACTGTCCGCCATCTCTTGGGGTGCTGTCGCTTAACGCGTTGGTCGCTGCCGACGAGGTGCTGATCCCATTGCAGACCGAGTTCTTCGCGCTGCAGGGCATGACCCAGCTCATGGAGATCGTCGACGTTGTGCGGCAGCGGCTGAATCCGAAGCTGTCGGTCCGTGGCCTTCTGCCGTGCATGGTCGACCTGCGCACCAACCTCGCGCACGAAGTGGTTGAGGAACTTCGAGCGCACTGTGGCCACCTGCTGCTGCGCTCGCGCATTCGTAAGAACATCAAGCTGGCGGAGGCGCCGAGTCACGGCACGAGCATTCTGCGCTACGCGCCGGAGTCGAACGGCGCCGACGACTACCTCGCGCTCGCTGCCGAGCTTCGTGAAACGACGGTTGCAGAGAGCGTCAGCGCCGACACGGTTGTCGCGGATTGCGTTCCGGCCCCGCAGGGAGAGTGCGCGACGGATGAAGCGTCGTCTTCGGCTTCGGCGTAACGAACTGTCGCTGAGTCGAGAGTGGCTCGAAACAAACGCGCGGGGCGGCTACGCATCCTCGACGGTCTTGATGCAGCCGACCCGGCGCTATCACGGGTTGCTCGTCGTGCCGATCGAGGGGAGTGTCAAGCGGCATGTCTTCTTGACGCGGTTCGTGGAGGCGGTCGGCGGCATCGAGTTGACGCCGGAGTTTCTCACCCAGTTCGAGCTGGGGCTGTGGCCGGTTTTCCGCTACCGCGTTGGTGGCACTACGGTTACACGCGAGGTGTTGCTCGTTCGTGGGGCTGCAACGGTGCTATGCCGCTACCGGGTCGACGGCCCGGGCGGGCTCGAACTGCGGCCGCAAGTGGCGTTTCGCGAGGCCGACGCGCTGACGTTCGCCAACGATGCGCTCTCGGATCACGTAGAGCGCTGTGGCTCGGGAATACGCGTTCGTCCGTACGATTCGCTGCCGGCGATGCAGTTGACCCTGGCGGGCGGCGAGCATGTTTTCGCTGACGATCCCTGCTGGGAACGCGGCATCGAGTACGCGGCGGACGCGGCGCGTGGCTACGACTCGCGCGAGGATGCCTGGAGCCCCGGCGTCTTCACGGCCGAGACCTCGGACGCCGTCGTCGTTGCCGCGACGCTCGGCCCGGCGATCGACGATGCTGCTTTGCTGTGGGCCAGCGAAGCGGCGGCGCGGCGCGCGCGCTTCGCCGAACTCTACGACGGCAGCCTGCACGGTCACCTTGCCGTGGCGGCGGAGGACTTCCTCTACGAGGACCCCGGCGGGCGCACGGGTGTTGTCGCAGGGTGGCCGTGGTTCCTCGAGTGGGGGCGGGACACGTTCATCGCCCTACCTGGGCTCATGCTCGCGCGCGACGAGCAGAGTCCGGCGAAGCTACGGCGCTGCGGCGACACGCTGCGTGAGGCGGTTCCGTTCCTGCAACGAGGGCTGCTGCCGAACATCTACGGCGTGTCGTCAGCCGATAGCCACTACGGGTCCGTGGACGCGGCACTCTGGTTTGCGCGTTGCGTGCGTCTCTACCAAACAGCAGGAGGCACCAGCGTTCACAACGGGCTTGCGACCGCGCTGGAGGACATCGCGAACGCCTACCTCGCGGGCACTGATCTGGGTATCGAGTGCGACACCGGCTGTCTGATCCGGGCTGGATCGGTCGACATCAACCCGACCTGGATGGATGCGAGAACTCCGGATGGACCGGTGACTCCACGCAACGGCTATCCGGTCGAGATCAACGCGCTGTGGTACTCCTTGCTTGCACACCTTGCGGAGTTGACCGGCAGTGACGAGTGGCGACGCTACGCGCGCCAAGCCGGCGAGTCGTTTGTCGAGCGGTTCTGGCTCGACGAAGGCTATCTCGCCGACGTCTGGAACGAGGGCGCCGTCGATCGAAGCGTGCGGCCGAACATGGTCATCGCGGCGGCGCTCGAGCTGAGCCCCCTGAGTCAGGAGCAGCGGGCGTCGATCGTGGCGCGTGCCAAGGCCGAGCTCTTGACTCCCTATGGGCTGCGCACCCTGTCCCCGAAGAGCGCTGCCTACGTGCCGCGCTATGCCGGCGACACCGTGACGCGCGACTACGCCTACCATCAGGGCACGGTCTGGCCGTGGCTGCTCGGCTTCTGGGTCGAGGCGTCGCTGCGCGCCCGCGTCGAGGTGCCGCCACTCGTGTTCGATGGCTTCGCGACACATCTGCGCGACGCTGGTGTCGGCCAGATCTCCGAAGTGTTCAGTGGGGATCCGCCCCACGAGCCCGGTGGCACGATTGCCCAGGCATGGAGCGTCGCCGAGTTGCTCCGCGCTTGGCGGCTCGTTCACCCCGAGGGCTGACCCTGATCGGCCGCTGTGAAGGTCGATGGACCACTGAAGACAGCGCCCCGTTGCGTCGATAGAACCAGGATGCCCGCACCGAAGACCGCTTTCTTCCCTGGTCGGATCGTGTTACACGGGTCGCCCCATATCCCCCCGACGCCCACCTCGCCCGCCCCCCTAGATCCAACACGTGCCGCACACACTCTTTGAAGTCAGCTGGGAAGTCTGCAACAAGGTCGGTGGCATCCACACCGTGCTATCGACCAAGGCCAAGACTGTCGTCGAGCGCTACGGCGACGACTACGTCTGCATCGGTCCGTGGCTCCTGTCATCCGACCACGAGCCGCCGTTCGAGGACACTCCCGGATTCGAGGACTTCGTCGAGGTCTGCCGCGAGATGGGGGTTCCGGTACGCGTCGGACGGTGGCTCGTGCCGGGTCGGCCGCGCACAATCCTGGTCGAGTTCTCGGGTCTCTATGACCAGCGCGACGAGATCCTCGCCGGGTTGTGGGAGCGAAACCAAGTCGATTCGATCCATGGCGACTGGGGCTACGTCGAGCCGGTGCTGTTCGGGCACGCATGCGGCATGGTCATCGAGAAGTGGTTCCAGGAGAGAGTGTCGCTGTTCCATGGCCGAGCCGTCGCTCAGTTTCATGAGTGGATGACCGCGTCGGGCATGCTCTACCTCAAGGAGCGCGTCCCCGAGATCGGCACGGTGTTCACGACGCACGCGACGATGCTCGGGCGTGCCATTGCCTCCACCGGCAAGCCGCCACAGGAGGGGCTCGAAGGGCGTCCTCCCGAAGAGGTCGCCGACACCATCGGCGTGACGGCCAAGCACTCCATGGAAGGTGCCGGCGCGCGCGCTGCCGACGCGTTCACGACGGTCAGTGACATTACTGCGGACGAGGCGCAGGCCTTCCACCATCGACGTGCCGAACCGATCCTCGCCAACGGCATCGACCTGTCGGTCATCGACGAGATCGCTGGCGATGTCGATCGCAGTGCGGCGCGCGCCATGCTGTGCGACCTCGCGGGCAAGTTCATGGGTGAAGACCTGTCGAACGCGGCGATGTTCGCGATCTCGGGGCGCTACGAGTTCCACAACAAGGGCATCGATGTGTTCCTGGACGCCCTGCACACGCTCGACCAGCGGCCGGGTCGACCGGTCGTGGGCTGGATCCTCGTGCCCGCGGGTAACTCGGGGCTCCGGAAGGACCTGGCGGACCGCATGGAGGCTCCGGCTGCAGCGGCGGAGCCGCTTGGGCTGGCAACCCACAACCTGTTTGACGCCGAGAGTGATCCCGTGCAGGTGCACTGTGCCAAGCTCGGCCTCACCAACGCTCATGGGTCCCGCGTCAAGGTGATCCAGGTGCCGATCTATTTGGATTCTGGCGACGGCTTTCTCGGTGTCCCTTACGAAGCCGTGCTGCGCGCGATGGACCTGTCGTGCTTCCCGTCGTTCTACGAGCCGTGGGGCTACACGCCGGAGGAGAGCCTCGCCGTCGGTGTGCCCACCGTGACCAGTGATCACGCGGGCTTCGGGCGTTGGTGCCGCGCCAATGGCCTCGGTCCCGAGCACGGTGTCTACGTGTTGTCGCGTGAGAACGTGGACGACGAGGATGCGGTGCACGGCCTGGAGGACATCCTAGAAACGGCGCTCGCCGAGGGCCAAGACCTCGATGCCATGGTGCGCGTTTGCCGCGAGACCGCACAGCGCACGGCGTGGGCTGGTCTCGTGCACAACTACTACACCGCCTACGATGCCGCGCTCGAGGCGGCGCAGCTACGCACGCAGCGCGAGAAGCGGCAGCGCCGACGTTCGGTCGAGCCGGCTCGCGAACCCGGCTCCGCCGAGCGGCCACGGCTGGGGCGTTTCGACGTTGCAGCGACGCTCCCCGACGAGCTGCGCGGACTGACGCGGCTGGCCGAGAACTACTGGTGGTCCTGGGACCGGGAAGCGTGCAGCTTGTTCGAGGAGCTGTCGGCGCAGCGGTGGGAGGCGTGCCGACACAGCCCCGATAGATTCCTGCGTGAGACCTATCCCGAGGATCTGGCTGCGAAGGCACAGGATGCGGACTACGTCAGTCGGCTGAACGCGGTGCTCCAACGCTTCGATGACTACATGGCCGAAGCGACGCGTCCGGACCTCGCAGGCAGTGGCGGGCCCGTCACGCGGCACCGGCCCGCCACTTACTTCTCTGCCGAGTTCGCGATCCACGAGTCGTTGCGGATCTACTCCGGTGGGCTTGGCGTGCTTGCCGGCGATCATCTCAAGTCGGCCAGTGACCTCAACCTGCCGTTGGTCGCTGTCGGCTTGTTCTACAGCCGCGGCTACATGCGCCAGCGCGTGCTCGCAACCGGCGAACAGGTGGTCGAGGAGGATGGCAACGATCCCGAGGCCCTGCCCCTGGAGCCCGTGCGCGGCGCCGATGGTCAGCGCCTGCGCATCGAGCTGCATTTGCCCTCGAGCCGGCTCCTGCTGCAAGCGTGGCGGGTCATGGTTGGCCGGGTGCCGCTCTATCTGCTCGATTCGGATCTGCCCGACAACCGCCCCGAGGACCGATCGATCACGCACACGCTCTACGGTGGGGATCACGAGGACCGCCTGCGCCAGGAGATCGCGCTCGGTTGCGGTGGTGCCAAGCTGCTCGACGTGCTCGGCATCGTTCCGTCGTGTTGGCACATCAACGAGGGGCATGCCGCGTTCTCGTCACTCGAGCGGGTCCGGGCCCTGATTCGGGACGATGGGCTGACCTTCGACGAAGCGCGTGAGGTGTGCCGCGCCACGACTTGCTTTACGACGCACACGCCGGTGCCGGCCGGGCACGACCGCTTCGACGAGGACCTGGTGCGCCGCTACTTCTCGGACGTTCACGAGTGGCTTGGCGTGCCGTGGGAACGCTTCTGGGCCCTTGGGCAGGCGCAGGACGATCCCGGCGACTTCAACATGACCTATTTGGCGCTGAGCTTCGCGAGTGTGGTCAACGGGGTCAGCGAGGTGCACGGCCAGGTGTCGCGTGAGTTGTTGCACCGCTATTGGCCCGGGCTGCTGGCAGAGGAGGTGCCGGTCACGCACATCACCAATGGCGTGCACCTGCGCACCTGGACTGGGCCCGACCTGGCGAAGGCGCTACGCGCGGACGGACCGGTCGAACTGGGCGACTTCGCGGCCGCCGCCGATCTGGCCACGAACCAGCTCTCCCAGGTTCGTTTCGACGCGAGGGCTCGGCTACGCGAGCGCATGCGAAAGCACCTGGAACAGTGCTCCCGCGAGCGCAATGACCGCCCGGCGCTGGTCGAGGAGATGCTCGCCGGGCTCGATCCGGATGCGCTCTACATCGGCTTCGCGCGACGCTTTGCCCCGTACAAGCGCGCACATCTCTTGTTCCACGACGTCGAGCGCCTTGCCGCCATCCTCGACGGTGCGGACCGACCGGTGCGCGTCATCGTTGCGGGTAAAGCGCACCCCAAGGACGAGAGCGGGCAGGAAGTGATGCGACGCGTCGCCGAGTTAACGCGCGGAGCGCCGTTTCTGGGCAAGGTCTTCTTCGTCGAGAACTACGACGTTGCCCTCGCAGCGCATCTCGTGCAGGGCGCCGACGTTTGGCTCAACACTCCGACCCGCGCTCTCGAGGCGAGTGGCACGTCCGGCATGAAGGCCGCAGCCAATGGCGTGCTCAACGTGTCGATCCAGGACGGTTGGTGGGCCGAGGCCGCCACAGACGGTAACGGCTGGTCGATCGGCGGGCCGCGTGTGTTCGACGACCAGGCACTCCAGGACGAACTCGACGCAACGACTCTCTATCAGCTGCTCGAGGAGGAAGTCGTGCCGTTGTGGTTCGAGCGTGATGCCGACGGTGTAGCGCACGGCTGGATCGAGCGCGTCAAGCGGAGCCTCGTGACGATTCCGCCGCGATTCAACACGGACCGCATGGTGGCGGACTACCGCGACCGTGCCTACGTGCCGTTGGCGCACAACCTCACGTCGCTCGTTGCCGAGGATTATGGCCTTGCGCGGTCGCTGGCCGAGCGCCACCACCGCATCCGGCACGCCTTCGGGGACATTCGGATTCTCGATACGGAGATTGGCGACGTCGGAGCCATACCGATTGGTGACAACGTCGAGGCGCGTGCCCGCGTCGACCTGGGTGGAGTGAGTCAGCGGGACGTCGTCGTCGAGCTCGTGCTCGGGCAGGCAAGCAGCTCTGGCGATCTGACCAATCCCGTGATTGTTGCGTTGCCGTCCACTGACGCGAACGACGGGTCTGTCGTGAACTTTTCCGGTTCGTACCGGATCGAACGGTGTGGCAGCTTTGTCCACGGCCTGCGCGTGCGCGCCCGCGAGGGCGAGCCCTGGGATCGAGGGTTGTGCGATCTGGTGCTTTGGGCGTAGCTCGGTAGCTCCCCTGTCCGACAATGGAGAGTGGCTTGCGTCGCTCGCACGACCTGGTGGAAGTCCCTCGATGCCCGCATCGAGGAACTGCTCGAGCGGCGGTTGCCCGGGTTTCAGGATCGGTTGCTGAGCGCGGAAGAGGCCCTCGGTTATTCACCGCAGCTGCTCGAGGCGACCCTTGGCGATGCCGTGAACGACCAGTTGTGGCTGCTGGAGCTGTGGCGGGACCTCGAGTCGACCGAAGACGGGGACACGACGTTGCCTCGCTTGCTCGACGACGTGCTGGCCACGGTGGCTGTCCGCGCTGACCGGGCGGTGATGTTGCACTACCGACGCGCCGCCGCTGATGCTGATCTGATGGTCGAGCAGAGGTTGGGGCCGGTGCTTGTCGCGGTGCTCGATCGGCTGGTGACCTGGATCGAAGCAGGTGGCAAGGTCGAACTCGGGTCGCAGGACGGCACGACGTTAGAGATCGTGCTCGAAGGCGGCCCGACTGAGGAAGTTGCTTCCGACGAGGTTGCAGCGTTGTTGCTGCGTTGCTTCGGAGCGGTTGTTCCGGTTACGTGGCGGGTCGGGATGGCGTCCGTGTCGCTGAGGCTCGACTGAGTCTCTAGGGCGCGGGTTCGTTCGAAAGGGGCGCGGTGCGGCTACCATGCGCGCATGGTCGATACCGTCGGCATCATCTGCTACCCCACCATCGGCGGTAGCGGACGCGTTGCGAGTGAGCTCGCTGGCGAGCTGGCTCACCGCGGCAGCGACGTTCACCTGATCTCGTACGAGCGTCCGGTGCGGCTTGTGGACGCCGTCCACTTCCACCAAGTGCAGGTCTTCGAGTATCCGCTGCTCAAGTACCCGCCCTACGACCAAGCGCTCGCGACCAAGATCGTCGAGATCCACGAGCAGTTCGGCACCCGGTTGTTCCACGCCCACTACGCCGTCCCGCACGCGGTTGCGGTGTGCATGGCGGACTGGATGCTCGGAGGCAACCAACTGCGGCTCGTGACCACTTTGCACGGCACCGACATCACGCTGGTAGGGAGCAACCCGGCCTACC
Organism: Planctomycetota bacterium; assembly: GCA_002685965.1. Lineage (GTDB taxonomy): Bacteria > Planctomycetota > UBA1135 > UBA1135. The sequence continues at coordinate 7,927 of NYZE01000024.1, read as the reverse complement.
GGCGAGCGGTGTTGTTCGGTCTCGAGCATTCGCAACTCGTAACGGCGGTCAGCGAGAGCCTTGCCGCCGACACGCGGTCGCGCCTGCACTTCGAAGGCAAGATCGAGGTCATTCCCAACTTCGTTGATCCCGGGTCGTTCGCGCCCGGTGGGGGTGCTCGCTGGCCGGAACGCCCCGATGGTCCGCGCGAGTTGGTCCACCTGAGCACCTTCCGGCCGGTCAAACGCGTGCTGGATCTATGTCGAGCTGTCGAGCTTCTGGCTGAACGGTTGCCGCTGCGCCTGACGCTGGTTGGTGATGGCCCGGAGTTGCAGGAGGCGTTGCAGTGGTGCTCGGAGCGCGGCCTGGGCTCCGTCGTCCGCGCTGTGGGGATGGTAGAGGATCCAGCACCCTATCTGCGAGACTCAGATCTCTACGTGTTCTCGTCAGAGACGGAGTCCTTCGGGTTGGGCGTGCTCGAAGCGATGGCGTGTGCCGTCCCTGTGGTCGGGCCGCGCGTCGGCGGAGTGCCCGAGGTCGTCGGCGACGCCGGGTGTCTTGTCGAGCCGAACACGCCCGAGGCGATCGCGGCGGCCGCCCACAAGGTGCTCACCGATCACGATGGCTACCGCCGGATGTCCGCGCTTGCCCGCGAGAGAGCGCTGGCCGACTTCCCGCCGGAACGAGCGGTCGAGCGCTACCTCGCTGCATACGAGGCAGCGTTGTGAGCGAGCATCGCTTCAACCTGGACTTCAACGCTGGTGCACCGGTCGACGTGCGGGTCAGGGATGGAATGGCTGCGCTGCCGAGCGCTGCCGACGCGAATCCGAACAGCCCACACGCACGCGGTCGAGCGGCCCGGGACCTGTTGGAGGCAGCCCGTGAGCGCATTGCAGTCGCGATCGGCACCGAGCCCGACGAAGTCGTTTTCACTTCCGGGGGTACCGAATCCAACAATATGGCCGTGGCCACGGGGCTCGGGGTTGCCCTGGCGACCGGGCGTCCGGCTTGGTCTTCGCGGATCGAGCATCCCTCGGTCGCGGTGCCCTTTGCTGCCGGTGAGACAACCTGGACGCGCCACTTGGCTCTGACGCGTGCTGGCGAGGTCGTTGTGCCCAACGAAGACCAGCCACGCGCCTTTGTGACGGCTGTGCTGGCACATCACGAACTCGCTGTCGTGCAGGATCTCGCGCCGCTGGCGGCGTGGGCGCACGCGGCAGAGGCTCTCCTGCACTCTGACCTAAGCCAGGCCCTTGGTCGGGTTGCCCTCGAACCCCTCTTGCCGCTCCTGGACTACGCCACGCTGTCGCCTCACAAAGCCGGTGGTCCCAAGGGAATAGGAGTCCTGATCGCCAAGCGGGGGCGCCCGTGTGCCCCGGTCTTGCGCGGTGGGGCCCAGGAGTTGGGCCGCCGGCCCGGGACGCAGTGTGTCCGGCTGGCACACGGCGCTGCGGTGGCCATCGAACTGGCCGAGCGCGAGCAAGCTGACCGCGCCGAGCGCATGCAACGGTCGCTCGACGCTGTGCTCGAACGAGTTACGCGCACGCAGGGGCGGGTTGTATGTGACCGAGCCGCGCGTCTCTTGCCAAACACGCGCACCGTGAGTTTGGCCCCGCTCGCCGCTCGACACGCTCTACCAGCGCTGGACCTGGCCGGGATCCTCGTTTCTTTCGGCTCTGCATGCACTTCCGGTGCGCGCGAAGTCTCCGCGTCGCTGCTTGCGCTCGGCTTCGACGATGAGGAAGCACGTAGCTGTGTGCGCATCAGTGTTGCCCACGACCTCGAAATCGAAACGGCACAAGATGCTGGAAACGTGTTCTGTCAGGCGCTTGTGCACTTGTCACGGAAGACACGATGAAACCCGTTTGACAACGTGGTCGTGTCGGCTAGTTTCACACTTGAGGAAGGTGCAACGGTGAGTGTGATGGTTGTTCAAGGTGGGCAATCGAAGTCGCACGCGACCAGGCAGGTCAGCTCATCGTGTCGCCCTGATCTTTCTTAGGGTGGTCTGCGCAATTCGCTGGTAAGAGTTTGCAAGTCCGTGGTTGGGATCCGCGAGGCTCCGCTCACTCCTTCTTCGCCGGATATTGCACAGCCGGATGCTCAACCCGGCTGCGCGTTTGCGCTGTCCGCGTTCGTCGACTCGTGTTGTCAACGCAACACGACATACCAGATCCGGAATCACCGGTTCACCGGGGAGGGTGAACTGGCGACTCACGGGGTCGACGAATGTTGACGGCACGTTTGTGTCCGGCGAAGCCGGAGCGTTCTCTCGACTCCGATCAGGCACTGGTTGTCCTTTGGTGAGGCGCTACCACCCCATGTGTGGAAGTCATCGGAGCGAGGGATTTGGAAGCATGCAACGACAACGACGGACGTGTCCAGGCAGCAAGCGAGAGGGTCGGTGGTTCGAGAGTTCTGGGGAGTTCCATTCACTGGATCCCTAGGCGGCCACTTGGAGTTCGCCCGAGAACGTAGTCGATCATGCCTTCGCCATAGCCCCCTAGCGAAGTCGACTGCGCTGCCTTGAGCCGAGGCTCCGCGCGATACCGTGCGGGTCCACAGCAAGAAGAACCACTGCTGTCTGCAACACCGTCTCTGCCCCCTTGGGAGGGTCATCTTGTCCAGCCTGTCTCCGGAGCTTTCGCACGGGCCCACCGAGTCTTTTTGGTCCCGTTTTGCGGAGACTCTCAAGAAGAGAATCGACCCCAGTCATTTCGAGACGTGGCTTGCACGGGTCCTTTGCAGAAGTCAGGGCAAAGAGCAGCTCGAGCTCATTGCGCCCAACGGCTTCACGCGCGACTGGATCCGCCGGCACTATCTTGCCCAGTTCGAAGAGGCTGCTCGCTTGGTGGACGGGGTCGAGCGTCGAGTTCGCATTCTGCAGATCGGCGACATCGATGCGGAGTCCCTCGACGGACTGATTTCACTCGGACGTGCGGTGCCCGGCGGCTCTGCCGGGGAAGCTCCGCCCGCCGTTCCGCTGAAGGCCAACGGTGCACAGGAGCAGCACGATGTCGGGCTCTCGCGCCTGTCCCTCAAGACGTTTCCGGTCGGCCCGCTGGACACCATCGACGAGCAGCCTGACGCCCAGACCGAATATCCGCTCGCCAGCCAGTTCGTCTTCGAGGAGTTCGTAACAGACCGCAGCAACGAATTGGCCTACGCGTCCGCACGAGCCGTCGCAGAGTTTCCGGGCGGACCGTACAACCCGCTGTTCATCCATGGATCGTCGGGCCTGGGCAAGACGCACTTGCTGCAGGCGATCTGCCACGCGGTCCTGCGCGGTCCCAAGCCACGCAAGCTGCTCTACCTGTCGTGCGAGACGTTCGTCAATCAGTTCATCCAGGCGGTGACGAATGGCGACCTCGAACCGTTCCGCTACCGCTACCGCAAGCTGGACATCCTGCTGATCGACGACATCCAGTTCCTCGAGGGCAAGACGCGGACCCAAGAGGAGTTCTTTCACACGTTCAATACGCTGTACAACGCCCGAAGCCAGATCGTGCTGAGTTCCGATCGGCCGCCGAGCGCGATCGAGACACTCCAGGAGCGACTCGTATCCCGCTTCCGCTGGGGGATGGTGACCTGCATCGAGCCGCCTTCGCTCGAGACCAGGGTCGCGATCCTGCAGCGCAAAGCACGGTTGTGGGGAGTCGAGCTGCCGCAGGATGTCGCCCAGTGCTTGGCCGAGAACATCGACACCAACATCCGGGAGCTGGAGGGAGCGGTGACCAAGGTCATCGGCTACGCCAACCTCATTGGTCGCAAGCTCGATCTGGAAACGGTGTACGGGGCACTTCAGGACCTCTTGCCCCAGCGGGCGCAGATCACCGTGCAGCAGGTGCTCGAGGCGGTGTCCAAGGAGTTCGGGATCCCGGCCAAGGAGCTACAGTCCAAGCGCCGCATCAAGTCGGTCGTCGTCCCCCGCCACATTGGCATCTACCTGGCCCGCCAGCACACCCGCATGTCGCTCGAGGAGATCGGCGGGTTCTTCGGCGGTCGTGACCACTCGACCGTCCTGCACTCCATCAAGAAGGGCAAGGCGATGATCGCCGAGGATCCCGAGATGTCGGAGCGGGTGCGCAGGCTCAGCGGGCAACTCGAGCGCGGGTAGGAGGCGGCGGAGCAAGCCCGGTGCCCTGGCGGATAGCCGGGGCATTTCCGTCCCCTCTCGAAATATTCCACCTCGCCTGCCGAACCCCCCGCACTTTAAAACACCCTTCGCAGCCCGCTGCTGAAGCCGGGCGCATCTCCGATAGGAACTCACCACCGATGACCAATCTCGCGCTCCGCGCCTCTCTCATGACTTGTCTGGGGCTTGCCACGACGGCAGCCCGGGCCCAGGACGCGTTCAAGGCGACCCTTCCTGAGCAGACGTTGCTCTACGTGTCCGCGCCCGACATCGACTCGTGGCAGAGGGGCTTCCAGACGTCACCCCTGTACAAGATCTGGGCAGAAGAAGAGGTGCAGGAGTTCCTGGCCGACCTGCTGGCCATGGGAAAGCAGCAGTTCGACGAGTACCTCGGCATGGCGAAGCAGATGCACGCGAATGGCATGCTGCCGTTCGATCCGTCCAAGCTGCTCGACGTGCGCGTCAAGTCGGCATCGATGGCGGTCACCGAGATCGTCCCGCCCGGTGGCCAAGAGGCGCCGACGGTGTCCGTGGTCGGCTGCATTGATTTTGGCGACACCGCGAAGATGGTCGAGCACGCTCTTGGCGCCATTGTCCAGATGGGTCTTGCCGAGGTCGGGACCGGCCCGAACGCACCGATGCTGGAGACCAAGGACGTGGGCGGCACCCAGTTGAACATGCTGGTCATGAGGAATCCCGGTAGCCTCGAGGTCGGGCATAGCCTCGTCTGGGCATTCGTCGGCGGTAAGCTCGTGATCGGCACGAACGTCGCGCGCACGAGTCGGATCGTTGCAGCGTTGGGCGGTGGCGCCGCCCCAGAGCGTTCACTGGTCAATGACACGACCTATCGCCGCGTTGCGCAGCGAGTCGACGCCGGTCGCGCTGCTATTGAGTTTTTCGTGCGCCCAACGGCGCTGCTCCAGACCGCGGTGGCCGCGGCCGTGCTCGCCGGCGATTCCGGCCCGCAGGGAGTCGACTGGAAGGGCGTCGGCCGCGCGCTCGACACGCTTGGCTTCAATGGCGTTCCGGCACTGGGCATCACGAGCGGCTACCGCGATGGGATGGGTTTCTTCAACTCCTTCGTGCTGTGCCCGGAAGAGGGCCGCAAGGGCTTCATGGCCTTGTCGGGTGCCTCGGAAATTAACCGCGACCACCTCGCTTGGATCCCCAGGGATGTCGGCTCGTTCTCGATTGCCAATATAGGCAGCCTCGAGGGCATCTACACCACGGTGATGGACGCGGTGGAAGCGTACGATCCCGAGTTCCTAGACATGGTTTCCAGCCAGGTAACCGAGGTCGAGGATCAGGTCGGCTTCAACATCAAGAAGGACATCTTCGGCGCGTTCGGCCCCGAATACCTCTCGTACAGCATGCCGATCGGCGGCCTCATGGCGACGCCCGAACTGGTGCTCATGGCCCAATGCAAGGACTCCCAGCGCACGCTCGAGGTATTGAAGAAGCTGTGTGGCCTCAGTGACGGCCTCGTGTCGATCAGCGAGAGCAAGACCGAGGCAGGCACCTACTACACCATTGACCTCGTGCTCGACGAGATGGGCGGCATCGACCCGACCGGGATGCTCGATCCGACCTTTGCTTTCCGGAACGGCTTCCTGGTGTTCGGTCTGTCTCGTGTCGACGTCAAGGGTGCTATCAAGCGCCTGGCCGGCGAGGGAGGTGAGGATGTCCGGACCAACCCGGCCTTCAAGCCGTTAGCCGCATCGGTTCCCATGAATGTCGACGCGCTGGGGTTCTCGGATATGGCATCCACGGTTGACGGGATCTACGGAACTCTGTCCGGCGTACTGGGTATGGTGCCGATTCCCGCAGACGTTCCGGTCGACCTGGGCCTACTACCCGGTGTCGACACCATCACGAAGCACTTGATGGGTTCGGTGCATTGGAACGCCCAGCACAAAGACGGCTTCAGCATGAACATGGTCGGACCGATCGGTCCGGAGATCTTCGTCCTTGGCGTAGTGGCCATCGTCGGGGGTGCTGCGGTCGTTGGCTATGCCACTCACCAGTCGGAGGCTCCTCCCGTGCGTCGCGTCGGCAAGGAGGCCCCGGCCGGGTCTCGCCCCGTTCCGCTACCGCCGCAACGGCGCAAGGAGGCCTCGCCGCTCGCGCCGGTCCACAAATAGCGACGCGGCTACTCGGAGCCCTCCTTCTCGCATCGGCCGCGCTAGCAGCACAGCTGGACGTCGCTGGTCCGCGGGCCGGAGGGCTCGTTTCGTTTCGCCAGGCTCTTCTCGACGCATCGGTCGATACGCGCGCGGTCATCATTGCGACGCATCCCGATGACAAGTACCGCGGACTGGGCCTGATGCTACGGCGCCGCTGGGGCTGTGATGTCACGGTGCTCGTCGCGACGCGTGGCGAAGGCGGTCAGAACGCGGTTGGCCCCGAGCACGGTCCGGAGTTGGGTCGCATTCGTACGCGCGAAACCGTCGCCGCTGCTGCGCTGCTGGACGTCAAGGTGCGCTTTCTAGACCTTCCGGACTTCGGGTACACGCGAACGGCAGCCGAGGCGCTCGACCAGTGGCGCGCGTTCGACCCGGCCGAACGCTTGTCGCGCGAACTCGCCGATCTACGGCCCGACCTCGTCGTGATCGTGCACGGACCACGCGAGGCGCATGGCCAAAAGCGCGCAGTGCTCCACCTGACGCGGCAGTGCGTCGCACGGCTCGAGCGGCCACCGCGCCTGTTCCGTGGCGCTGGTGTGGGCGAGACACCCTCGGTAGAGCTCGATCTCGACGTTCCCGATTCGAAGCGGGGTCGGACCTACCAGGAGCAGGCTTACCAGGCGCTGCGCCAGCACCGCACGCAGCAACCGCACGCGGCGATCGACGATGCGGCGCCTCGGCGCGTCAAGCTCAAGCGCGAAGGGCCTGGCAAGTCGTCGCTGCTCGATGGATTGCCGGGAGTGTTTGACGCCGCCGACGACATCGAACGATGGCTCAAGGAGATCGGCTCGAAGCGCACTGGAGCCTGGATCCGCGAGCGATTCGAAGACCTTCCGGAGATTCCCGACCAACCTGCACTGTTGCGAGAGTTCGACCCGACGCGTTTGGCGACCGAGCTGTTGCGCGTGCTCAAGGCGTTGCACGGTCGTGCTCCGGTCGGCGGTGACGTCGCGCGCCGGCTTGGACGGCGGATCGCGGCCCTTGAGCGTGCCGTGCTCGCCGGTGCAGTGATCCGGATGACGTGGCACGGGGACGAGGCCTTCGCGCCTGGCAAGCTGGCTGTAGGCGCGCCATTACGGATCTGGAACGGCGGTCGCTCGCGTATCGTCGCGCGCGTGCTCGGCCTGGCTCGCAGTCCCTCGGACTTCTCGCTGGCTGCACCGAATGGGCGGACCCTCGTCGTCGATCCAGGCCATCGCAAAGAGCTGGCGCTCGAGCTGTCGCGCCCGACCGGCCGCGACCTTGGTGCAGCACACGTCGTGCTCGACGTTCGCGTCGAGCTCGCCGACGGGACGCCGTTGCGCGTCGAGCTGTCCCGAGACGTCGGTTCGCTTCGCCCGTTGATCGTCGAACCGCTGCCGCAGTCGGACTTCCTGGTATCGGATCGGGGCGGCGAGATCCGGATGATGATGCGCTTCCTGAAGCCCGTCGGTCTCGTCGTGCGGGGCGAGCTCGCCAAGATCGGCACGCCCGCGGTGTCCTTGTTGCCGGAGTTCGGCGGTAAAGGTGTCCCGGTGGCGGTCGAGTTGCACGAAGCGCTCAGGGAACTACGGCTGCCGATTCGGCTCCGGGTCGCGGCTTGGCCGCGCGACGCTGGACAGGCGGTCGCGCGGCCGTTGCAGTTCTACGT
>NYZE01000023.1 GCA_002685965.1 Planctomycetota bacterium | reverse complement strand
CCAAGAAGCGCAGCCCAATCGCTGCCGTCGTCCTTCTGCTGGTGATCGTCGGCACTGGTGCGGTGTGGTGGTTCTTCCTGCGTGAGGATGCACCGGCGACCAGAAAGTCGCGGCCTGACGCCGTGACAGTGCCGGGCAACCTGCTGCCCGATGGGCTCGCGCATTTCGAAGCGGCTGGCGCGGAGGATTGGTTGCCACTCGTGCGCGGCGGCGCCTTCGCCCGTGGTGCTGGTGCGAGCACGGGGCGGCACGCGCTGCGCGCCGACCTCGGTGGTGATGGCACGGCGTGGGCCGTTGCCGTGCACGACCCCGTGGTGCGCGCCAAACGCGATGGTGCTTACCTGGCCAGGGCGTCGTTCCGTACGCACGGCGATGTGCGAGTTGCCTTGCGACTGTGTTTCTACAGCAAGGCTCCAGCGCCGAACGCCGACCCGGACGCGTTCGATGACGAAGAGACGACGCGGCGCTTCGAGCGGCAGCCCGAACTCGTGGTCGGCAGCAAGCTGGCGACGCTGCCCGGTGAGAACTACACGAGGCTCGAGTGTCGTGGTGCCACTCCGCCTGGTTGCGAAGAAGTGCGCATCGCCCTCGTTGCCTGTCTGCCGGACGGCGCTGACGCGCGTGGCGACGAAGCGAAGGTCTGGGTCGACGACATCTCGCTCGTCGAGGTGCCTGCGAGCGAGGCTGCACAGAGCCGTCAAGTCGCGACACGACACGTGTTCGCCCCGGACAAGCAGTGCGGCAGCTTGCGCATTCGCGTCGGCACCTCCAGCACGCTGTCGGCTTTGAGCGTGCTACCGGAGGCGTCGGGCACGCACAGCGAGGACCTCGCCGAGTTGCTGCCGTTGCCGGCCTCTGACCTGCACGGCACTGTGACCTTCGACGCGCAGGATGCGAGCGTGACTCTGGCGGGGACGGGCGGAGGGCGGCTCGTGCTGCACGTCGACGACAGCGTGGTCGGCGGCGGCTACATGGTGCGCGCGACTGCCGGTGGCAAGGCCGTGTTCGCGAGCTTCGTGGGCGCCGGTCGCTACGAGAACGTGACCGGCCTCTATTGGGGCGACCGGCTGACGCGGGTGCTGCTGGTGCCGACGCAGCCGATCGCACTGCAGGTGCGCAAGTCGACTGCGGGCCGTACTCGCTTCGTCCTGGGTTTCCCGGGATCGGTCGAGTTGCGGCTTGGGTTCGATGAGGAGACCGCGGCGGCGATCCGCCTGCGTCGAGCTGCCGATGATGCGCACGAGCGCGGCGAAGCTGGCAAGGCGCTCGGGCTCTACACGCAGATCTTGCGCGAGACGCCCTTCGACGGCGACTCGGTGACCAAGGCGCGGTTGCGTCGCGCGGAGTTGCTTGGTCAAACGCGTCAGCAGCTCGAGCACTTGCGCCGTGAGTTCGACGAGGCGAAGGCGTTTCACTACGGCGGGCTCTACCGCGAGTTGCTTACGCAGCTGGGGGGACTCGATTCGATGCGCGCCGAGTTTGGCCCGCAGATCGAGAGTTTCAGGCGCGAGTTGTCCGAGCAGCTTCAGAACGCGCAGCGCGTTCGCGGGAAGCAGCGCGGCGAGCGGCTCGTGCAGATGGCGCAGGCCTTGAAAGCGGCCGAGAAGACGCGGCTGGCCAGGATGATTGCGACGTTCGTTTCCAGTCGGTTTGCTGACACCGACGCGGCCAAGGCCGCGGACGAACTCCTGAAGAACTAGAACAACGAAGTTGGGGCTGACAGCAAGACCATGGCGAGTAAGGGCATCGGACTGGACCTCTCAAGCGAGAGTGCAACCCTTTGCGAGGGGCGCAAGAAGGGGGTGACCTTCCAAGTCACCGGCTTCCGGCGGCTTGCCGTCGCGGGCGGTCGCATGACGGGGGTCACGGATCCGCTGGGTGCGTGTGTTGCGGGGCTGACCGGTCGAGACTTGATCCTCAAATACTCGCGTGTCCCGCAGGTGCCAGACTGGCAGTTGCAGAAGCTGATGGACTTCGAGGTGCAGGAGATCGCGGCTCAGGCCGGTGGTGACCTCGCCTCTGACTTCAACATGCTGCCGATCGTGCAAGAGTTGACCGGCGAGGACACGGTGCTGCTCGCTCTGGCCAAGAGCGAGGCTCTGGCGGCTACTGACCGCATCGTGCAGGCGGCAAGAGGAACAGTCGCGTCGTTCACGCCGAACGCGGTGGCGTTGCTCAACGCCTATCTGACGGTAGGGCCGGTGACCGAGGAGGACATCGTCCTGCTCGCGTGGATCGGCGACACGTCGCTCGACTTGGCGCTGGTGCGTGGTCAGAGCCTGCTCTTCGCGCGTAACGTCTCGGGCGGCCTTAAAGTGCTCGATGGCGCGATCTCGCAGGCGTTCAACGTGCGCGAGGAGCGTGCACAGAAGATCCGCCGCGAACTGCTCAACCTGGATCCGAGAGCCCGGGGCAGCTTCAGCTCGTCACAACAGGAGAAGGTCAGCCACTCCGTGCAAGGTGTCGCTGGCCAGCTGCAAGCGGCGCTGCGCTCGACCATCGCCTTCTGCCAGTCGCAGACCGGAATCCAGGAGCTGGCGCTGCGACGCGTGCTGATCTGTGGGCCCGGCGCCAGCATCGAGGGGATGGATGCCTTCCTGGCCGAAGGCGCTGGTTGTGCGGTGGACTGCTGGAATCCGACGAACGACCTCGACCTGTCGATCTGTCCGCCCGAGGACGCGCAGGAGCTGATGCAGGCGGGACCGGAGTCGGTGCTCGCCCTTGGCCTGGCGATGACGCCGCTATTTGATGACCTCTACTCGATCGAGATCCTGCCCGAAGCCGTCAAGAAGAAGCGGCGCTTCATGCAGCAGACGCTGTGGAACATCGTCGCAGCCGTCCTGGCGCTGGCCTTCCTCGGCTGGCGTGTGCTCGACGGAAAGGCGTATCACGGGCAAGCGGCCAAGAACGCAAAGGTGGCGGATGCGCAGCTGCGTCGGGTCAAGAAGGCGCACGGCACCATCGAGCGCACCGTTGCCGAGAACGAAGTCAAACGGCAGCGGCTCGCCGAGCTGTCCGAGCTGAGCGTGCCGCTGCACGGGATCGTGCGCGCGCTGCGCGAAGTGCGCGCAACGCTGCCTGCCGACCTGTGGCTTACCCGCGTGCGGTCGGCCAACGGCACCGCGTCTTGGGTGAAGCCGCCGACGCCGAAGCCGGGCGCCAGGAGGTCGAGCAAGCGGGCGAACAGGCGCACCTACGTCACGTTCGAGGGTAAGGGAGTGCAGATCACCGGCGACGACCTGCGCAACAGCGTCTACCCCAAGTTCCAGCGAGACGCAAAGGCGCGGGGGCTGCCGATTCGTGCGCCGAGCGCCAAGACCGGAAGCGATTTCGGATTCACCTGGATCGTTGACTACCTCGATCCCGCCGCTCCCTCGAAGGGAGGCAACTGATGGACCTCAACGACATCTGGCAAGAGCACAAGACCTGGATCATCGGGTGCTTTGCGGGCCTGGTCGCCTTCCTCGTCGGCAACGCGGTCGTCTCGAGTCGCTACGACACCTCCGGTCTCGAGTCGCGGATCTCGTCGGCGCGCTCGAGGCTCATGAAGACCAAGTGGTACGGTCGGGCCGAGGGCAGCGCGGCGCGCGCGGACCAGGAAGCGTTGGACGTCGAGCTCGCGAAGGTCGAAGCGAAGGCCTACTTCCGGATGCGTCCCGACTACGACCTCGCCGGCAAGGACGGGCCGACCCTGCACTATCTGCGTCAGACCTCGGCGGTCCGTAAGAGTGTCATTGACGCCATGGACGGGGCCGACGTCGATTTCGCCGCGCGCCAACTGGGACTCCCGGTCAACTCGCCAGTGGATCGGCAAGAGACGCAGTTGCACCTGGTCGGGCTCGACCTGATCGAAGACGCGCTGACGCGTTTGCTCGTGACCTCCGAACGCGTTCGCGAGCAGGAGCCCGAAGCGGTTGGCCTGCGTTCGATCGAGAAGATCTCGATCCAGGTGCGCAAACGGAAGCGACCGAGCGGGACCGGCTTCGCTCGCCGTCGCAAGCAGACCGTCGACCTTGGTCAGCGCGTCGGTGTGTCGATACGTTTCCGCGTCGATGGCACGACGCTGGAGCGCTTCCTTGAAGCCATGACCGGCGGCGATCGCGCGCTGCTACTGGAAGACATCGACGCCAGGACGATTCCCGGTGAGCCGCTCGACGTCAGATGCAAGTTCTTGGCGTTGTTGAAGCCGGAGGCGGCGTCATGAGCCTGCGCAAGGAGCAGGGGCTGTTGCTGGCCACCGTCGCCGTCATCGCCCTCCTCTTCGCGATGGGCCGCGGTAGTCAGGCCGGGGTGGGCAAGGCCACGGTCAGACGAGCGACCTACCGCAGCCAGGCTGTGCCCGGCGCCGTCGTCACCGATGCTCTGAAAGGCAGCGTTGCGCGCGCTCGCGACCTCTTCCTGAAGCCGTCCCTGACATCGCCGTTGCCGCCACTGGATTGGCCGGAGTTGCCGTTGCCGCGCTTCCCCGACCTGCCTCTGATCGAGCCGCCGTTGCCGCTCGGGCCGGACATCGCGCACTGGTATCTGCGTCGCGTCACCCCCGTTGCCGTCACGCTCGCACAAGATGCCAGCGAGCCGTCGAGCAGCCCGGCCTCGGGCAACTCAGGGTCTGGCTCGAATGGTGGCGGCGGACAGGACTCGTTGCTCCCGGAAGAGCTCGCCGAGACCTACGACCGCGTCAAGCTCAACGGCAAGGACCAATGGGGCTATGTGCTCGGCAGTAACAAGCACGCGCGTGGTCGCATCGTCGACGGCAAGCCGCTGGCGTTGCAGGGGCCGTTCCACAGACCGCTCGAGTTGCGCACCATCAACGTGAAGAGCGGCAAGGTGCAGATGCAGCGCCTTCCGATCGACGTGGATGCGCTGGCCGGTGTGACCGAGATCGAGTTCGCCAACAACGTCAACAACCGAATCGCGATACGGCGCAGGCACATTCCCGCAGGGCCTCCGGGCCTCGACGCGCGCCAGCGTTTCGTCGACGACCTGCTGACGCTCGAGCGCGAGCACGCCGAGGCGCTCGAAGAGGCGGAGGCACAGGCTCGCAAGCACGTCGAGATCCAGCCCAACTCGGCGCGTGGACGCGAGCTCTTGGCGCGCGTCTATTCCGAGACTGGCCGGCTGGAGAAAGAGGCGGCGCTCTACGACGAACTCGCCAAGGGCGACTTCAAGCAGTTTGCCTTCGTCCCGCGCGGACGCGGCGTGTTGGCCATGCGGCTCGGCCTGTTCGAGGACGCCGAGCGTTGGTTGACCGAAGCTGTCAACCGGGATCGCACCGACGCGCGCAACTGGCTCGAGCTATCGCGTTGTCTGAGTCGTCTCGGCCGCGGCGAGGAGGCACTGAAGGCGGTGCGCGAGGCGCGCGCCCTGGTCGCTCCGGGCATGCCGGCCCGTCGCGAACTCGCGGTCAAGTCGTGGCTTGTCCGCACGCTGCTGGCGGTAGGCAAGGATGTGGAGGCGGAGCGCGCCTTGATTGAGGCCAAGAACGTCCGCACCGAGGATCCGGCACAGTCGATGCTCGAAGGCACCGTGCTTTACGCGAAGAAGAGCTGGGTGTCGGCGCTGGAAGCGTTCCGCACGGCGGCGGCGCGCGTGCCGACGTCGGCGGTGGCGTTGATCGGGGCCGGGTTGTGCCACTTCCACCTGAAGCAGTGGAACGAGGCAATGGCGGCGTTCCGTGGTGCCGCGACACGTGACCCGCTGGATCGTCACCTCGCGTTGTGTGCGCAGGCATTCTTGTTGTTGCAGACCGAGGGTCGGGTATCGGACGCGGTCGCGCGCTGCGAGGAAGCGGAGCGCATGGCTCCCAACGACCCCTTCGTGCTCTATCTGCTGGGGCGCGCCTACCGCCAGTCCGATCGACTCGGTGAAGCGCGAGCCAAGCTCGAGACCTGTCTCGCTGAGCACCACGACTTCGTGGAGGCGATGGCCGAGAAGGCATACGCGCACCTCCTCGAGGCGCGGCAGGGCGCGGCGCAGTTGCTCATCGACGGCGAGCGTTTGGCGGCGCGCACCGTGCAGGTTGATGCCGCGCGCGGCAAGCAGCCGGTCTACCAGGACCTGCTCGGCGTACAGCGCTACCACCTGCGCCGCAACGACGCGGCGCGGCGCGCGTTTCAGGCTTCACAGCAGTGGGGCGGGGACCTGCACCCCAAGTTGTGGTTGGCGCTCTTGCGCAACCGCAGCGGCCACGTCGACGACGCGATCACTGGGCTGCGCAACGTCTGGCAGTTCATCCGCGACGAGAAGGCACCGTTCAAGGTCTACTCCGACGGCGTCATGAAGATGCTGCAATACCACCGCGGCAAGCGGGTCTTCAAAGACGAGTTCAACGGGGTCAACAAGCAGTGGTTGCAGGTCAAGAAGGGCCAGCGCCGCCTGGTGTGGAACGTCAACGGCGGCCGCTTGAAAGTCGCCGGGCAGGCGTCCAGCGACCAGGACAGCTACTGGCGCTTCAGCGTCGAGCCCGGGCAGGACTTCGTCAGTGCGTCCCTGCGGGTCGGAGTCGGTGACAACATCCATACCAACACCTCGGCGGTGTTCCGCTTGTCGGATCAACGGCCGATGGGCGGCGGTCGCATGCAGACCAACTTCCAGCTCGAGCTGGGCTACTCACTCGGGAACTCGTATCTGTTCCTGCAGGACGGGCGCCAGCCGACCCAGAAGAACCAGGTGATGAAGCGCGGCCCCGAGTTGGGCGCGGACCTGCGTACCGGGCAGTCGGTCTTGGTCGGGATCGAGGTCGATCGCGGCATCGATGGTACGAGTGCCAAGCCGACGCTGGTGGTGACCTGGGACGGCAGGGAAATCCTGCGGCGCGACTGCCGCTCGCTGAACATGCGCTCGAAGCCACTCCAGCTCGACCTGTTGATCAAGAACCAGAACAGCGCTCGCGTCGACGCCTGGTTCGACGAGTTCCGCCTGGTGCGGTTGGGGAAGGGATAGCCATGCGGGAGCGCGCGGGTTTTACGTTGATCGAACTCTTGGTCGTGATCGGCCTGTTGTCGCTCTTGTTCGTCGCGCTGGTACCGATGATCGGGCAGGCGGAGGCGCAGGAGAAAGCTGCCACGACGAAGGCGCGCATCGAAGCGATGGCGCTGGCGGTCGAGGCCTACCAAGTGCAGCGGCGCATCGGCGATTACCCGCCCGATGACTTCAAGGACCGTGGTGGCAAGCTCAAGGTCTCGGCTGGCAACGGCACGAACTCCGGCATCGAGTCGTGCATCATCTTCCTCAACCGCAAGTTGTCGCGTGAGGGACCCTTCCCCGACCAGCTGGACTGGCTGTGTAACACCGACGGTGATCGCGCCGGGTTCGAGATACCCAAGCTCCTGATCAGCGATCGTATGGAACTTGCGGATGCCTGGGGAAACCCGATCGCCTACTTCCACTTCCGCAACTACGCGACCGAACAGACCTACCAGATGTCCGAGGAGGAAGGCGGCGAAGCCGTCATCGTGACCGCGCGTCGGCTCAAGGGGCGATACGCGAAGCCGCGCGCCTTCCAGCTGTTCTCGGCCGGGCCCAACGGCGTGTTCAACGATGGCGATGACATCGCCAACTTTCAGATTCCGGAAGAGGACGACTAGTGTCCTGCCCCAGGAGTTCGACCACGGTTTGGCCGACGTGCTGTGCCGCTGACCGCGCCGGCTACACGTTGATCGAGATCCTCGTGGTGATTCTGATCATCTCGAGCATCGCCGGCATCGGGGTGGGCATCCTGACCCGCGGTGGACCGGCGCTCGACCGCGCGGCAACGCTCCTGCGCGACCACGCCCGATTTGCACGCTCGCAGGCCCGCATGTACCGCGCGCCGAGCCGCCTGATCATCACGCCGACGCCCGGACGCAAGAAGGCGGCAGCGAGCACCAGTGACGTTGAGATCGAGGATCCGACCTACAGTGTGCGCGTCGTTGCCCTGCGTTCGGTTGCCGAGTGGAACTTCGACCACGGCAAGGCCGGCGGCACGCGCGGCATCGGCGGCGACCTCGTCGGCGGCGTGATTGACAGCGGCGGCCGCTTCGGCAAGGGGCTGTTCATTCCCGACGACGCCCCGGAAGCGCCTGGCGTGCGCCTCGACGCGCGGACGATTCCCAGCTTCGACCTACGACGGGGTTTCCTCGTGCGTTGTGACGTCAAGTTGCGTCAGCGCGGCGCGTGCAACGTCGTTCGCTTGGGTGAGACCTTCGAGCTCGGCGTCGAGGCAGGTGGCAGGCTGACCGGCGCGGCCACGATGTCGATGGGCACTGCCAAGGGGCGTCGTCGCGTCACGGTGCGCGGCGTTCGGCGCGTACCGCTGCATCGCTGGTTCAAGATCGAGCTGGCTTGCGACGGCCGCGAGATCCGCCTTAGTCTCGACTTCGTCCTCGAGGCCGCCGAGCCAGCGCCCGAGGAATGTTGGCTCGATCCGCGTGCCGTCTGGACGATCTCGGACGGCGGTGCGCCGGTGCCCGGGGCGATCGACACGGTGGAGCTGTTCGCGTTCGATCAGATCTCAGCCGAGGACCTGCCGCAGTTCGTCGAGGTCGCGCAGGGTCCGGGCATCCTGTGCTTCGATCGGGACGGCAGAGTCGACCGCCGTGAGCACGGTGGGCTGCCGAGCTACCTGCTGCGCCTCGAGGAACAGGAAGAGCGGATCGAGTTCGAGCTTGGAGGGCTGACCCGATGAATCGTGCATGCGCGCATCCCTCCCAAGGCATGACCCGAGCTGAGGGCGGCTTTGCCCTGATCGCGGTGCTGATGGTGCTGGGCGTGCTGCTGGCACTACTGGGTCCATTCCTGTTCTCGATGGGGCAGGAAAGCAATGCCGCCGAAGACGAAGCGGGGCAGCGCGAGGTGCGCACGCTTGCAGACGGTGGGCGACAGGTGCTGCTCGCCCGGCTTGGCCAAACGCACGGCAGCAGCGATCTGACGCCGAACTACGACGACGTCACCGAGCTCGAGATTCGTTACGACACGACCGAGGACGAGTCGTCGCTCGGTCCGCGTCGCGTCCTCACTGCCGAGTCCATCGACTTGCAGGGGCGGATCCATGCGCCGACCTGTCCGCAGATGGTGTGGGCCAACTTGCTCGGCCTCGTCGGCGTGCTGCGTGCGCCGCTCAAGATCGACCAGACGCAGCAGATGGCTGTGTCCAACATCAGTCGCTTCCCCGACAGTGGCTACGTCTGGATCGGCACCGAGTTGATCCACTATGGGCGCAAGTCCGCGGGCGGCTTGGAGGATCTCGAGCGTGGCGTCAAGTGGACTGAGGGGCCACCTGATCCTTACGGCCCACCGCACGATCACGATGCATACGCGTTCGTCTTCGATGCACGCGTGCGCGAGCTCGTCACGCGGCCCTTCGAACGCGACGAGTCGCGCGCCAGCTGGAATGGGTGGCGGGCGTTCGAGGAGATGCTGGAGGTGTCGAGGGCCGGCTTCGGCGACCTGACGATGGATGAACTCGAGCCGATACGTCTGCTCCTCGCCTTCGACGGCGCGCGTCCGCATGGCGCCTCGCTCGGCAAGGCGGAGCGGGTTTTCAGCGCGCTCGTTCCCGGTGAGACTCACGTGGTCGTGGTCCGTGATCCCATGTCCTTCCCTCCCGGGACGGTCGTGCGCATTCGCGTCCAGGACGCGGTGGAATGGGCGCTCGTCGTCGATGACCCGAGGAAGTTGTCGCGTGGTCTGTCGTCCTCGGCGTCAGTGGGCAGCTCTCCGGGACGGCTGGTGCTGCACCGGGTCACGCAGCTTTTGGCCGGGGAGGACGAGGCGATCATCGAGCCACTGCTGCCCTTGCCACTCAACATCAACACGGCATCGGCGGCGGCGCTGACCGGCGTGTTCCAGAACATCCGCGGCGCCGGCAGTGGCTGGTCGATGATGGTCAGCCCGGAAGGCCGTCACCTGCGCATGCAGGAGCCGTTGGCGGGCGGGCGGGCGAAGCAGCTGTCCGAGCACCTGGTTGGCCTGCGCGGACCTACAGAGGATGAGGATTGGCCGCATCCGTTCACCGGCGTCCAGGACCTGCTCGAGCGCGGACTGTTGCCGATGCGCGAAGCCGGCATCATCGGCGAGGCGGCGCTCGACTTCGTTTATTCGGTGATGCTCAACGGCCTCGACTCGCGCAACGCCCAAGCCAGCATTCCGGTCGCCTTCGAGTCGTCGGGGCTCGTGCGGTATCGCGTCGCGACTGCGCTGCTGTCCGGGGGCGGGCGCACCTTGGCCCGCGAGGAGCGCGTCGGGGTTGCGCTGCCGCAGCCGTCGCGCGGCGTCGACAAGGTCTATGCGAGCCAGAACCGCTTCGACGAGGCGACTCGGTCCGACCGGAGTCGTCCCTTCTGGACGACGTGGCCAGAGAACACGACGGTGCACAGTGCCCACCCGATCGCTGGAGGTTCGCGTTCGTCGAGCGAGCCGCCGAGCCTTTCGCGTGCGCACCTCGCGCCGGTGTCGAGTGGCGGCAAGAAGGCGCGCTTCCCGTCCGAGGACGCTGAAGCCAGCCGGGTCACGCTCGGTGTCGCGCAGCCGCCGCTGATCGGCATTGGCAATGCTGTCTACGGGTTCGGGGGCACGGCGCATCCGGAAGGCTGGGACGTGCGCGCGCTCGGCCCGTATCGGGACATACAGGTTGCCTTGCCCGGGAGCGTCAACGCGAAGAACGTGGAGAAGATCCTCAAACGGGTCGAGCGCTCGGGCTTGATCCCGATGTCCGAAGGGCCGGGCGGCCTGGGCATGGCCTTCGGCATCGGTTTCTGGGCCAAACCGCGCGGCCTGCAGGACCAGGTGTTGTTCGACCTGGCCGGCCGCGACGGGTCGCCGGCACAGAACCGGATCACGCTGGCCCTCGAAGGAGCGCAGGTCGTGCTGCGCGTGTGGGACGTGGCTGGCCTCGACCCCGAGCCGGGGGAGGACAACCCCGAGGAGACCTGTCTCAAGTGGACGATGCCGATCCAGGACAACGGCATCGTCGGCGATGTGTGGTCACACTTCGGCTTCGAGCTGGCCGGAGGCACTCCCGACGGCATTTGTGTGTTCACCGACGGCGCCGCCAAGGGCAAGCCCTGGTACATGTCGCACCTTCTCGGCGCGCTCGGTGAAGTCGACCTGACGCAGCTGACCAACAACCGCCAGCGCCAGCGCGCGCTAAACCCGACGCTCGGCGTCGAGGACAGCGAGGGGCTGCCGCGCGCCGGCGTCTACATCGTTGGCAACGAGTTGTTCGAGGTCACCGAGAACCAGAACGGTGCACTGGCGACGTCGCGACGTGACTCGCGTGGTGGACGTGGCGCGCGTGACTCGGGCATTCCGATCGCTGTGCTGCAGGGTAAGGCGGACGCCTCGTCGGCCAAGCTGCCGCCGCATCCTGCCAACGCGGCGATGCGTCTCTACGGGTACAGCAATCCGATCCTCGAGCAGTACCACATGCTGCCCGGCGAAGGGCAGCTCGCTTCTGGTTCGCTCAAAGCCTGGGGTGTGGCCAGGGTCGTCGACCCCAGGGAGCCGATTCAGGTCGGGCGTGTATCGCTCGGCAAGGGAATCGACGAGAAGTTCACTGGCCCGATTCAACTCGCGGCACCGATCGTGGACGCCGAGCCCAGCGGCGGAGGCATCCCGGGCTTCGATCGTGGCGGCGGATACGCCCTGTTGATTCAGCGAGGGATCACCGTCCGCGACATGGGGCAGAACCTGATCGACTATGCGGGAGGTTGCGAGGTCATCCGCTACTCCGCGTTCGACGGCACGCAGCTGACGATCGAGTCACGCGCTCTGACGCTACCACCTGACCTCAATGGCGGTGGTGACGCGTCGTGGCTTCGCGCCGAGCCGTCCAAGTTCGTCACGGAGTGGGAGAAGCGTGGTCGGACCGATCCGAACTCGCTGCCGCAGCTGTTTACCTTCTGCGTGCCGATCTCGGTCGCCGTCAGCGGTCTCACGCTGCTAGATCCCGTCTCCCAGGACCACTCGGACTGGATCCAGATCCGACCCAATGACGAACAGCGCACCGAGTGGGTCCGCTACGACTACGTCGACGCGAGTCGCAACTGGGTCTGCCGCACGCGACGTCGCGCCGTGTGGCGGCTGTTCTGGGAGCTGACGCGCAACCGCATGACGGCCGAGGTCACGGGTCCGCCCCGCAACCCGATCGTGAGGCTCGACTTCGAGGCCGGTCCGGTCAACTGGGAACAGCCGCCGCAAGACGATCCCAAGGGCGAGATCGGTTCCATCGACGACTTCGAGGTCGGCGACAACCTGCCACATTGGATCGCGCGCCGTCGATTCGCCTTCCGTGGCGACATGGCGACTGGCACTTCGTCGCACGAACTCACCGGCGGGCTCGTGACGCCCGTGTTCCGGACCGCGGTCGGGCGCCTGAGGCTCGGCCGTCCCGGCCGTGGTGACCGCATTGCGTCGGTCACCGGGTCTGACGGCGACGACCTGCCGAGTGTCGAGTGGAACCGGATCACTTGGGCCGTGCGGCAGTGGGTAGAGCCGGCGGACCAGGACGACGATGAGGCGAACCGCGGTAGCAACCAGCAGGACCGGCCCGACCAGGACGAAAACGCCGACCGCGATCCGCGCGGCCCGGTGTGCAACCTCGTTGCGCTCGCACAGGGCGCGCTGACCCCACTCATTGGCAAGAAGCTCGTGACCGACACGCGGGTGCTCGACCGCATCGTCAAGTTTCCGTCCGGCGAGCTGCCGATTCGCCTGGCCGAGCGGGCGACTGTCGGCGGTGACGAGGGCGGCGCGGCCGGCGGGCAGCCGCTCAACGGGCTCATCGACGACATCCAGGGCTTCTGGGGATTGCACCACAACCTGGCCAGTGGTGGCCGAGACTCCGAGATCCTCGGTCTCGTCGCCGTGCCATGCGTCGAGTCAGCCAGGAGCATCGCGTTCGTGCCCAGTCGCGGCCAGCGCATCCGCCTCGGCGGTGTCCTCCAGAACGGAGGGCTCGTGCTCATCGGTGGTGAGGTCATTGGCGTTGCGACCTTGGACGCGACAGGCTTTCTGGTCGTGGCCGAGAATGGGCGTGGCATGCTCGGAACCGAGCCAAGGGCGCACGACGTCGGCGAGCGCGTGCAGTTCATCTCGTCGCGACCGGCGGGTGCGCTGAGCTCGTCCATGTCAGCATCGCAGTCGGCCATCCTCGTCGCCAACCCGGGTCGGCTGCCGAGGTACCAGGGTACGGTGCTCGTCAACGAGGAACTGCTCCACTACTGCTGGACGCGCGGCCAGATGCTCGAGATGCCGCCGCACGCGGTCGCCAACCAGGGCGTCTTCCGTGGCCGCTATGGCACGGCCGCGGCTGGGCATGGCAGCGGTTCGCTCGCGATCGCTTGGCCGATTCGCTACTGGGACCGCTATGCCGAGCGTGCCGACGATCCAGAGCTGGCGTATCTCGGCATCTCGACCGAAGCGGCCAACCTGTTCGTGACGGAGCTGCTCTGGGAGGAAGAGATTCCCGATCCGTCGCTGGACCTGATCCTGCTGGCGCGCGCCGATGACCGAGTGCCGTGGTCGGCGGATGCGGAGAAGACGTGGGGGCTGTGGCGCTTCGATAGCCCGCTCAAGAAGAACTCCACGATGGGCCGCAAGATCGGCGCGCAGGCCTCGCGCTGGGACTTCCGCTTCCACGTGATCTACAAGTCGGGTGCGTTCAACCCTCAGTTGTTCAACGCGACCGGCTGGAAACGGACACCGAGCGTGAAGGCCTTTGCCTACACGTATCAGTCGGCAACCAGCGTCTTGCGCGAAGAGGTGACGCTCAGATGACGGGGCGGAGCAACCGGCTGCCAGGTAGCACTGCGGGAACGGCAGCGTTCACCCTGGTCGAGCTCTTGGTCGTGATGGGGATGCTGTCGGTGTTCCTGATGTTTCTCACGCAGATCCTGTCGGATGCGTTGACGGTCTGGCAGCGCGGCGAGGAGCGTGTGTCGCTCGAAGACCGGGCCGCGAGCGCCATAGACATGGTGACGAGCGATCTGCCGTGCATGACGGCAGTGAGTGATAGGCAGTTCGCATCGGCGCGCACTGAACGCTTCGAACGCACGCGCAATCGAGCCGGCGCGCCGGCGTTGAGCGGCCGACTCTACGCGCAGTGGATCCCCTTCCTGCCCAATGCCAAACCTGCACCCGAGGAAGTCGCCGACGCCCAGCCGGGTGCCTGCGATTGGTTCCCCGAGGTGCGTTTCGTGTGCACGCTGGATGGGGGTGAGACCGCCGGGATCCTGCGCGCTCGCGTGGTCCAGGAGATCCGCGACAGCGAGGGGGCCGTTGATCCCGACGAGATGCGCCAGCGTGTTGCCGATCGGTTGCGCGACATTCCACCGCGGCATCCGGCCGAGCTGGCGTTGCGCGTGCTGCCGACGGGCGAGGAGAATGGCTGCTATCTGGCGCTGTTCCGCCAGCGGCGTCTGCTGCTACCCGGCGCCAAGGGCCGCTGGGTCGATGGTGCGGCGTTACCGGCGCCTTCGACGGCTCTGTTGTCGAATCTGCTCTACGTCGAGTTTCTGTTCCGGTCGCAGTACACCGAGAGCTTCGCGGCTCGGCGCGGCTCGAAGGGTGCACCGGAGCACTGCTGGGACTCGGCGCGGGCCGGGACCTTCCCGTCCGACCACACCGTGCTCGGTTTCACGCTGGACCTGGACCCATCGAGTCTCGCCGACCCGCTCGACGATGTCATGCCGTCCGCAGTCGAAGCACGCATCGTCGTCGACCAGGGACCGGGGCTCGCTTACACGGCGTTCCTGGCCAACAAGGTCGACGCCAAGAGCGTCGACCTGCGCGTCGAGTATCCGGAGCGTCTACCGCTTCCGGAGGATCAGCCCTATCTCAAGATCGGCGGCGAGTGGATCCACTACAGCGGAATCGATGGCTCGCGGCTGATCGGTGTGCGGCGCGGCATGCGCTTCACGAAGCCGCGTCAGCACGAGGGCGGTGCTCGCGTCCACGCTGGCAAGGAAGTATCGATCCGCGTTCCGATCGTGGTCGCGCGGGAGTACTGGAACGGATGAGCACACTCGCCAGGCCAGACCGGAACAGCCGCGGCTTCACGCTGATCGAGATGATGGCAGCGATGATGATCCTGGCCTTCGGGGTCACGACCGTCTTCGCGGTGTTCTCGACAGGACTGGCCACCGAGGAGATGGCGTCGCTCGTGCGGGACAGTGCGCGGATGGTCACTACGGTCCGCGAAAACCTGCACCAGGACGGCGCGCTCGGCGAGGACGGCGGCGCGCTGCCGGAGGCGGTTCAGGGCGCGACGCTGCCGCAATATCCAGGACTACGCTACGATCTGGCTTTCGACGCCGACCCGGATCGGCCATGGGAGCTCATTGTGCACATGACCGTTCGTTGGTTGCGTCGCGGTAGCGACGTCAGCGAGGTCTATCGCTTTCCGATGGCGCGTGGCAAGCCACTCCACATGCGCATTGCGGAAGAGCGTGGGAGTTCAGACGAGAGATGATGGAGGCCGTAAAATGAAAAGGCTGCTCTTGCTAGTGACAGCGTTGCTGCTGGCGGTCCCTGCCAGCGCACAGGTGCTGCGTCTCAAGACTGGCAAGCTCTTGATCGGCGAAGTCGAGACCGCAGACGAAAACGGGTTGCGCTTCAAGCGCTTCGACAACGGTGGCGTGCTCGATCTCGGCTGGGGCGACTTGCTTGGGGCCGACGCGGAGCTGCTGCGGCGGCGTTACAACCTCGTCGCCGACAAGGAGACAGAGGACGTCGAGCTCGGCGTCATGCGCTTGCGTTTCTCGCGGGCGGGCGTTAGCCGTGAGTTCCTTGGCGAGCTGATTCGACGCGATGGCGATACCTTCGTGCTGCGGCGGCGCGGACTCATCGTCAAGATCCCTGCCTCGGACCTGACGGCGCTGCCCGAGAAGATCCGCGTGCCGATTCACGACGTGCTGACGCCGGACGAGATCTACAACCGCAAGCTCGCGGAGGTGGCGCCGGAAGAGGATCCCGACAAGCACGTTCAGGTCGGTGTCTATCTGCTGCAGGTGCATGATTATGCGCGGGCCAAGCAGCACCTCGAAGCGGCGCAGAAGTTCGGTGGTGGCGCCCAGCCCAAGAAGGTGACGCTGTACCTGGCGCGTTGTGCGACGTTGATCGCCAACAAGGCCGAGGCGGATCTGATCGGACAGATCAACGTGCTGCGCAACCGCAAGCAGTTCGCCAAGGCGCTCGATGTCGTCAAGGAATACGACCTGCGATATGCCCAGGGCAAGCTGCTGAGTGACTTCGCCAAGGCCAAGCAGTTGCTCGAGCGTGACCGCGAGAGCGAGATGGTGCGCGTCGTCACCGGTATCTGGTATCGCGTGCTACGAGACGAGGCGGCCAAGATCGCGCGCAACCGAGCCCTGTCCTGGGAGGAGGCGCAGGAGGCTGCGGAAGAGAAGCTCGGTGTTGCCATCCGCGAGCGTATCGCCCGCGCCAAGAAGCTGACGCCAGAAGAGATCGAACGCTTCTGGAAGCTGCGGGTCGAGCGCCGCGTGGCCAAGATCCAGGGCTCGACCTACTCGACCGGCACCTGGGTGTTGGGCGAGCAGGAGATCGTCAAGGGCACTCCCTACGAGAAGGGCAAGAAGGCCGCCCAGGAGGGTGGGCAGTCCACGCAGCAGAAGCGCATGAACGCGCTGCGCAAGCGGATGGAGAAGTTCCTCAAGCAGGCACGCCGCGCGCAGAAGAAGGGCGGCGACGACCCGGACGAACCCGACACCGAGGACCAGTGGTGGAAGGCTGCCGCTACGGTCACGCGCCAGCAGTGGATCATGTCCTACTACGCCGAGCACGGCTCTGATATGGAGGTCGTCAACGCCTTTTGCAGGGCTTGCATCACGTGCGGGGGCAGGGGTTATCGCGAGGTCCAAGGCGCAGTCGGCAAGGTTCAGAAGGTTGCTTGCGGGCTGTGCCACAAGACGAAGTTCATCCGCAGTCTGCGCTTCCGGTAGCGCGTGTGTCGCGGTTAGCGCTGCTTGCGTTGGCGCTCGTGGCCTCGTGCACGGGGCCACGCGTGGAGACCGGCGAGCCGATCGGAACTCGCGAGCCGGCTGCGGCGCGGCCCACCTACCGGCCGGCGCCGGTCACCGCTGACCGCGCCGAACTCGGCTTCGGGTCGCTCTTTAGCAGGGATGACGGTGACAGCGTGCTCGCTAGCGTGTCGTCGGTGCGGGTGCGCAAGCACCATGTCTTCGATCGGCTCCTCGAAATCGATCCGCAGCGCGCGCGAGAACTCACCGAGTTGTTGGTGCTGGACGCGCGCGTCAAGGTGGTCGCCGAGAAACTCGACGTGCAGGTTCCCGACTCGGACCTGAGGCTCGCGGTCAAGCGCGAGTGGGCCCGCGTAGAGCGCGTCTTCCGTCAACGTTCCGGCGGTGCGTCGACCATCGACGCGTGGATCGAGCGCAACTACGCGATGAGTCGCGATGCGTTCTTGGCGCGGGTCGAGTTGCTGGCTTGGCGGCGGCTGCTGCGCTCGTTCACGGTGCGCTACCAGATGCGGCGCCGCGGCGGGGTGGCGGTGCAGTTGTTCACCGCCGCGTCAGCGAAGGCCGGGCTGCAGTATCGAGGCAGGATCGTTGAAGGTGCTGATTTCGCGACGCTCGCGCGCAAGCACTCGGTGGATCGCAGCGCCGCCGTCGGCGGTCGCTTGCCCTTGTTGCCCAACGGCTTCGACCACCCAGGCGTGACACTCGCCGACGAGGTCGCGGTTGGGTCCCTGTCACAGGTGCGAGCGATTGGGGAGCGCTGGGGCTTTGTCCGCGTCATGGACCGCCGCGTCCCTGACACACGACCGTTCGCCGAAGCCGCCGATGAGATTCGCCGCGAGTTGCAGCGTCGTCCTGTCGAGTCCGCGGAGCTTGCGGTGTTCATCGAGTAGGGGGAGACCTCGCCACCGGTCCTGCAAATCCCCATCGCCGTCAAGGCGGGTCTGGGAGAGCTGGGCCGCAACAAT